>JARLHR010000178.1 GCA_031292145.1 Clostridium sp. | reverse complement strand
TATATATAATGATTTAACTGCAAATCAAGAAGCTGATTTGCTTGCTATAAATAAAGAAGGGGTAATGCTTGTAGGTAAGTATTCTGTAGAAAAACTTCAAGAACTTGGAGTTCAAGAAGCTTTAAGTTTTGGACCATCATTAGTTATTAATGGAAAGATGACTCCTATGAGTGGAGATGGAGGCTGGGGAATAGCTCCAAGAACTGTTATAGGGCAATGCAGAGATGGTTCAATAATTCTTTTGGTTATAGATGGTAGAGGTGCAAGTAGTTTAGGAGCTACATTAAAAGAAGCACAAGAGGTAATATACAAGCTTGGCGCAGTTAATGCAATGAATTTAGATGGCGGAAAATCAACAACAATGTATTATGACGGAGACATTATTAATACACCATCATATAGTATGGGTGAGAGATCTATCCCAACAGCAATTATTGTTAAATAAACAGAAGGTGAGGTCAAGATATGAAGATGTTTAAGAGGATAATTGCTTGGGCAATATTATCTATAGTATTACAAGTTGGGGGATTATACGTTTTAGATAGATTTGTATTTAAGCAAACATCAGATTTTAAAAGTCAGAAGATAGATTTAAGTAAAAATAAAACAAAAGATGTTAACGCATCTATACCAAAGGATGCAGAAAATATAAACATATCTTATGATGGTGCATATTTAACTTATTGTCAAAATAAAGCTGTATATATTGAAGATACAAAAACAGGAACTAGTAATCAAATAAAGACAGATAATGGTGGAGAAATTCTTTATCATAAATGGTTATCAGATAGAGATAGGCTTATTCTTGTTAAAAAGGTTAATAAGAATGGAGAAAATAAAATTCAGCTTGTAACATATAATCCTAAAGATTCATCTGAAGCAACTACAACTGAAAATAATGAAGATATATGTACTTATCAGGAAGGCATGGAAGTTAAAAAAGTAAGTGAATCGACTATTACAGGAGTATATTATTTAGATATATATAAAGGTGGTTTAAAAAGTGTTGTTTATCGAGTAGATATAAATGGAACATTAACTAAAGTTACACTTCAAGCTAATGTTTTAGGTAATATGCAAGTAATACCACATGAAGATAGATTGATTTATGAAGATACAGTAAATAGTAAATTCTTAGTTACAAATCCAAACAAACAATTGAATTTTAACTCTAATAAGAAATTAACTCTATTGGGAATTGATAGAAATGATGTAATCTATATGGGCGAACTTAATGGAGATAAGATATCAAGTATAACTTATGGTAAAATTGGCGATGATACCTCTACTTGGAAGAAAGTTACCCTTGACTCGGTTGTAAATTCCGATGATATATATTTCAGCAATGAAAGTGAAATATTAGTTAATGATAACTTAAAAGGAAGTGTAAAGAATTTAACGACCGGTAAGGAAACTGAATATGACGGAAAACTTATTCAAATAAAAGAAGGTTTTATTGCTACTATGAATAATGATGGAAAATTAGCTTATAAGAATTTAAATGACAAATAAAATTAGGCAAATGAAATTGTTATTTATTTGATTGTGCCTAATATATAAGTATATTAATTTATTATTTTCTTCATTGTGCCTTAATAAAGAGTGTTCAATTTTTTATATTGAATACTCTTTATTTATTTTTTAAGTGTATAAATGAAAAAAGTGTATGAATAAGTGGAAATATGGTATAATACAAAGCATGTATAACTAAAGGAGGAGAATATGAATTCATTATTTGATACAAATTTTATATTGAACAAGATATTAATGATTCCAGCAATGCTTATTGCTTTTACATTTCATGAATATGCCCATGCCTTAGTAGCCGATAAATTAGGAGATAAAACTCCAAGATTTCAAGGAAGATTAACCTTAAATCCAATCACACATATTGATCCAATGGGATTTATTGCAGTTTTGTTATTTGGATTTGGATGGGCAAAACCAGTGCAAACTAATCCATCTGCATATAAAAATTATCATAAAGATGATTTAAAGGTAAGTTTAGCAGGGCCAATTGCAAATTTTCTAGTTGCTATAGTGACGGCGGTGGTTTTGGGTATTTATGTGAGATTTGCATATGCAATTTTACCACAAGCATTAGCGAATGTATTATATTCTATGTTGCAATATGTACTAGTAATTAATGTGAGTATAGGATTGTTTAATTTGATACCAATACCACCGCTAGATGGATTTAGTCTTTTTAGAGATTTAAGTCCAAAAACTTTTTATAAATATCAAGATAAGTTTTACCAATATCAAATGTTAATAATGTTATTACTCCTGTATGTTGGAGGAAGGATAATACAAATACCAAGTAATATTATAGTGGGCGCGTTGTTTAAATTTGCTTCTTTAGTGATGCACATTTTTTAGGATTAAAAGGTACCGCGGACAATCCGTCTCTTTGTTTGTGAGAGATGGATTTTTTTGTATTTAAAAATATAAAATTAGAAGGATATTTATGAATTATAAAAACAAAGTTGCAGAATTAATAAAAGCTAATGTTGAATTAGATGTTAAGGTTATAGAAAATTTAATTGAAATACCACCAAAAACAGAAATGGGGGATTATGCTTTTCCGTGTTTTCAGCTATCAAAAGTTATGAGAAAAGCCCCTAATATAATAGCAGAAGAATTAAAAAGCATTATGTCTACTAAAGAATTTGAAAAAATTGAAAATATAGGCCCATATCTTAACTTTTTTGTTGATAAAGGAGTATTTGCAGAAAATACAATTGAGAAAGTCTTAGAAGATGGAAATAATTATGGTGCATCAAATATAGGTGAAGGTAAAACCGTATGTGTTGAATATTCTTCACCTAATATAGCTAAGCCTTTTCATGTAGGACATTTATTTACGACAGCTATAGGAAATACCTTATATAAGATGTTTGAAAAACAAGGATATAATACAGTTGGCTTAAATTATTTAGGAGATTGGGGGACTCAGTTTGGCAAGCTTATATCAGCTTATGATAGATGGGTAGATGAAGAAGCTTTAGAAAAGGCTCCAATTGATGAGCTGCTTAGAATATATGTAAAGTTTCATGAGGAAGCAGAAAAAGATCATACTTTAGAAGATGAAGGAAGAGCAAACTTTAAAGCATTAGAAACTGGTGATGAAAAAGCCTCAGCTCTTTGGACTAAATTTAGAGAATTAAGTTTAAAGGAATTTAAAAGAATTTATGATATTCTAGGGGTTAAATTTGATTCGTTGTCTGGTGAAGCATTCTACAATGACAAGATCAAAGTTGTTGTTGATGAATTAAGAGAAAAAGGACTTCTAGTAGAAAGTAATGGTGCTCAAGTTGTTATGTTAGAAGATTACAATATGCCGCCATGCATAGTGCTTAAGGGGGATGGAGCATCAATATATGCAGCCAGGGACTTAGCAGCGGCTATATATAGAAAGAATATTTATAATTTTTATAAATGTGTGTATGTAGTTGGAACTCCACAAGCCTTGCATTTCAAACAAGTATTTAAGGTATTAGAACTTTCAGGACATGAATGGGCAAAAGATTGTGTACATGTAGGTTTTGGATTAGTTAAGTTTGCAGATAGAAAACTTTCAACAAGAAATGGATCAATTGTATTACTTGATGATTTACTTCGAGAAGCAGTTGAAAAAACTATGGAAGTAATAAATGAAAAGAACCCAGAACTTGAAAATAAAGAAGAAGTTGCAAAGAAGATTGGTGTTGGAGCGGTAGTATTCACTTACCTTAAAAATTCAAGGGAAAAAGATATTGTTTTCGATTGGAAAGAAATTTTATCATTTGATGGAGAAACAGGTCCATATGTACAATATTCATATGCTAGAGGAAATAGTATATTAAATAAAGGAAATGATTGTACTGGAACTGTTGATTATAGCAAGTTATCTTCAAAAGAAGAATTTGAATTAGTAAAGAGTATAGCTAACTTCAATAATATAATAACTTTGGCATTGGATAAGCTAGAGCCATCAATACTAACAAGATATGTAATAGAGGTTGCCAAAGGATTCAACAAATTTTACAATACACATTCAGTATTAAATTTAGAAGATGAAACTTTAAAAGCTACTAGATTAAATTTAGTTAAAGCAAGTTTACAAGTAATAAAAAATGGATTATATTTACTTGGAGTAGATGTTATAGAAACAATGTAGAAGTACAGACAATAGCAGAAAAGATGAGAAAATAAGGAGAATTTTTATGGAAGATTTTTTTGAATTAATAAATAGACGTCAGAGTTGTAGAAAGTATTTAGATAAGCCGGTCGAAAAAGAAAAATTAATTAAATGTATTGAGGCAGCGCAGGTAGCACCATCTGCATGTAATAGTCAACCGTGGAACTTTATTGTAGTAAATAATAAAGAATTATCAGCTAAAGTTGCACTTTGCCTGCAAGATAAAGTTATGAATAAATTTACGACTGAGTGTCAAGCATTTATTGTTGTTATAGAGGAAAGTGGAAATTTAACTTCACGTGCGGGCGCTTTAATGAAGCAACAAGATTATAGATCTGTTGATTTAGGAATTGCAACAGAACATATATGTCTGGCTGCAACTGAGCAAGAACTTGGTACATGCATTTTAGGATGGTTCAATGAAAAGGAACTTAAAAAGCTTCTAAATGTTAATAAATTAAAAAGAATTAGGTTAGTAGTAGCTATAGGATATCCTGAAAATAGTGATATACGAAAGAAAGTAAGAAAGAATATAAGTGAAATTTCAACTTTTATAGAATAAGGGGAAATAATTTAAACAACACTATTAATATACAAGTATTAATAGTGTTTTTATGCATATATGAAAGTATGAGGCAGATGAATTAATTATTCATTTTTTAGAATAATTTTATATTTGCATAAGCTTTTCCAAAATGTAAAAGTAAAGTATAATAAAATAAGTAAAAAGGATGTGAGATGGTGTCAAATATAGGAGCTTTTTTTGATTTAGATGGAACATTATACAGAGAAGGATTAATAACAGAAGTATTTAAAAAAATGGTTAAATATGAGATTATAGGGTCTGAAAGATGGTATAATGATTTAAGACCATATTTTATGAAATGGGATAAGAGACAAGGTGATTATGATAATTATCTTTTAAAAATGATAGATATATATGTTGAGTCGATTAAAGGATTACAAAAGTATCAAATGGATTATATAGCGAAAAAAGTTGTAGAACAAAAGGGTGATAGAGTATATACTTTTACAAGGGATAGAATAAAATGGCATCAGGCTAATGGGCATATTTTAATCATAATATCTGGTTCGCCTTCAGAACTTGTTAGAGAGATGGCAATGAAATATGGATTTACTGATTACATAGGTGCAAAATATATTATAGATAATAATAATATATATACAGGGGAAGTAGTTCCTATGTGGGATAGCAAAAGTAAAAAGAAGGCTATAAATGGCTTGTCAAAAAAGTATAATATTGATTTAAATGAAAGTTATGCATATGGTGATACAGCAGGAGATTATACTATGTTTAGAAATGTAAAACATCCATATTGTATGAATCCAACTAAGGAACTTTTACAAAAGGTTTTAAAAGATAGAGAATTAATAAAAAAAGTTAATGTGGTTGTTGAAAGAAAAGATGTAATATACAACTTGGATATTGAGGATATACAATTCTTATAGGAAAGAGTGATACTGTGATTATTCGTGAAAATAGGGTTAGGGTAGAAGAATATATAGAGGAATATATGATGAAATCTGAAGGAAAAGAATACGCTCCAGAAGAAATTATATTCTTTGATCTTGAACACTACGTTTATAAAAAGCCTAAATGTATTGGAGTATTTGGGGCGTGTGAATATGATAAGAAAAATAACAATATCCTGGTTACACAATATATGATTGAAGACAGAGATGAGGCAATAAATATATTGTATCTAGCTAAGGAATATTTTATCAAAATGAAAGAAAAAGGAAAAAAAGCAATAATCACTTTTTCAGGTAATAATGATTTTACAGTTATAAATTATCTTTTTAAAGAAAATAGTATATATTATAATTTTGATGAAGAATTTGCTTCTATTGATATTCAAAAGGAATATGAAAAATATAAGAAATTATCTATAGGCTTAAAAAAACTAGAAAAAGTTTTTCAAATTTTTAGAGAAGGGGAAGTCATTAGTGGGTCTAATCTAGCTAAAACTTTTCATAAAGTTATGAAGGACAAAGGTTATTTCAAAAGGATGCCAGAAGAAAAAATAGAAAAAATTCTTCTATATAATGAGCAAGATGTTATAAATTTATATTATATATATGTTAACTGGAAAAAATATATTTTTGAAGACAGCATGAATGATGAACAGTTGGAAGAAGAAATAGAGGAAATAGAAGAAGTTGAAGATGATGACACAAAAGAAGAATTAGAAGATAATTTAAATTAGTAGAATAACCCTAAGTAATATGAAGATAGTATTACTTAGGGTTATTTTCTTGATTGTGCCTAAAGTAATTCAGAGAATAGCATTTTTAATGTATTAAATGATTCCATAAAGTATTGAGTAGTATATTCTTCATTATTTTCAATATACCACTGAATTGAAGTCATTGCGGTTGAGGCATATATGCGGCAAAAATATTCTTTAGGAATATTAAATTTGGTTTTAATTTCTATATTATCTAAATAAGATGAACAGCCTTCCTTTAATATATTTAATAAACCATTATATAAATCAATAGATTCAGTATGAACTTTAAGTAATGCTAAAAATACATTTCGTTGTTTTGAATAGTACTCAATTATACTCGAGAAAAAATTTATAAAATCGCCGCGAGAACTTAGATTAAACCTTTCTTTAATAAAAAAGTTAAAATCAGTTAACACTTCATTTACTAAATGCTCAAGTAAATCATATTTATCACAATAATGATCATAGAAAGTTGATCTGCCTATTAAAGCTTCATCTATAATATTTTGAATTGTAATATCTTTAAAATCATTAATTAATAGTAAATTAATGAAAGCAGTTTTAATATTTTCGCGTGTTTTTAATACACGTAAATCAACTTTTTTAGTCATGCAGCCACCTCAGAATTTAGATAGATTATATAATACATGGAAATACCATTAATAAAAATATACAACAATATTTCCATAATATCAATCAATGTTGAAGAATCTGTAAGTTAACGAACAAATATAATATAAAATGTTTTATAACTTACAATGATGAGTATCATTGATTATTGAAAATGATATTCAATTAAACTAACATATAGCATATAGAAAGAATAAGTATAACAAAGAGGTGAGAAATTTTGAAAAAAAATTTAAATAGAATAATTGCTTTTGCAATAGGAGTAAGTGTGATAAGTGGAAGTACTATGCCAACATTTGCAGCAGATATTACACAAAATGCTAGTGCAAGCACAAATATAAAAAATCAAGAAAATATGAAGCCAGTTCTTACTTTAGATGATTCTATAAAACTAGCTATTAATAGTAGTGAGATATTGGCACTTGACGAGAAGAAAATAAATTATAAGGATAAGATTAATGATGTTAATGAAAAGATTGATGATGATCCGCAGCTAGTTGGTAAGCTTGAAATTGAGACTTCTGACGATAAAAAAGATCTTGATAAAGATACTCGTGACATTGAGTTAAAGCAGTGTAAGCAGCAGAGAGATTTTGATGAAGATAAGCTAATACAAAAAGTTACTACCGCCTATAATGATATTGTTACGAATCAAATGAAAATAGACAAGGCGAAAAATGATATAGAACTTAAAAATAGAGAACTTAATATTACACAATTAAGGAGTGATATAGGTAGTGCAACTTCAGTGGATTTAGATGCAGATTCGCTTAAGATAGAAGATTTAGAAGATAAACTTAAATCAAGTGAGAACACTTTGAAAGATGCGCAGTATAGCTTTAAAGTTTTAACAGGCAAAGATGTGACGAAGTATAGTCTAGAGGAAGATATAAAATATGATGTATTTAAAATAGATGGTTCAGTTGATGAGCATTTTGATGATGCTATAGAAAATTATTTAAAATATAGTACGCAAATAATTAAATTAGACAAAGACTTTTTTAATGATAGCGATCATAAGGTACCAGATGTAACAGATAAACCATCAGATGATAAGCCAGTATTTAATAATGATGGAGATTTGAAAGCTTATGAAGAATATGAAACTAAGATGGATAATTATTATCAAGAAAGAGAGACTTATGCATATAAACTGTCAATACGTTTAGCATATTTAAATGCTAAGCTAGGTGCTTATGAAGGGGAAACTAATTTAGATGAAACAAAGAAACAATTTAAGGATCAGTTAAGAAGTTTTTATACAATGCTTCTTACTACAGAAGATACTATTAATTTTCTAAAGAAAAATATAATGCTTTATAATAAAGAACTTAAAATTTCAAAGGTAAAATATGATGATGGATTAATAACTAAAATAGATTATGACACTCAAGTTTCAAATAGTGAAGATTTAAATATTCAACTAAGAAGTGCAATCGATAGATATAATACTTTAAAGGAAGAAATTGAAAAGCCCTGGATTGCATTTTCAAAATAATATAAATCATTTAAGAAATAAAGGGGGGCAAAATAATATGAAAAAAAGTATTATGCGAGTAATGATTATAGCATTAATGGTTATTTCAACTATATATGGATGTAGTAATAATAAAAATGATAATACTAGTACTAATGTTGATGAAATCGCTGGCGTTCAAGAAAATAGCATTATTTATTTTATGTCAGGAAAAGTTCAAGCAGATGAAAGTGCAGTTATAACATCTAAAATTAATGCGAGAGTTTCAAATTTAAGTGTAGATGTTGGTTCTACAATAAATAAAGGTGATACTATAATTACTCTAGACTCAAAATATTTAGAGGCTCAAGTTAATCAGGCACAAGCAGGTATGGATGTAGCACAAGCAAACTTAAATAAAATTAAAAGTGGGTCAAGACCTGAGCAGATAGAACAGGCTACAGCAGCCCTTGAAAGTGCTAAGGCAAACTGTGAAAATGCTAAAGCTAGTAATGAAAGAAATAAAGATGTTTTTAATGCAGGTGGAATTACTAAGTCTCAGCTTGATCAAAGTGAGACATCTGTAACTGTAGCAGAATCTACATACAAATCAGCGCAAGCAGCTTTGGATATGTTAAACAAAGGTGAAAGTGCGGAGAGTATAGCAATTGTAGAAGCACAAGTAAAGAGCGCGCAAGCAGCTTTAAATACAGCTGAGGTTCAGCTTCAAAATGGAATAATTACATCTCCAATATCTGGAGTAGTTATTTCTAAGAATATTAATAATGGTGAACTAGCTGCAGCGGGAGCATCACTGCTTTCAATTGCTAATTTAGATACAATCAGTATAAATGCGTATATACCTTCTACGTATATTAATAAAATATCTGTTAATCAAAAAGTTGTAATTAAAATATCTGAAATACCAGATAAGGAGTTTGAAGGAGAAATATCAGTAATAGATTCAGCGGTAGATTCAAAAAATAAAAATGTTCTTGTAAAGGTTAAGTTCAAAGATAAAGATCCGCTTCTAAAGCCTGGAATGTTTGCTGAAATAGGAATTAGATAGTAAGGGGTGAAAAATCATATGAGTAAAAAGCGTAAAATAGTAATGAGCGTTATATTAATAGTAATGATTGGAGCACTTGGTGGAATAGGATTTTATTATTGGTATGATAATAATTACTTTGTTTCTACGGATGATGCAAGAGTTACAGGAGATTTAATTAAAGTAAGTCCGCAGATTTCAGGAAAACTTCTCGAATTTAATGTAGAGGAAGGAGATAATGTATCTCAAGATGAAATCTTGGGAAGACAAGAAATGGGAAGCCTTCCAGATGCTAATGTAGATCAATCTATAATAAGAGCACCAATCAGTGGAATTGTTATTAAAAAAATTGGTAATGAAGGAGAAATTGAAGCAGCAGGACAATCCCTTGCAATGATTGTTGATCCACAAAAGCTCTATATTAGTGCAAATATAGAAGAAACTAAATTAGGAAAAGTAAAACAAGGACAAGCTGTGGATATTACAATAGATGAAATTGAAGGAAAGTCATTTACAGGTAAAGTGAAATATGTTGGTAAGGCTTCAAATTCTACTTTTTCACTTCTTCCAACATCAACTAGTGGCACATTTACTAAAGTAGTGCAAAGGGTGCCTGTCAAAATTGAACTTGATAAGATTAATCCTCAATTACTACCTGGTACTAATGCTATAGTTAAAATTCACGTTAAGTAATGGAGGTATGCATAATGGCCGAAAAAGAGAAAAAAGATTTATCTAAGTGGCTGATTCTTTTAGTAATTGTAATAGGTTCTTTTATGTCTGCACTAGATACTAGTATTGCTAATATTGCTGTTCCTAAAATAATGTCAGTATTTGGAGTCTCGCTAGATGATGTAAAGTGGGTATTAACGGCTTATACTCTTACATTAGGTGCGATAGTACCACTAACTGGATATTTAGGAGATGTATTTGGATTAAAAAAAATGTTTATATTTGCGCTTATCACTTTTACTGCAGGGTCATTTTTATGTGGAATGGCTTGGAGTAATGGAGCTATGATAGCATTTCGTATTATACAAGCTATAGGCGGTGGGATGATAATGCCTATTGGTATGACTATGATGATGCGAACATTTTCAAAGGAGACACTTGGTACTGCAGTGGGATTTTGGGGGATTGCAGTTTTAGCTGCTCCAGCCATAGGACCAACTCTTGGAGGATATATTCTTGAAAAATTAGATTGGAGAATAATATTTTATATAAATGTTCCTATAGGTATATTAGGAACATTTATGGCATTAATATGCCTTCGAGATACTCGAAAAAAATCAGTTGCTAAATTTGATTATATAGGCTTTATAACTTCTACTATATCTATAGTTAGTATTTTATATGTTTTAGGTGAAGGTTCTACAATAGATTGGGGCGATATAAAAAATCCTCTTTTATTAACAGTTGGAGTTTTTGGAATGATATTATTTATAATAAATGAACTTAGTATTGAAGATCCACTAATAGAATTACGTGTTTTAAAGAATTTTGAATTTACTATAAGCCAAATTATACAATGCTTACTGTTTTCTGTATTAATGGCTGTAATGTATATAATGCCTTTATTTTTACAAAATATGAGGAATTATACACCGATAAAAACAGGAATGATTTTATTACCATCTGCTATGGCATCGGCACTTATAATGCCTATTAGCGGTAAAATATTTGATAAGATTGGTGCAAAAATCCCAGCTACCATTGGAATACTTATATTAATTGTAAGTTCATATAAATTGACTTGTATTAATATGGATACAACCAAACTTTATATAGAGGTAGTAATGACAATACGAAATATAGGAATTGGACTTTCGATGATGCCTGTAACAACAGCAGGGATGAATGCTATTGTTGATCCTAAATTAGCAGGAAAAGCATCGGCGCTAAATAATACAATTAAACAAATTGCAGGTTCATTAAGTATAACAATTACAACAACTGTAATACAAGGCAGAGTTAATTTGAATTATAATAGGTTATCAGATCAAGTTACATCATTTAATTTAGCTGCTAGTGAAGCTGCCAATAAAATTCAAGCATTATATATGCAAGATGGATATTCACAAGGCGATGCAACTGGGGGGACAATAACTGCAATTACCCAACTAGTATATAAACAAGCATATTTAGATGCAATTGATTATACATTAGCTGTAACAGCTGTTGCAGCTGTTATCGCAATCGTATTTGTTCTATTAATGAGAAGCAAAAACAGAAAGAAATTAATAGTTTAAAGCACATATATAGATAAACAACATATAACTTAGACTTATGCGATAATCTACCGAAATAAACATGTATCTAATTTCGGTTGATTACACGCGAGTATTTATTTCCTAGTAATTTTAGAGCCATCAGAACAAAGAAGTATTGTTCCATCTTGATCGGTTCTATATATTGTTATATTTTTTTCATTTAGATGCTTAATAGTATTTTCATTAGGGTGATTATAAATATTATCTTTACCTACAGAAATTACTGATATAGATGGATTTACTTTGCTAAGAAAATTCATACTGGTAGAAGTTGATGATCCATGATGACCAATCTTTAAGACATCTGCTCTAATATCTTCATTAGTAGAGAGTATATCTTTTTCTACGTCTGCCTGAGCATCTCCAGTAAACAAAAACGAGGTGTTGCCATATTCTATTTTTATAACAGGTGAATAGTTGTTTATATCTTCATAAGAAGCCTTAGAAGGGGAGAAGACAGTGATCTTAGTATTTTCACCTAAATCAATAGAATTTGTACCTTTCTTTATTACATTTATTTTTAAATTCTTACCTTTTAATGCATCAACCATTTTCTCAAAAGTTTTTGTTGTAGATTCAACCTTTGGAGCATAAAATCTTGAAACATCATATTTTTTTATCACTTCAGCCATATTTCCAATGTGATCATCATGAGGATGGGTTGCAATTATATAGTCTAATTTATCTAAATGCAGATTGGATAAATAACTAAAGAGTTTATTTTCATCAGATTTAGGTCCTGAATCTATTAAAAGATTTTTATTGTTCACTTGAATGAGGATACTATCTCCTTGCCCTACATCTATATAATGTACCAACATCATATTGGGATCAGGTTTAATATTTTGTGATGAATTAGCTACAAAAGGATTACAACCAATTGTGAAAATGGAAAATATAAAGAATGCTATGGAAAGTAATAAATATATCTTTTTTATATAGTAAGTTTTTTTCATAAATAGAAGTTTACTCCTTATGATTTGAATTATATTCTACGGAATATTTTTTGGCGTATCTATAAATAAGATTGTATATATCCAAACTCTATGTTTGATTTATTTGATAACCATATTTGCTAAATACGAATGAATTTTATATATTAGTAATGAATATTCACAAATTGTAATTTTATTGAGTATATATGGTAAAATAAGTATATCACATCTAAACTATCTATTACAGATAATAAAGCAAAGAGTAGTTTAAAATATAAACAACTAATTGTTTATTAAACATATAATAATTGCAAAAAAGAATGATTGAATATTGCAAAAAATATGTTATAATTAATTAAATATGTGGAATTTAAAATAAAAATGCAATATTTATAGTGGTAAAACTTCATATAGGGGGCAATGGAATGAAAAAAGAATTTTCTATGAGTAATGATAAAGTAATGATAAACTTTACAGCAAAATACTGCAATAGCTTCGAATCCATATTAGAAAGTGATGGATTTAGGCGAATTTTAGAAGTTTATTTAAGAAGAGCTAAAAAGAAAAATTCGCTAGTATACAGATATTTAAATCAGACATTAGAAACAGATAGTCTTATAGATATTAGACGAGATTTAACTATGGTAATAAAATATTTAACAGTTATGAGTGTCGAAGAAGTTATCGAAATCAGCAAATCATATTTTAAATTATTAGAAGATAGGGATAAATTTATAGCATTTATAGAAGATTTATATTTATTTTGGAGAAGACTTGAAAGATATACTATAGTTCATAGATATAAGATTCAACAAGGTCTTGCAGCAGTTAGCTTTACAGAAGCGAATGCTAATTTTTCTACATTGATCTTAAAATTGTACAGAAAAATTGAAATGCATGTTGTTGGATATCAGCCAAAAGTATATAGACAAATACCAGCTGGGGGAAATGCTTGTATTATGATTCATGAAATGCAATGGGTGGCTCCTGATGGTTACGAGCAACTGGAGGAAATTCCGTTTATAGATCACATTCTATTGGAAACGCCATTTATTACTTATCCTAAAAAGAATACTAGGGATGGTATGTTTGCAGAAATAAACTATAATCCATTAAAATATGCTCAAATAAATAAAGAACATTGGTTCTGCTATCCTGCTAAAATAGGAGGCCTGCTTACATTTATATATTTTCATAGGGATTTTATGGAGCATGGAATAACTTTATGTAACTTGTTTGAAATGGCGAGAAGTGAAGAAACAAGAGGAAGGAAGCCAGATATTATTTATGTTTTTGGTGCTAAAGATGATGAGGATGATGAATTAAAGACAGTATTCTTTGATGATAATCAAAATGAAATAATGCTTGGATATGTAAGCCATTCAGAAAAGATTGACTATTTTGGCTATATTAAAAAAATGACATTAACTCTTTATAATTTAATTATGATAAAAAGAGGCTATTTACCAATACATGGATCTATGGTAAATATTGTTTTAAAAAGTGGAGATGAAGCAAATGTTGTTATAATGGGAGATAGTGGTGCTGGAAAATCAGAAAGCTTAGAAGCGTTTAGAGGGTTAAGTGAAGACTATATTTCAGATATGACTATTATTTTTGATGATATGGGTACATTTAAGTTAGAAGATGGTGTTATCAATGGATACGGAACTGAAATAGGAGCTTTTGTTAGATTGGATGATTTAGATCAAGGATATGCCTTTAAAGAAATGGATAGAAGTATATTCATGAATCCAGATAAGGTAAATGCAAGATTAGTTGTACCAGTAGCATCTTATAAAGAAATATCAAAGGGACATCCAGTAGACTTCTTCTTTTATGCTAATAATTATGATGGAGTTGGAGAGGGAGAAAAATATTTAAATTACTTTGAAACTCCAGAAGAAGCAATAAAGGTGTTTAAAGCAGGCGCTAGAATGGCCAAAGGAACAACTACAGAAAAGGGATTGGTGGAGTCTTTTTTTGCAAATCCTTTTGGACCAGCCCAAAAACAAGCTGAAACAAATGTAATTATTGAGAAGTATTTTAAAGAAATGTTTGAAAAAGGACAAGTTAAAGTAGGACAGATTAAAACTTGTTTAGGATTAAAGGGGCAAGAAAAGAATGGGCCAAGAAATGCCGCTATAGAATTATTTGATGAGATAAAAAAGATGAAATAGGTTAAAATAAAAGAGATTATGGTAAGTAGTTTACCTTAATCTCTTTTAATTTTTTCCTTTATAACTTTTATAATATGATTTAATTGAAGGTTTGAAAAATTATACTTTGGATTTCTATTATTTAAATTGAATTTAAATTTGTTAAGTATAGATTCAAAAGTTTTAATTTTATCAATTGTCCTTTCTTTTGTTAAACCCAATAGTACATAAGGCTTGTCAAATAAGAAATTTGCAGGTGCAAATTGAAAGCCATATGAAAATTTATCAAATTGCATCAGTGAAGCAATAGTTAATGTAAAATCAATAATTAAATAAATAATGATCATTGAAATGAATATCTCACCAAAAGTATGGGGGATATTTTCAACTACATTTATGATAGCAGGATGTACTATGTTAACTATTATAACTTCGCCAGCACCCCAAAGTAATGAATAAGGCAGGCAAACATATCCTTGAATATTAAATGGATCATCAGTATAATCCCACCATTTGCTCTTGAATGTTTTTTCAAGAAAAAGTCCAGTAAAATATTCTAAGACTGAAGTGAAGAAAAATCCTAAGAAAAATAATAAAAGTATGTTATCTTTATAGGCATCAAAAAAAGTTACAAGAAATACAACTCCAAATCCATATATGGGACAAAAAGGTCCATGCAAGAAACCTCTATTAACAAATCTACGCTCATTTTTAAAATAATATAGAACTTCAAGGCACCAACCACTAAAAGAGTAAAATGCAAAGAAATATATTAAATTATAAAAATTAAAATCTAACATCGTTCGCAAGGATAAACTTACCTCCTATAATAAATAATTAGTATTATTAACTTATTATATATCAAAATACGATTAATAACATTAATTTTAAATTAAAAGTTTCTTATAAAATATTTAAGAAATAATTAATAAATGTAATCCAAGCATTAGTAAGCTATTTCTTTAATAAAAAAAGAAATAGAGTATATACTAGCAATTCCCACTAAACAATAAACAATTTTTGATAATAGTGAAAAGCTTCCTAAAACAAAATCAACTAAATTAAATTGAAAGAAACCGACTAGTCCCCAATTTATTCCTCCAATAATAATTAATATAAGTGAAATCGTATTTAAAAGTTTCATAAAAACACACTCCTTTATGCAATATATACTTAGTATGTATTGGAAATTATGTTTTTATTCGAATTAAGTAATTTTTTATAATGAAATGTTTCTATCAATAGGTTGAGATAGAGAAAGAAAAGTATCAGTTCTTTGTACACCATCAATATTATTTATTTTATTAAGTAATACATCTTGCAAATCAGAGATAGTAGTGCAAACTATTTTAGCAAACATGGAATAGTTACCAGTAGTTAAATGTAATTCCACAACTTCTTTTATATTTGACATTTTATCAAATACAGAGTTAAAAGAAGAGGTTTTATCAACATATATTCCAACAAGGCAACATACATCATATCCTAATTTAGGCATATTTAAGATTATCCTAGAACCTTTTATTATTCCCATGTCCTCCATTTTTTTCATTCTTACGTGAATAGTACCACCACTTACATGACATATTCGAGCAATCTCTAAATAAGGAGTTCTGCAATCTTTAATTAATAAGTCAAGTATTTGTAAATCTAGTTCATCTAAATTGTTGTTTGGGACTAAAGTCATCATATCACCTCATATTATTTATATACTATACTTTTTATATTTTATCAAATATATTAGAAAATTTAAAGATAAAACTATAAAAGTGTAAAAATAAATTTTATAATATTGATATATTAATAAATTTCATTAACATTTTAATAAAAAGTAAATAAATAAAATAAAAATATATAAGTGAAATGCTTGATAATAATTTATATATAAATTATTATAACCATATAGATTTTTATTTAGGAGGATATGTGGCAAAATGAATATTGTACAAACAATTCTTATATTTGTAGTTATATGTGCTGTTATATTAGGAGTAAATGCATTATGTAAAAAATTTATATTTGGTAAAGTGCGTATAAATAAGTGGATTCCATTAGCTATAGCCATAGGGTTATTTGTGGCTCAGATGCTTATAGGTAATTCAAATTTATATGTTTCAAGTGTATTTTCAATTTTAGTAGTATTGTTTTTCTTATGGTTTATGGATATTATGCAAACAGGTGGACCCAAAAAGAAAGAAAAACAAATAATGATTAAGCCAAAAGCTAAACCTAATAGAGTAAAGAAAAATAAATAAGGGACCAGAATATGATTAGTTATTTTTTTTGAAGATCCCTAACTAAAGAACATAAAACTTTTAAATTAGAAATAACTCTAAAATATTAGAAAATATATTTTAGAGTTATTTTAATTACTATTTTCTTTCATATTCCTAAACTCATAATTGAAGAAATTTAAGTGAGAGTGATGCTGCGATCTCTAAAAATAGGAGAACTGATAGCAATTTTATTATTGTCTAATACGACCTTTACTATATACCAGAGTTCATTTTGATGGGCTTCATGATTATACAGATATTTTACTTTATTTAAGTTTAAGGCAGTTATTTTTTTTATTATGGTTCCTCCAACAGAAATAATATCAATTTCTAATATTTTATGAGATGGATCATTAGCAAAAATTAAAAATTGCAAATTCTCATTTTTTAAAGGAATTATTTCTCCCATGAAGTTATTATTTATTGTAAAGTACATAGTTAAGGTTCTAGATTCAGTTGAGTATGTATGGCGATTTCTAAAAGCATTAACTAATGAAGTACTTGTGAGTTCATTTGCAATTATACATGTCAAGTTTTCCTCATCACCAAAATTTAACCTATGATTATCTTGACCATTTATAGCACCTAATTTCCAATTGCTATCAAGTAAATGATAATAATATTTTTCATATCTTAGATATTTATTTGGAGCAGAGCCGTTTCCAACTTCTATTGAAGTTATCAATTTATTTAAAATAGGATTATATTCTAAACTTTTTATGTTTTTATGTGGATGATTAATTGAAATAAATGCGTTAGGATTATTAAGCATCCAAAGAACTAATAATTGCATATTATCTACTACACCTGTAAAGAATTTATTTGGATTTATTATATTAATATCTCCAAATGGATTGGTTTTACTTTCAAATCCTATTAATGCTAAAAAGTTTTCATGTTTTTTAGTGTAACGTGATGCCAAGTATCTAGCTGCATCCCATTTACTTATTTCATGGTCTTTTACTCGTACATTTTTTGTAAGGTAGTTATTATGGTCAGTTAGAATTAGAAAATGAAGGCCATTATGTCTTGCATAGTTAAAAGCTTCAACAGGAGTGCCATATCCGGTTGAAAAACCACAGTGTGCATGAGGAATTCCGTAGTAAAAGTTAAGATCATCTATATTCAATGCATTTTCAGGTGAATTTTTCTTGCCCAATATTATAACCTCTAAAAAATTATTTATAATATATATTATTATTAAGATGAGCAAAATAATGACAACAACTGAATGTAATGTTAAAATAACTTTAGGATTCCGATGGAGTGATGTTAATGATAAAAAATGTTAAAGGTAAAAAGCCTAATCTAGATAATGAATTATATATTGCAGAAACAGCAGTAATCATTGGAGATGTAACTCTTAAAAAGAATACAAATATTTGGTTTGGTGCAGTCATAAGAGGTGATGAAGCACCTATAATTATAGGTGAGAATACAAATATTCAAGAAAATTGTGTAATACATGTTGATTATGGAAATAATGTAATTATCGGAGACGGATGCACTATAGGACATGGTGCAATAATACATGGGTGCAATATTAAAAATAATGTATTAGTTGGAATGGGAGCTATAATACTAAATGGTGCTAAAATCGGAAATGATACGATTATAGGAGCTGGAAGTTTAATAACTCAAAATAAGGAGTTTGAAGATGGAGTGCTAATTCTTGGTAATCCTGCAAAAGTAGTAAGAAGACTAACAGAAGAAGAAATTGAAGAAAATAAAAAATCATGTTTACATTATTTAAAATTAAGCAAAGAATTTAAGTAATTTAGTACAAATGTGGTTTACATAAAAATCATATGTGATAAATTTTCTTTGAAATAGAATATTCAAAAAATATAAAGATTAAGGTCGTTAAGATTAATGGAGGAAATAAAAAATGATATCAGTAGGTGAATATAGTAACTTAAAAGTAAGTAAAAAAGTAGAGTTTGGATATTATCTTGAAGATAGGTTTGGGGATGAAGTATTACTACCAAACAGCGCAGCAAAAGGTCATGAAATAAAAGAAGGAGATAAATTAGAAGTATTTATCTATAGAGATTCAAAAGATAGATTAATTTCTACTTTAAAAAAGCCACTATTAACAGTCGGAAAAATAGCTTATTTAGAAGTTGTAAGTCAAAATAATATTGGAGCTTTTGTAAACTTTGGACTTGAGAGAGATCTATTTGTTCCACTAAGGGAACAAAGTTTTAAACTTAAAGAAGGAAAAAAATATTTATTTTATATGTATGTAGATAAAACTGATAGATTAGCTGGAACTACAAGAATAGATTCATATTTAGATCTTGCTGAAGAAGGGAAATATAATGTTTCAGATGAAGTGAATGCAATAGTTTATGATACTTGTGAAAATGGAACGTTAAATGTTGCAATAGATGGCGAATATAGAGGTTTAATATTAGCAAATGAACATTTTGATTACATATATCCTGGCCAAGAAATAAAAGCAAGAGTTAAAAGAATTTACGAAGATGGAACTATTGGAGTAACAACAAGAAAGAAGAGGTTAGAATCAAGAAGCGAATTAAGTGAAACAATACTTAAATGCTTAAGAGAAAATGGTGGATTTATGCCATTTAATGATAAGTCATCTCCAGAGGATATAAAAAAAGAATTTAATACAAGCAAAAATTATTTTAAGATGGCATTAGGTGGGCTAATGAAAGAAAAATTAATTGCCCAAGATAAAGAAGGAACTAGACTTTTATAGGGTTCTGCTTATAACCTGTAATTTTTGTAATAACTGTATATAAGAAAAAGCTTTTTTATAGGTAAGAGTTAAGAGTTAAGAGTTAAGAGTTAAGAGTTAAGAGTTAAGGAAGAAAAGCCTGAGGCTTTTCAAAAAAATATATTTTTAGAAATCCATTTTAGGGATTTCATCATTAACTCTTACTTTTTACTTCTTACCTCTTACTTAATTAAATTCATTCTCATTGAGTGAAAAAAACTTACTAACATATAATAAATAAACTTCTCAATGAGTTTCTCTATATTTTTATTGTACATCGTTTGATATTTTTGTTCTAAATAGTAAGTTTTTTAGTCTTTTCCAATTAAATGGTATTAGTGGGTAGAAGTATTTATCTCCTGCTATTGTCTTTGTACTTCCCATGACTATAAGCATAATTACAATACCGCCAATAAATCCCCAAAAACCGAAAAATCCACAGAGTATTAATAAAACCATTCTCACGAATTTTAGCGCAAAATTCATTTCTATACTAGGCTGAGTAAAGTCTCCAATAGTTACTATAGACATATATAATATAGACTGAGCAGTAAACCATCCTGTTTTTATTGCATATTCACCAAGGATTAAACCTCCAATTAAAGACATAGCACTACCAAGAGGGCTAGGAGTATTTAATCCAGCCAATTTTAACACATCTATAGCAAATTCCAAGAGTATAAATTGATATAACATGGGGATGGCAAAGTAGTCCTGAGGTTTTAAAAAATCAAAAAATGGAGGAAGAAATACATTGCCATTTATATAAAGTAAATATAACGGAGTCAGCATAACAGTTGCTAACATTACCAAGTTTCGGACAATTCTTAAGTAATTCCCTGTAAATAGTGGAAAATAATAATCATTTACATCCTGCATAAAATCGAAGATTCCAGTTGGGAGCATTATAATATTTGGAGAATTATCAACGATAACTATTATTTTTCCTTCAACTATATGTGCAGCAGCTACATCAGGTCTTTCAGTATATCTTACCTTTGGAAAAGGATTCAGCCAATTTTTTTTACACATAACATCAATTAAACTTTGGTCACAAAGAGTTAAAGCTTTTATATCTACCTTTGAAAAGCTGTCAACTATTAAATCATGTATTTTGGGATCTGCAACCCCATCTAAATATGCAAGACAGACATCTGTTTTTGATACATCACCAATTTGATGTATTTCACAGACTAATCTGGGGTCTCGTATCCTTCTTCTAAGAAAAGCACAATTAAATACTAATTTCTCAATAAAGGCATCTCTTCCACCTCTTAAGGTTTGTTCCTTTTCAGGTTGTGATGAATCTGCACCAGGATAAGTACGCAAATCTAAAATTGCAAATGCAGGATATCCTTCAACAAACATTATCGTTTGGCCAGTTAATAATGATAATATAACTTTATCTAAATCAGTTTCACCTTTAACAGATACATGATGAATCTCATTATTAATAAAATCATCTATTGTCTTATATGAATTCATAGTTTCAGGAGATATATTGAAAAAAGATTTTAATATATCTTCCATAATGTTATCTTTAATAAATCCGTTTAAAAAATATAAAACAGATTTTTTTCCACCAACTACAAATGGTCTTTCAACAATATCAAAACTTTTATCTATCGCTAAATGCGAATGAATGAACTGAATATTTTCTTGGTAATTAGATGAGACATTCAAATTATCGTACCTTCTCTCTTTTAAATATTATATAGGTAGTATGTGATATATGAAAAATTGTATTCATAATTTGCTTGTTCTAATTTTATGAAAGAAAATAGAGGTTTAAAATTATGAAAATTAAACAAGAGTTTTGCATTTTTTTATAAATGTAAAAGATCTTGGTTGTGCTGTCTCACTTTTTTAGTGGTGTGAAGTTTTTGATTGTGCTGTCGCACTTTTTTTAAAGGTGTAAAAGATCGTGATTGTGCTGTCGCACTTTTTTCAGCAGTGCATATTTTAATAATATAAATACTATTTGAGGTGAAAGAAATGTGCGGCATTGCAGGATTAGTAAATTTTAAAGATAATATAGTACAAGATAAAGAAATTTTAGAGAAAATGATAAAAACATTGGAGAAAAGAGGGCCAGATGCTAAAGGCTATTATATTTCTTCAAATGTTTTGTTAGGACATAGAAGATTAATTGTAGTAGACCCTAAGGGTGGAATACAACCAATGACTAAAATGTTTCAAGGAAAGAAATATACATTAGTTTATAATGGTGAATTATACAATACTGAAGATTTAAGAAAAGAACTGAAAGAAGAAGGATTTACCTTTGATTCTTATTCTGATACTGAAGTATTACTTACATCTTACATTTGTTGGGGAAAAGAATGCATTAATAAGTTAATTGGTATTTTTGCCTTTGGTATTTTTGATGAGAATAAAAGAGAAGTTTTTTTAGCAAGAGATCAAATGGGAGTTAAGCCATTATTTTATACTGTGCATAATAATACTCTTGTTTTTGGCTCAGAGATAAAAACTATTTTAGCGGATCCAAGGGTTAAAAGAGAGATTGATATGGAAGGGCTAACTGAAATTTTCGGACTTGGACCAGCTACGATACCAGGAAGTGGAGTGTTTAAAAATATTAAAGAAGTTGCACCTGCAAATTGCCTCTTGATATCAGGTGATGGCAGCATTAAAAAGTGGGAATATTGGACAGTTGAAGCAAAGGAATTCCATGAAACTCCAGAAGAAGCAATAGTTCATGCAAGAGAATTGTTAATAGATGCAGTAAAAAGGCAATTAGTTGGAGATGTACCAGTTTGTACATTCCTATCAGGTGGATTAGATTCTTCGATTATTTCAATGATAGCTGCAGAAGAATTTAGAAAGCAAGGAAAGACGCTTACTACTTATTCTATAAATTACGAAGATAATGAAAAATATTTTAAGGCATCATTATTTCAACCTACATCAGATGAATATTGGGCAGAAGAAATGTCAAAGTTTATAAACAGTGATCACAGAAATGTAATTTTAAATCATACGGATTTAGCAGCGGCATTAAAAGATGCTGTGATTTCAAGAGATTTACCAGGTATGGCAGATATTGATTCATCTATGCTTCTATTTTGTAAAGAAATTCGTAAAGATTTTGTAGTTGGTCTTACTGGAGAATGTGCGGATGAAATCTTTGGAGGATACCCTTGGTTTACACGAGATGAAATGTTCTATTTAGATACTTTTCCATGGTCAAGATTTGTTAGTGATAGAAAAGCTATAGTTAATAGAGATTTAAAGAATATGCCATTAGAAGAATTAGTTAGAACACAATACAAGAAGTCTTTGAGTAAAGTGCCTCATATTGATGGTGAAAGTAAGAGAGATTATAGAATGAGGGAAGTATCGTATCTAAACTTAAAATGGTTTATGGTACAGCTTCTTACTAGAAAAGATAGGGTTAGTATGTATAATGGATTAGAGGCAAGAGTTCCGTTTGCTGATATTAGATTAGTAGATTACGCTTTTAATTTACCAGCAGAAATAAAATTATATAATGGTAGAGAAAAAGGATTATTAAGAGCAGCATTTGAAGGAATATTACCAAATGATATTATATACAGAAAGAAGAGCCCATATCCTAAGACTCATAATCCGATTTATACAGATATTGTATGTAAGATGATAACAGATATTTTAAATAAAAAATCCTCACCAATTCATGATATTATTGATGAAAAGGCAGTTAGAGAAATAATAGAAACAAGAGGGGAATCCTACAAAGCCCCATGGTATGGTCAACTAATGACAGGGCCACAATTACTTGCTTATCTAATTCAAGTAAATATTTGGCTTGAGGAGTACAATGTAAATTTATTGATATAGATAACCAACATGTACTCTAGACTTATGCCAGAACCTACCGAAATAACTGGTAGTCTGTTGCTCGGTTGCTAGAGAATATGGCTGCAGATTTCTAACAGTAGAAGTTGTCCTATTTATTACTTGTCCGAATTTTATATGCTTTGGTATATCTACAAACAAAGAAATTAGACCATCTGTGTGTAATAGGCATTTGAAAATTTTGATGCTAAAAGCACTTAGAGGAAGGCGCAGGATTTTTATGTTCATGAAACTTAAGAGCATAACTGAACTAGAAAACAGAAACATTTTTGTGCAGTAGGCATTTGAAAATGAGCTGCAGAAGGTTCTTAATGGCAGGTTGTTCCATTTACTACTTGTCCAAATTTTACATTTGGAGCAAGTAGAAATGGGTATAACCTGCCATTTAGAACCTTCCAGCGAAATTTTCATAGCCCTACGAAATAAAAATGTTTCTGTTTTCGGTAGTTATCGCTAGTTGTATTTGAATTTTACTGATATTTCTTTGATTTCACCTTTAGAATTTTTTCTGATTGAAAATTGCTTAATATCTTTAAAGTTATTTTCTATTTGATAATTTAGTTCTGTAATAGTAGCTTTTGTCTTTTTAGTTAAACCACCATCTTCAATAACCTCAAATCTTGTTTTTCTGCAAGTTGTTTCTTCACTTTTGTCATCAAGAATTACATAATATTCAGGTGCTTCCTCTATAACCACATATTCCTTATTTAAAGTTAATGTTGAACAAAGATTATTATCAATACATTTTACTATCATATTTGTTACCTCCTATAAATTCATTAAGGCATAAGAAATATACCTTATTAAAATAAATTTTATTATAGATAAGTAATCGTTTCAACCATAATAGTAAACATAAAAAAAAATTGGTAATATTCATAAAAAATCATAATTAAAATAGTACAATGTCATAATATAAGTAGAGAAAAAAGTAGAATTTTGATATAATTAATTTTAAATACCAGTATACCTTAAGTTAAGAAAGAGGTGAATATATGGAAATTGGAAGAGTAAGAAGAGGAACTATAACTTCAGAAAGAAAAATTATTTCAGAAAAGAAAGATTTTTCTGGAAGCTTTAATAGAGAAAGACAAAAAAAGTCTGAAGAACAGCTTAATAAAATGATAGATGATATCAAAAAAAGAGGGAGCAAGCTTGTAACTACTAAAACTTATGTTGATGTGATTATGTATAAGAAAATGATAAAAGAATATTTAGAATCAATATTAAAATTTATGTATGAAACAAAAAAAGATATTAGCTTTTGGCAAACTCAATATTTTATAACTGTTGATACCATTGATGGAAAGCTGGAAGAATTGACTAGGGGGCTTCTTTCGGATGAAAAAGACAATATTAATATGGCATCAACAATAGATGAAATACAAGGCATGATTGTTGATATATATAGATAGCCAACATGTATTCCAGACTTTATCATAATTAACCGAAATGAGATACATGTTTATTCCGCAGGGCTATGAAAATATCGCTGAAAGTACTAAAAGGAAGGTTGCACCCAATTGAGCTTGCTCCCACTTTCAGTGTGACAAGCTTAATTGGAACAACCATCCTTTAAGTACTTTTAACAGCTCGTTTTCAAATGCCTGCTTCATAAACATGTATCTCATTTCTTTGTTTATATATGCTTAAAAGTATAATTTCTCATTGGGATGTTATCCTGATATGAAATTGTTTATCTATATTAGGCAGTATAAAATAAAAGTGTATTATGAATATTAATAAATCAATTATCATATATTTAGGACATGTTTTAAGAGGGTTAAGACATGTCTTCTTTGATGTATGAAGGAACTTAAATTTGGTATTTCTTTTTTAGTATGATATTATAAGTAAGAGTAAATATTAATTAATTACTATTACAATAATAAAATTGATTTATTATAATGGTAAGGAACGGAGCTTTTAAAGGGGGAATTAAAAATGAAAAAGAAATTATCATTATTGTTAGTTATAGTATTATCAATATTAACATTTATGGGATGTGGAAATAATAATGCAGCTCAAAATGAGTCTAAGAAGCAAAGTACAGAAACTAAGGATATAAAATTTGTAACACCAGATGGACTTACAGCTATGGCAGTAGCTAAGCTTATAAAAGAGAAGCCAGAAATTAAATCGGGATATGATATTAATTATACTATTGAGCAGAGTTCTGACAGCTTAGTTACGAGTGTTATGAAGAGTGAGCCAGACGTGGCAATTGTACCTTCAAATGTAGCGGCTACTGTATATAATAAAAATCAAGAATATAAGATAGCAGGAACTATAGGTTTTGGATCCTTTTATATAGGAACTACCAATGAAAATCAAACTATAAATGATTTAAAAGGGAAAGAAATTTATAACATAGGAAAGGGATTAACGCCTGATATAATTGCAAGAGCAATACTTAAAGATAAAGGGATTGATATTGATAAAGATATTAATTTTAGTTATGTAAATACAGTAAATGAATTAGCTCCAATAATTTTAGCAGGAAAAACCCAATATGCAGTAATACCAGAACCAGCTTTATCTACTGTACAAAGTAAAAATGATAAGTTTAATATAATGTTAGATTTAAATGAAGAATGGAAAAAGATAAATAATTCACAATATGGATATCCTCAATCAACAATTATAGTTAAAAAAGAATTATGTGAAAATGATAAAGAATTTGTAAATGAACTATTAAAACAGGTTGAGGAAGTGGAAAAGTGGGCAAATAACAATAAAGAAACCCTAGGAGATTATTGTGAAGAAATAGGAGTTTCAGCTAAAAAGCCAATAGTAATAAAGGCTGTTGATAAATCAAATCTAAAATATGTAGGTATTAAAGATTGTACTAAAGAATATAAAATATATTTTGAAAAATTAAATGCATTTGATCCAAAGACAATAGGAGGAAAGGTACCAGATGATGAAATATTCATGGAAAAGTAAAATATATACTTTCTTATCATGTATATTTTTTATAGGAATATGGCAGTTAATTGCTGTAATAATAAATAACGATATATATATACCAAGATTAGAGCAAATAATTGAAGCTACTAAAGAAATTTTTAATAGTAAAAATTTCTGGCAGATAATTTTAAGTAGTTTTTATAGAACTCTCTTAAGTTATGTGGCAGCTTTGGTTTTATCAATGATTTTAGGGGTACTCTCAGTTGTGTATCCCTTTTTTAAGTATTTAATGGAACCCATTAATTCCTTTGGAAAAACAATTCCTACAATGGTACTTGTCGTACTTTCATTAGTTTGGTTTGATAAAGAAAAGACTCCTTTTGTTGTTGGGTTTGCAATAATATTGCCAATATTATATGAAGGAATAAGGAATAATCTTTTGCAAATAGATAAGAAGATACTTGAAATGACTAAAGTATATGAAGTGAGTTTAACTGATAAAATTAAAAAAGTATATATTCCTGTAATGAAGTTTTATTTTATGAGTATTTTCGTATCAACATTTTCCCTTACGTTTAAGGTAGTAATCGCTGGGGAAGTGCATGGTCAGCCAAAGTTTGGTATAGGATCTCAGATACAATTAGAAAAAGTGAACTTTAATACTCCCGGAATTTTTGCTTGGATTGTAATTATTGTTATTATATCGCTAGGTTTAGAGATAATAAATAAATTATTATACAAAAAAATATATAGGTGGAATAAATGAATATAAATATTAGAAATTTAAATAAATCCTATGGAAATGAAGAGATTTTTAAAAATTTTAATATAAACTTTTGTGATGATAATATAAATTGTATAGTAGGAAAGTCAGGGTGCGGAAAAAGCACTCTTTTGAACATTATAGCAGGATTGACAGAAATACAAGGTGGAGAAATAAATGGAATATCATTAAGTGATATAAGCTATGTTTTTCAAGAAGATAGATTAATAGATTGGCTTACAGTTAAAGAAAATTTAGAAATTACTTTAAAGAAATATTATAATAAATCAGTTATTGATGCTAAAGTAGATGAGATTTTAAATTTAGTTGGTATTTACGATATTAAAAACAAGTTTCCAAATGCACTAAGCGGAGGAATGAGACAAAGAGTTAATATAGCAAGAGCATTTGGCAAACCGTCAAAGGTAATTCTGATGGATGAGCCGTTTAAATCATTGGACTATAAATTGAAATATACCATAATTGATGAATTTAAAAATTTACTTAAAAAAGAAAAAAGAATGGTAATATTAGTTACCCATGATTTAGATGAAGCAATATATTTCCGGGGAAATATATTTGTATTCAACAATAAACCTGTTGAAATAGCAGGGGTGTTTAATGGTGATTTGGAAAATTATAAGGATAAAATATTAGATGGAATTTAGATCTATTCTCTAAAAATAAAATATTGAAAAAATTTCTATTATAAGGTATAGTTTAAATAATAATTATTATTTAAAAATAAATTGTATGAATAAGGGGATTTTATATGAGTGTTTTATTTAAAGATGTGAACTTTAGTAAGTTAGTAGACAAATTAACTCCCTGCTGTTTATCAGAAGAAGTATGTGGAAGTTGTGAAAAAGAAAAATGCATTGTTGCATATGCTAAAGAATGTATAAAAAGTTGTATGATTAATAAGGTTACATTTGTTGAAAATGGAAGAGAAGAGATACCAAGTACAGATTTCAAAGTATATGAAAGAGAATTTTTACTTGATGGAATAGTTGAAACTTTAAAAGCCTGTAAAAGCTGTACTGAAGAGCACTTTGATAACTGTATAATAAGTATATTAAGAAATTCCTATGAGATAGCTCTGTTGGGGGAAGAACAAGAATATCAAGGAAGTACATTTCTTTATTTAAATAAGCTAAAAGAAATGAATAACAATGTAGCTGATAAGATTTTTGAGAAATATAATTCTAAGTAATAAGGTGAAAAAATAATAGATCAAAGATGCGCTGAATATTTTGTGTAAAACAAGGAAGTAAAGTCTGCTCATATAGGCATATTAGTAGACTTTACTGAGGCAGTATGGCACGAAACAGGCAAGCATATTGGTCTATTATTTTTCGTTGTGCCTAAGTAAAACATTGCACAAATGTAAGTTTGATGCAGTGTTTTTGTTTTGGCAGCAAAGCAAAAGGGAGTTTATTAACTAATACAATTAGGATATAATACTACAAGTAAATATAGTTACTAACTATATATGCATAGCTTGGCTCCAACTAGAATGAACAAAAAACTTGCAAGTATGAAACTTGAAATACTTAAAACTTTTTTATCTGCATTTAGCAAGTTTATGCCAAGGAATGTATCACAAAAGCCTAAGCATATAAAAATCAAAGGAAAAAAATGATCGGGATTGGATTTACTCAATATTATATTAAATGAGAATAAGGGTAATAGTATTGCTAATGAAAAATTAAAAACATAAAACAATCTTCTCATAAAATTTATCACCACCTTACAGTTGGAAAATTATGTATCACAGTAAAGTATATACAAGCTATCAAGGTTTTATTCATATTATAGAGAAAGAAAGGTGAATTTAATTGATAAAAAAGTTTATTTCGTTTTACAAACCGTATAAGTTGCTATTTACACTTGATTTAATTGTTGCATTTATAGCATCTTTATGTGATTTAGTATATCCTATGATGACAAGGAGCTTAATTAATAACTCTATTCCTAATAGAGAATTTAGAACAATTATTATTTTTGGTATTACATTGTTAATCATCTTTTTTATAAAAGCTGCATGTGGATACTTCATGCAATATTGGGGACATGTTGTTGGAGTTAGAATGCAGGGGGATATGAGAAAAAATATATTTACCCATCTTCAAAAATTACCTAATAGTTTTTTTGATAATAATAAGACTGGTGATATAATGTCTAGAATTATCAATGATTTAATGGATATTTCAGAACTTGCTCATCATGGCCCTGAAGATTTATTTATTTCTATTGTTATGCTTATAGGATCATTTATAATATTATGTACCATAAATATATCACTTACATTATTGATTTTTGCATTTGTACCTTTTATAATATGGTTTACTTTATTTGAAAGAAATAAAATGAATAAAGCATTTTTTGATACAAAAGTTAAAACAGGATTAGTAAATGCTAATTTAGAAAACAGCATTTCAGGAATAAAAATATCAAAGGCATTTGTAAGTCACAAAGCTGAAGAGGAAAAGTTTGAAAAGGGGAATGCAAAGTTTATTAATGCAAGAGAGAAGGCATATAAAGTGATGGCTGAATATTCTTCTGGAGCAGGATTTGGAATGGATATTCTTAATTATGTAGGATTAATAGGTGGAGGTATATTCACTTTTATTGGATTAATAAGTATTGGAGATTATATGGCTTATATGTTATACATAAACTCATTTATTACTCCAATAAAGAAGTTAATTGATTTTATGGAGCAATTCCAAAATGGAATAACAGGGTTTCAAAGATATATGGAAATTATGAATGCTGAACAAGAAAGTGATAAAAAAGATGCCATCGAATTAAATAAGGTACATGGAGAAATTGAGTTTAGAAATGTTGTATTTAGCTATGAGGGGAAAAAAGTATTAGATGATATATCGGCAAAAATTGAAAAAGGTAAAATGTTAGCTTTAGTTGGAGCTTCCGGTGGTGGGAAGACAACTTTTTGCAATCTTATTCCAAGATTTTATGAAGTTGAAAGTGGAGATATTTTAATAGATAACAATAGCATTTATGATATTAAATTAGATTCACTTAGAGAGAACATTGGAATAGTTCAACAGGAAGTATTTTTATTTACTGGAACTATAAGAGATAATATCCTATTTGGAAAAGCTGATGCAACGGAAGAAGAATTAATAAGGGCAGCTAAAATGGCTAATATTCATCAATTTATAAGTACGTTACCAGAAGGTTATGATACATATATTGGAGAAAGAGGAGTAAAATTATCTGGAGGTCAAAAACAACGTATTTCAATTGCTAGAGTTTTTCTTAAAAACCCACCAATATTAATACTAGATGAAGCAACATCTGCATTAGATAATGCAACTGAACGTATAATTCAAGAATCATTAGAAAAATTGTGCGCTGGAAGAACTACCATAGTAGTAGCACATAGGTTATCAACAATTAAAAATGCGGATGAAATAATTGTTCTTGGAAGTAATGGAATAATGGAAAAGGGGACTCATGAAGAATTGATTAAAAAACAAGGTGCATATAGAAAATTACATGAACTTGCAGCGGTATAGATAAACAAAGGTTGTCCTAAAGAAGAAATTAACTTTGGGGCAACCTTCGCTTTATTTATTAGAATCTGCTTTTATAGCCTTTAATAGTTGGAGTTTCTTATATATCTCAGAAGTATCAACTTCTACTTTCATAGCGTCTCTAAGCTTGGCGTGTAATTCAGGAGAATCAGTTTTGGGATTAGAATTAGTTTCAGTTGAATGAGTGTTATCAAAATTTGTATGAATAACTCTTAAGGTTTCTCTGCTATCTAAAATTAATCTATCATTTAGTTCATTGCTAAGTAAGCTAGCAAAATCATCAGTTTTATCATCTGATGATTCTTTTGAAGTTGATGATTTTAAAGTATTTTTAAAAGACTTAGATTTCTCATCTCTTTTGCCAGAAGAAAAAGAAGTGTTATCATATGGTCTTTTGGTTATGGAAGTATTAGTAGAAATCTTAGAAATATTACCCACAGTATATTTGTTGATAGAAGTTACTTTACTACTAGACATATTACCACTCCCCTTATATTTTTTATTCTAGTTTCTATAAAATAATTATTATTTATATTATCGTATTACAATTATAAAAACTTAGAAGTATAATTTGTATTTTTAAAAATAAAAAGCTGTGTTTTAATATAGATATCCAACACGAAATATAGACTTAAGCGCAATCAACCGAAATTAGATACATGTTTATTTCGCAAGACTATGAAAATTGCGCTGAAAGCACTAAGCAGAAGGTTGCACCCACTTATGCTTGCTCCAAATATTCATTTAGACAAGCATAAGTGGAACAACCTTCAGCTAAGTGCTTTTGACAGCTCATTTTCAAATGCTTGCTGCATAAACATGTATCTCTAATTTCTTTGTTTGTATATGCTTTTAAGTATAACTTTTTATTAGAATATTTTATCAGTAATAGGTCTAGTATGAAATTTGGATATCTATATAATGTTGAAATGTAGACTTAAAAAATTGCAGGTGATATTGTCTAACTATAATGCTTAATATAAGAAAAATGTGCACAAATCAAATACTAATCAACTTTGAAATACCTTTTAAGTTTGTTAACCTTACTTGAATATTGTTCAACAGATAAATATTCAATCTCCTTCAATTCATTTAAGACTTTTTCATATTTTTGATACTGCTCATAGTCTTTTTTTTCAACACTTTTATTTTTATATAATTTTATTACTTGCTCAAGTTCAGCATCACTTAATATTTCTATATCCCGTAACTTAACTAATCCAACATCATTATTTTCAGTGATTATTTTTTCTGTCTTGTTTAACAATGGATTAATTGCTAACCTAACTGAAAAATATATTATCACAAATAGAAGCAGTGACAAAATTAAAATTGTTCCTATATCCATTTTATACATCCACCTTATATTGTAGAGATTTAACAAAATTCACAATAATTTACTATTATTGCATGCTTTAAGAAATTTGCGTATTATTTAAAAGCAAACTATTATGTATTCTCAAGAGTTCTATATGGTCTTGATAAAGGTAAAGAACATAAGTGATTTACTAACCCTTGATATTCTTCTTGTGTGATTTCAAAAGGTTCCCACTCCCCAGCACGAGGATACTCACCTTGTAAAAACATTTTATTTAATGTATTAAGTTTAGGAATTACTTTATCCACATCCAAATTTAAAAGCATTCCAGTATCAATTATTAAATTACTTACAGTACCTTCTTTAGACACAAATTTTCCATTAGAGCCATATGCCTCTGGAAACAAATGATATTTTAAAATTCTCACTTTACCACTCCTACTCTTATACCTAGTGAATTTAGTATTATATTCAGAAAAACTTACTGTTGTTCACCATAAATTACTATTTGTTACTAGACTATAGTTTTACGCTAAGATTATTATAATATATTTTGAAAAATATTACGTACATTGAGCTTGTTGTTGAAATGTTTATGTACATTTACTAGGCTTTAGGTGGATATCTGCACTAGAAATCAAATACATTTGTGTGTAGCAGGCATTTGAAAATTTCGATGCTAAAAGCACTTAATGGGAGCTTGTTCAACTTTAGCTTGTCCAGCCGTTTGGCTGGAGCAAGCTAAAGTTGGTGCAAGCTCCCATTTAGTGCTTTCAGCGAAATTTTCATAGTCCTGTGTAACACAAATGTATTTGATTTCGTTAAGTTATCACATAAGTATAGATTACGTGTTGAATATCTCTATTTTTTATGTGACTTATTATTTTACTTCGTATATCCAACCTTCTGGAGCTTCAACATCACCAAGTTGAATTCCGCAAAGAATGTCATATAATTTTTTTATTGTAGGACCTACTTCAGTTTCACTGTGGAATACATATCTCTTACCATTATAGTCAATAGCTCCGATTGGTGTTATTACAGCGGCAGTACCACAAGCACCAGCTTCCTTAAATTCATCTAATTTATCAACAAAAACTTCTCTTTCATATACTGGCATATTTAAATAATGTTCAGCGATATGTAATAAAGAATATTTAGTTATACTTGGTAAAATTGAAGACGATTTTGGCGTAACGAATTCATTGTTTTTAGTAATTCCAATAAAGTTTGCAGCACCAACTTCATCAATTTTTGTATGAGTTGCTGGATCTAAGTAAATACAATCTGCATATCCATCTGCAACTGCTTTAGCATGAGCTTCTAACGATGCAGCATAGTTACCTCCAACTTTTTGCTTACCAGTTCCATTAGGTGCAGCTCTATCAAATTCATCTTGAACAATGAAGCTACAAGGTTTTAATCCACCAGAGAAATAAGGTCCTACTGGCATACAGAATACTGTAAATATATATTCTGGAGCAGGTTTAACTCCGATATTGTGTCCAACACCCATGATAACAGGTCTTATATATAAAGTAGCACCAGTACCGTATGGCGGTACATAATCTATATTAGCTTTTACAACTTGCATAACAGCATCGATAAATTTTTCTTCAGGAACATGCGGCATAAGAAGTTTGTCGCAGCTTTCATTCATACGAGCAGCATTCCTGTCTGGTCTAAACAATTGTACTTTTCCGTCTTTAGTTCTGTAAGCTTTTAAACCTTCAAAACTACTTTGACCATAATGAAGAACTGTTGAAGCTTCGCTCATATGAAGCATATTGTCTTCAGTAAGTTTTCCTTCATCCCATTTTCCATCTTTCCAAATTGAAATATAACGAAGATCTGTTTTTATATAATCAAATCCTAATTTACTCCAATCGATATCTATCTTTTTCCCCATTTTCTATTCCTCCATATCTGTATAGGCTTATTGCCGTTGTTTGATTAATAACATCTATTTTAGCACTACTAAAAAAAAAATTCCACAATTCAGTGCAAAAAGTGGAAGTTTTTTAAATTAATGATGAATGATGAATAATGAATAATTAATTATTTATTATTCATTTAATTCCAGGGTGCAGCGTCAGATGGCATACGCCAATCACCTCTTGGGCTTAGGGAAATACTTCCTACCTTAGGGCCATCAGGAAGAGCACTTCTTTTAAATTGTTGTGTAAAGAATCTAAACATAAATTTATCAAGCCATTTTTGTATTTCTTCTTCAGAATAATCATCTTTAAATGCAGCTTTAGCTAAGAAATATATTCTTTCTTTTGCAGAGCCGTGTTTTATAAAATGATATAAGAAGAAATCATGAAGTTCGTAAGGACCTACAATATCTTCTGTCTTTTGGGCTATTTCACCATTCTCATCTTTAGGTAATAGTTCAGGACTAACTGGTGTATCTAAAATATCCATAAGTATGTCACAGATAATTTCTGTAGATTCATTTTGAGCTACATATTGTACTAAATATCTAACAAGCGTTTTAGGAATAGAAGGATTTACAGAATACATTGACATATGATCTCCATTATAAGTACACCAGCCAAGAGCAAGTTCTGATAAATCACCAGTACCTATTAAAAGACCCCTTTCTTTGTTAGCAAGATCCATTAAAATTTGGGTTCTTTCTCTTGCTTGAACATTTTCATAAGTAACATCATGAATATCCTTATTATGACCAATATCCTCAAAATGTTGAAGAGATGCTTTAACAATATTAATTTCTCTTAAATCAGTACCTAATTCTTTGCATAGATTAATAGCATTATTATAAGTTCTATCAGTAGTACCAAAGCCAGGCATAGTTATAGTTACAATATTTTTCTTATCTAAATTAAGTAATTCAAAAGTTTTAACTATTACAAGTAGTGCAAGAGTTGAGTCTAATCCACCTGAAATTCCTATTACGGCTTTTTTAGATTTTGTATGCTCTAATCTTTTAGCCAAGCTGGCAGCTTGAATATTAAATATTTCTTTACATCTTACTTCTCTTTCTTTTTCATAAGAAGGTACAAAAGGATGTTTATCTATAAATCTATCGAAATCTTTAACTGATAAATCACTAAATTCAAATTTAATTACATTAGGCTTTTTATTTATGAATTTAGATGAATCTCTAAAACTAAGGTTTTTCATCCTTTCAGCCTTTAATTTAAATACATCAACTATAGAAGAAATGACTTCATTTTCTCGTTGGAATCTATTATTTTCTTTTAACAATGAACCATTTTCACTTATTAGTAAATGACCGCTAAATAACACATCAGTAGTAGATTCATGAACTCCAGCAGAGGAATATATATAACTACACATTGTTCTAGCACTTTGATTTGAAATAAGGCTTTTTCTATAATCCATTTTGCTTACAAGCTCATTTGAGGCAGAAAGATTTCCAATTATATGAGCACCCATAAGAGAAAGATACGAACTAGGTGGAATTGCTACCCATAAGTCTTCGCAGATTTCAATTCCAAAACTTGCAACATCAGATGCGAAAATTAAGTTTGTACCAAAGGCAACGTCTTGTTGAAAAGGTAAATCTACTTTTTCATTCTCTACAGAAAGCCCTTCCGTAAACCATCGTTTTTCATAGAACTCACTATAATTTGGAAGGAAAGATTTTGGTACTATTCCTAGAACATTTCCTTTAAACAATAAAAATGCGCAATTATATAAAGTGCTGCCATAAAGAAGGGGAGAACCAACAGCAATTAAAATATCATTATCCTTAGTAGCATCTAATATTTGTTTAATACCAGTTAAAGATTTATTAATTAAGTATTCTTGTAAAAATAAATCTCCACAAGTATAAGAGGTAATGCAAAGTTCAGGGAAAACTATAAATTTATTTCCGTCTTTATTTGCATCATTTATGCATAATAAAATATTTTCTACATTATAGTCAATATCTGCAACCCTCGTTTTAGGGCAAGCTGCAGCAACTTTGATAAAATCCATGTGATCACTCCTCATAAAAATAACTTTATTATATTAGTAATAATTATATACTAACATATTAGAATATAATTATGTAGTAAAATCAAAAAAAGTAGTATTTAATAACTCATTAAATAATAAAAAATACCTTGAATAAATATTTTTATGGATGTATAATAAATTTATTACATGTAATGCTTTTATATTTGAGTTAAAAGTAATATACTAAGTTTGACAATATTTAGTACATTATTAAGGGGGGATGAAGATGAATGGATTGGTTGTCTTTTGGTTAATTGTTGCTTTTTGTGTAATTGCAATAGATGTTTTAACCAGTAATTTTTGCTTTATGTTATTCTCAGTGGGAGCTGTTGGGGCTGCAATATGTGGTGTTTTAGGGTTACCATTAATAATGCAAATAATTGTATTTTCTATATTAAATATAATTTCATTGGTAGTGGGCTATCCTCTACTAAAGAAAAAATTTAAAGTTGCACACACAAGCATACCACTTATGGAAGAAACCTATATTGGCAAAGTTATGACAAGCGAAAAGGAAATTGGTGACAAAGCGCAAGTAAAGGTTAATGGAGAATATTGGACTGTAGTAAATGATGGCAATACAATTCATGAAGGGGATAAGTTCGTTATTACAGGAATAGAAGGAATTAAATTAAAAATAGAAAAGGTTCAGGAGGATTAATATTATGGGTGTTATTATAGTTTTGGGAATAATTTTACTGTTTATATTTGCAGTAGTACTATCATCAATAAAAGTTGTAAACACAGGTTATGTATGTGTTGTAGAAAGATTTGGACAATTTCATAGAGTATTAGAACCAGGGTTACATTTTATTGTCCCATTCGTAGATTTTGTTAGAAAAAGGATTTCTACTAAACAACAAATTTTAGATGTTGAGCCACAATCAGTTATAACTAAAGATAATGTTAAAATATTAGTGGATAATGTTATATTTTATAAGGTATTAAATTCGAGAGATGCAGTATATAATATAGAAAGCTTTCAATCAGGTATATTCAGCTACAACTAACATGAGGAATATATTGGGTAATATGTCATTAGATGAAATTTTATCAGGAAGAGATGCTATTAATCAAGATCTTTTAAGTATCATTGATGAAGTTACTGATGCATATGGAATAAAAATACTTTCAGTAGAAATTAAAAACATAGTTCCACCAGCTGAAATCCAGCAAGCAATGGAAAAGCAAATGAAGGCTGAAAGAGATAAAAGAGCTATGATTCTTCAAGCAGAAGGATTAAGACAATCTCAAATAGAAAAAGCTGAAGGAGAAAAACAAGCTAAAATACTATCAGCAGAAGCGGAAAAGCAAGCAAATATAAGAAGGGCAGAAGGTTTAAAAGAATCTCAATTGCTAGAAGCGGAAGGTAAAGCAAAGGCTATAGAGGAAATAGCAGCTGCAGAAGCAGAGGCAATAAGAAAAGTAAACCAAGCTATCATTGAATCTGGAACTAATGAAACTGTCATAGCTTTAAAACAAGTCGAAGCTCTTAAAGAAATGGCTAATAATCCAGCTAATAAGCTAATATTACCAAATGAGACATTATCATCTCTTGGAAGCATAGCTGCAATTGGGGAAATGCTTAAAGGAAATAAAGGTGGAAAATAGACTTATGTGATAACTAACCGAAATCAAATACATTTGTGTTTCACAGGACTATGAAAATTTCGCTGAAAGCACTAAGAGGAAGGTTGCGCCCACTTCAGCTTGCTCCAACCATTCGGTTGGACAAGCAAAAGTGGAACAACCTTCCTCTAATTGCTTTTAGTATCGAAATTTTCAAATGCCTGCTGCACACAAATGTATGTGATTTCTGGTGCAGATATACACTAAAAGTTTAGCACAGGTGCACCAATATTCATATGATTTGAGTAGATATACTCTATAGAAAAGAAATTTAAATGTTCGACTTAGGCACATGAAAGAAAATAATAGACCAAAGATGTGACGTATATTTTGTGTCAGACAAGGAAGTAAATTCCGTTCATAGCGGGCCTATTAGCGCAATTTGCTGACGCAGTATGACGCGAAATAGACGAGCATACTGGTCTATTATTTT
>JARLHR010000177.1 GCA_031292145.1 Clostridium sp. | reverse complement strand
TTAGGCACATGAAAGAAAATAACAAGTCCAAAATGCCATGATTATTTTTCATCATACAAGGAAACAGATTGATCTCATAGCGGGCCTATTAGGACAATCTGCTGACGCAGTATGATGGAAAATAGGCACATTAGAAAAGAGCAGCTATGCTGCAATACGGAACTTTTCTGGCAGATGGACTTGTTATTTTTTTGAATGTGCCTGATATACATGAAATTTAACACACCATCATTTTTTCAATTCTATATTTTTGCAAAATACTATGTACAATATAACTTAAATCTAACTCTAATTTATCTTTAGAACTAATGTAAATCTCATTGTGAATTTTTTCTAAAACCCATAAATAATTAGCATTTAGTATGAGTTTATTTAAAATTCCCATGCTATCTGTTAATGTCAACTTATATTTGTTGAATATTTCAAAAACATTAATAATTCTGTCACTAAAATTATTAAAATCAAAATTTTTTTTAATATCAGTTATTCTTGAAATGTAAGTTGTATCACTTATAATCTCAAAGGCTGGTACTCTACAAAGATTGTTCTTCCTTAAGCTATCATTTAAAAGATTTAAAATATATATAAACACTACAACATCTCCTTTTTAACATATCTATCTATACGTTTACAATAATTTGTTATATATTTAATTCTACATTTTATCTAATTTTCCTTCTATATTTTTATTTTTATTTAACTTCTTTTAAATTTAAGTATTATTAACAATAAATATATATATACTAATATATATTTACTAGTATGTAATTTGGAGGTGTCTTAATGAATAATAAGTATACTGATTTATTTGACGAATTAGTTAAATCGTATTACGATGGCAATTTTGATGAAACTCTTACGCGTATTATGGTATGCCATGAAAAATCTCCACAAGAAACTTTTTCAATTATCACATCATTATGTGGGGTCTCAATGGAATTTGATAATAATTATGCTTATAATTTAAAAAAAGCAATAACAGAATATACTGTTAACACAAAATTAATTGAAAAAATCAAAAGTTGTCCTGAATCTTGCTCGAGGAATGAAAATGGTAAATTCAGTTGTGAAGAAGCATGTCCATTTAATGCTATTCTTTATGATAAAAAAGAAAAAACGACTTATATTGATAAGGAGCGTTGTCTTGATTGTGGAATATGCATAGATTCCTGCAAAAATGGACGAATAATGGAAAAAGTATTCTTTATTCCTATCTTAGATCAAATTAAAAATAATACAAAAGTGTTCGCAATCGTTGCTCCTGCCATCATTGGCCAATTTGGTAATAACGTAAGTCTGGATCAGTTACGTGAAGCATTTATAAAAATTGGTTTTACTGATATGATAGAAGTTGCTTTTGCCGCTGATGTATTATCAATAAAAGAAGCTGTTGAATTTGATAAACACATACATGGCCCTAAAGATTTAATGATTACATCGTGCTGTTGCCCCATTTGGATTGGAATGTTAAGAAAAGTATACAAGGAGCTTGTTCCTGATCTCTCTCCTTCCGTTTCTCCCATGGTTGCGGCTGCCCGTATGATTAAGAAACTTAACAAAGATGTTAAAGTGGCATTTATTGGCCCATGTATTGCTAAAAAGGCAGAAGCTAAAGAAAAAGATTTGAATGATGCAGTTGATTTTGTATTAACCTTTCAAGAAATTGATGAAATTTTCAATGCTTTAGATATAGAGCCAGATAAGTTAAAAGGTGTTCCTTCTATAGAGTATGCCTCAAGAGGTGGAAGACTATATGCACGCAGCGGTGGTGTTTCAATTGCAGTTCGTGATGCCATAGAAGAGCTATACCCTAGAAAAGCAAAACATTTTAAAGCAGTTCAAGCTTCTGGTGTTAAGGATTGTAAAGAGCTCCTTGATAAAGCTTTAAAAGGTGAGGTTGATGCAAACTTTCTTGAAGGCATGGGTTGTATTGGTGGGTGTGTTGGAGGACCAAAGGCAATTATTCCAACAGTATTAGGCAAAGAGGCAGCTGATGATTTTGCTTATAATTCCGCTATTAAAGTACCAGTACATAGTAAAATACTAGATGAAGTTTTAGAAAAACTCGACATACATTCTATAGATGATTTTCATAATAAAGATAAAATAAGTATATTTGAACGTAAATTATAGTTTGTACGAGTTGAAATTTATATTACATAATTGACTTACTATTTTCTTTCATATTCCAATTACGGAAGTATATATTTATAAATCCTATACTTAAATATTATGTTTAAACAAAGAAATTATATAAATGTTTATGCAATGGGCATTTAAAAATAAGCTGCTAAAAGCACTTAATGTAAGGTTGTTCCACTTTAGCTTGTCTGAATGAATATTCGGAACAAGCTAAAGTGGGTGCAACCTTACATTTAGTGCTTTCAGCGAAATTTTTATAGTCCCATGAAATAAGGCACAATCAAATAAATAACAAGTCCATTTGCCAGCCTATTTTTCATCATCCTACGTCGGCAAATTGACCTAATAGGCCCGCTATGAGGGCAATTCACCTTCTTGCCTGATGAAAAATATTCATGACAACTTTTGACTTGTTATTTATTTTCATGTGCCTAAACATTTATATAATTTCGGTTGTTACCTCATAAGTTTTGAATGCAACTTATCTATTTTACTGTTTCTAATGCTTTTTTAACCTTAGGAACTACATAATGACTTCCACCTCTGCTTTTAACATCCTCTACCATCATAACAACTAATAAATTATTAGGCGCTTTATTAGTTGTCGTACCTACAAACCAACCTGTTTCTGTTCCAGTAGTATCTGTTTGTGACGCTTTAAGTTCTGCTGTTCCTGTTTTTCCTGCTATAGTTAATCCACTAGTAAGAGCTGCATGACCTGTCCCACCTGGATTTTCTACTACTTGTATTAAATCTTGAAGTACTACATTAGCAGAATCCTTTGATACTGCATTTGATTTCCACACTTTGCTTTCAGGAGTACTCTGATATATTAAAGTCGGAGTTAATATATCCCCATTATTTTCAAACATTGTATATAAAGCCGCTAAATGTACTGGATTTACTAAAACCTCAGCTTGTCCATATCCACTATCAGCTAATTGTACCTCTGACTTAAAGTCTTTGCTACTTGAAAATTGTGAATTAAATAATGGATATTCAAAAGGTATTTTATCCGCAAATCCAAAACTAGTTAACTTATCCTTAAAAGTGTCTTTACCTATATCTAGAGCTGCTTGAGCAAAATAAATATTGTCCGAATATACTAGAGCATTTAAAAGATTGGAAGGACCTCCATATTCCTCTACCCTAGTAACGGAATAATTTCCCCAGCTGTTATTCTTCTTCCAACTTAACCCCTTAATATTTTTATCTGCACTTGGATCTATCTTTTTAGTATCTACTCCAATTACAGCGGTAATAGGTTTAAAGGAAGAACCTGGTACAATTGCAGCTTGAAATCTATTATATAATGGTTTATTGGGATCATTGTTTAAGCTATTCCATTTATCATCAGACATTCCCAAAACAAAATCATTGGGATTATATGATGGAGTGCTTACTAATGCTAATACTTCTCCAGTGTTGGGATTCATTGCCACTGAAGCTCCTTTATCATTTCCAAGCTGATTATATATTAAAGTTTGCATATTACTATCAATTGTTAATTTTAAATCAGTACCATTTTTAACATCTTTAGTTATAAGAGACTTCTTTGTTTCTCCGTCTTTATTTTGAATATAAATTTCAGCCCCATCTATTCCCCTAAGGCTGTCCTCAAAAGTTTTTTCTAGTCCCGCTTTACCAATTATAGAACTTTCAGTATATTCTTGATCCTTATGTTTATCGAGTTCGTCAGCATTTATAGTTTGAACGTATCCAGTTAGATGTGCTACCTGTTCACCTAATGGATAAACCCTAGCATCCTTATCATTAATTTTAACTCCAGAAATTTTAAGTAAGTTTGGAATTCTTGAATCACCATAAGGTATTGATTTTATCGGAATAAACATATCTGGCTTAACATATGATGCATTTATTTGCTTATTTATATAGTCTGGTGAAACTTCTAATAATTTGGCAATACCATTAATTGATGTGTCTTTGTCATTGCCTAAATTACCTGGAATAATTCCTACATTTGAAGAAACAGAATCTGTTGCAAGTTTCACTCCATTCCTATCTAAAATATCTCCCCTTTTAGATTTTATAGTTTTAATTTTTACTTTATCATTATCCATTAAATCTGGAAATATAGCTTTTGAATCCCACTGTATTTTATATTCTTTACCTAATTCTCTGGTTAAAGTTATATTATTTGAAAATTCTAAATTACCACATAAGGTATCCATGCTAGTTTCAAACTCTACTGTTGTAGCATCGTTTTCTTTTCTAACATTTTTTATATCAACCTTAATGTTGCTAGCTTGAATTCCTTCATATATATTTTTATTCCTAGCAATAAAATCATCTTTTGAAATTTTCTGCTTAGTACCAGCATCAGTTAACTCATACATTTTGTCATAACTTTTCTCATTTATTAAGTTAACATATTCAATTAATTTATCTTGTGGCTTATGAGCATTATTATATATAAAAAATGCTACAACACATATAATAAATGGAATGACTACTACAGATGCTCCAATGACGACATAAATATTCTTCTTCTTATCCATATAATCATCCCCTACAAAACTAAAGTCTTATAACTTCAACTTTGTATCCATCTGGATCAGCAACAAAATAATACTTTGGTTTTTCTCCTGGCAATCCTTTTAAAGGTGTAACTTCATAACCCAATTTAATATGTTTTTCTCTCATTTCTTCAAGATTATCTACCCCTATTGCAGTATGGCTAAATCCATTTCCTATTTCATATCCATTAGAATCATAATTATAAGTTAATTCAATTTCATATCCATCAATTTCATTTGATAAATAAACCAAGGTAAATTTATGTTCAGGAAAATCTTTTCTCCTAGTTTCTATAAGGCCTAAAGCATCTATATAGAATTTTAAAGATTCCTCTAAATTTTTAACTCTAATACAAGTATGTAACATTTTTACTGACATAGTATGTCCTTCCTCCTTAATTGTAATTATAAAATTTAAATAAAAACTTCTATATTTCATAAACTATTTTATAATATTCCATATAAAATAGCTATATTTCTAATATAACATATAAATTAAAAAGTAAAAATAATTATATTTCTACAAAAAATGATTACTTAGATATGAACAATAATATAATATTGTATTTATTGGGGTATTATAGCATAATATCATTACTGATAATTTTACAAAAGTGAATAACTATATAAGGAGGTTGATATTTTTGAATTTTTTAAAGTATTTGCTTATTTTTATACCAATAAGCTTTATTGCTAAATTTCTACACGCTTCATCAACGGTAATGTTTGTTTTTGCAGCACTTTCGATAGTTCCATTAGCAGGACTTATGGGTGAAGGAACTGAAGAAATTTCATTTTATTCTGGTCCTAAAATTGGTGGATTTCTAAATGGAACATTTGGAAATGCTACAGAACTTATAATATCATTTTTTGCTCTAAAACAAGGACTTTTTGAAGTAGTTAAATCCTCTGTAGCTGGTGCTGTCATAGGAAATATTTTATTAGTACTTGGTGCTAGTATGCTTGCTGGAGGATTAAGATATAAAACTCAAACTTTTAACCAAAAAGTAGTTGAAGTATCTTCAAGCATGTTACTATTTGCGGTTGTAGGTTTATGTGTACCAGCATTATTTACCCATACAGTTGACAAATCACTTTTAAATACAAGATATGAAGGTTTAAGCATAGTTGTTGCGATAATAATGTTTATTATATACATATTTAGCTTAATATTTTCCTTTTTCACTCATAAAGATATTTATACTGTTAATCTTGAAGAAGACGGTAGCAGCGCTAAATGGTCCTTGAAAAAAGCAATACTTATCTTAATAGTTTCCACAGTGCTAATTGCTATTGAAAGTGAATTCTTAGTAAACGGAATAGAATCTGTAACAAAAACTTTAGGACTTAGTGAGTTTTTTGTAGGAATCATCATAATTCCTATAATTGGAAATGCAGCTGAGCATAGTACAGGAGTTGCTATGGCAATGAAGAATAAAATGGATGTAGCTTTAGAAATAGCTATAGGTTCTAGTTTGCAGATAATATTATTTGTAGCTCCAATATTAATATTTATAAGTTTATTTTTTACTCCAATGAGCATTATATTTAATGAATTTGAATTAATAGCTCTTATAGTAGCTGTGTTAATAGCTAATCGTGTATCAAGTGATGGCGAATCTAATTGGCTAGAAGGTATGCAGCTTCTTGCTGTATATTTTATAATTGCAGCTGCATTCTTTATTTTATAGCTTATTATTGATATTACAACGATTAACTTTAAATTTAAAGGGATATTTTAATAATTTATAATATCCCTTATTTAAATTCCATTCATTTAATTTTAGCATTATTAGTTTTATTTATAGCTTGAATGACATAAGTAGCTATATTGCAAATAAAATCCACATATATAATCTATTATTTTTGCACACAATAAATTTAATGATAAAAGGAGGTTTAATTTATGAAAAAAGGTGCAAAAGTTGCAATAATTATATTGGGAATTTTAATAATTTCAGCTATTCCGGTAAGTGCTTATAACAGTTTAGTTTCCCTTGAACAAACTGTAAATTCAGCAGCTTCTAATATAGATACACAATTACAAAGAAGATCTGATTTAATTCCCAACTTAGTTAATACTGTTAAAGGGTATGCTACGCAAGAAAAAACTATCTTTACAGATATAGCTAATGCAAGAAGTAAATTAGCTGGCGCTTCCAATGTGCAGGACCAAGCTAATGCAGATGGCGAACTTTCTGGTGCTCTCTCAAGATTACTAGTAATAGCTGAAAATTATCCTGATTTAAAATCAAACCAAAATTTTAGAGATCTGTCAATTCAATTAGAGGGAACAGAAAATAGGATTGCAGTAGCTAGGCAAGATTATAATACAGCTGTAACAAATTATAATACTAAAAGAAGAGTATTTCCCATAAATATTATTGCATCTTCATTTGGTTTTCAAGAAAAACCGCTTTATAAAGCAACAGAGGGTGCAAAAGAAGTTCCATCAGTGGATTTTACAAAATAAAAATGACTATAAAAAATAGAACATTAAAAAGATTTTTTTGTTTTCTTCTTTTAGTAATCTGTCTCTTATCATTTTCTACTAATGCTGAAATCACAATTCCATCTCCAACCACTTATAAATATTTAAATGATTATAGTAATGTCATAAATCAAACAGAATTAAAAAGTATAATTTCTATAGGGAAAGAATTAGAAGATAAAACTGGTGCACAGGCCGTTGTTGTTATCTTAGATTCTACAAATAATGTTCCGATTGAAGAATATGCAATCAACTTGTTTAGAAATTGGGGAATTGGTCAAAAAGGAAAAGATAATGGATTACTAATTCTTCTAGCGATAAATGATAAAGCTTGGAGGGTTGAAGTTGGACGTGGTCTTGAAGGTGTTATTCCAGATGCATTAAGTAACAGAGTTATGGAATCCATTGGAAAGCCAAAATTTATAGAAGGTCAATACGGAGAAGGATTGCTTAACTCTTATAGTACATTTTGTAATTATATTGCATCAGAATATAATGTTACTTTAGAAGGGACTTCAAATATATCGTTACCTAATAATGTCTCCATCTTAACCAATAATCTGGGTTTTAGGATTTTTATAGGTGTATTAATAAGTTTATTAATACTAGATATTATCTTTAATAGAGGAAGGATTTCCTTTACTCTTTTGCAATTACTCTTTTGGAACAATATTTTTAGAGGTGGCGGTCCTAGAAACGGTTCTGGTGGATTTGGTGGCTTTGGAGGAGGCTCTTCTGGTGGAGGAGGCTCTAGTGGAAATTGGTGACATGATTAATTTAAAGAAATGCCTTATTATTTAGATACAATAATGTATCTCTATCTTTACGTTTATAAGTTTTAAAGATAAAGGTACATTATACATAGATACTTATACCACATATATATTTGCATAATCAAAATTCTATATAATTAATTATTAAATTATACTAAACCCCAAAAGCCATCTTATTTTGTACAAACTGATTATTATTAATTGAAATATATATCCTAATTATTTAGTTGAAAATACCATACAAATTCCCCAATATATACTAGTTATCATGATTTGGATTGGTATTAATTTTATTTATTGATTTAGTAATTTGTACTATTATATCTGTTTCAACTTGTTGCTTAGTGCTCTCTAACCTAGCCATTATATTTCCTATTGGTGTAGCAACATAATACGGTTTTAAATTATTCATAGAAAGTGTAAAAATATCTCTTTTACATTTGTCGCATTTACATCCATCTGTTCTTCTTAATAAAACCTCCATATATTCTTTTACCCATATTTCCATGTAGTTTATAACTCCATTCATTATTTATTTCTCCCCTATCCCCTATAATAATCTCTCAATAATTATATCATTAATTTAACAAAATTTTAACCCAATTAGTAATATTTATATTACTAATTATAAAAATGCTACAAATTATGTATATATCTTGTAAATTTCGAATTATAAAAAGAGAGTGTCGCAAAATGATTAAATTTTAATCATGAGCGATGCTCCTTTTCGGTTTAAACCAGTAAATTTCCAAATGTTTAAAATCCCACATCAATTATTGAAAGATTTCTGACTTTTAAACGCACTGAAATAAACCT
>JARLHR010000176.1 GCA_031292145.1 Clostridium sp. | reverse complement strand
TTATATTTGGACTTATAACTTGAGTTATTATGAAGTTGTACTAAATTTTGGGTATATATCTACACTAGAAATCAAATACATTTGTGTGTAGCAGGCATTTGAAAATTTCGATGCTAAAAGCACTTAATGGGAGCTTGTTCAACATTAGCTTGTCACACTGAAAGTGGGAGCAAGCTAATGTTGAAGCAAGCTCCCATTTAGTACTTTCAGCGAAATTTTCATAGTCCTGCGTAACACAAATGTATTTGATTTCGGTAGATTATCGCATAAGTTTAGAATATGCTTTGGTTATCTATAGAATGTTATTTTTAATGTATACAAAAGTTTTATCTTCTCCTTCATTGGCGAGCTTATTAAGTAAGATTTCTAAAAGTGCTCTTACTTCACTATGTAAGACGTAATAATGCTTTCTATTTTCATAATAGGTCAATGGACTTTTATCAGTATACTTTTCTTTTAAATAATTTTTTGAAGCGCATACTCTATCTATAAACATTTCTACAACATATTTAACAGGCATTTTCATTCCCATTAGGCCATCTGCTTCATTTATTCCGTAATCTATCCAATATTCAAAATGATGCTTATTCCTGCCCTTATGATGCAGCCATGCTGCTGAATATCCTTCTACAGTTTTTTGAACACCATTAGGACTTACATATCCGCGATAATACTTTATTCCAGCTGAGAATTCAACAAATGAATATTTAGATAGATCATGAAGTAATCCTTGTTTGTATAAACCTACTTTAAAACAATATTTCATAACTAATAATTTATGATTAGTGATAGTTTTAAAATGATTAACAATATTCATAATTTTCATTGTCTCCTATTAAGGCACAATTAATAAAATAATAGACAATTATGATCAGTTATTTTTTTGATTGTGCCTAATCTAAAATTTTTATTACATAACTTGTACCAGTTTAATACTATTATATATTTTTTGTTTTTAAATATAAAGGGTTAAAGGCTTAAGTAATTTCAATTTCTCATCTTCATTACAAAATTTCATTATTTGGTGATTTAATAACACTTTCTATTAATTAATCCTTCAGAAATTTAGTTTGAATTTTTTTATGTTATGTTTGCGTTGATATTTACAGGAAAATATTGGTTGGATATAATTTAACTTACAGAACCCTAGTGTGCTGCTATTTGTATTTTATGTTAGTGGTAAATGATACATAAATTCCATTTTAAGGGGAACACATTTGTAATTTTATGACATTAAAATATGTGTTATCGTATACATATAGAGGACACAGAAAAGAAAAATAGAGGGGGAAATGAATGTATAACTTAAATACAAGACAAATTGAATTTATAAATTTGTTATTAGATGAGAATCAATACAAACCAATTAAATATTATACAGAATTCTTGAATGTGTCTGATAAAACTTTAAAGAAAGACTTGGTAGTAATTGAAGATTATTTAAACAAATTTAATGTTGAATTGGAGAAAAAGCATAGCATTGGAATAATGATAAAAGATGTTATGAATGCAAAACTAATCCTACACAATACTCTTCAATCACAAAAAAATAAAAATAAAAAAATTTCAATTAGTGATCGAAGAATTGAGATTATTAAAGATATGCTTATTGATTCTCATAATAATACCTCAATACAAAAGCTTTCTGATAAATATTACGTAAGTAAGACAAGCATAATTAATGATTTTAAATATATAGAAGAATGGCTTTCTTCATTTAATTTAAAACTAGAAAAAACAGTAGAAGGAACACAAATAAAAGGATTGGAAGTTAATATCCGTAGAGCTATTGCATCTTTGTTATTTGAATATTCAAAAGATGCAATAAATAAAAAGACTATTGAAGAATTAGCAATACGTTTAGATGGGGTTACATTAAATGGATTATCAGAATTGTTTGAAAAAGATAAGATAATATATGTTAATAAACTTTTACTTGATTTAGAAAAAAAATATAACTGTAGAATAGATGACCCATATTATATTAATCTACTTACTCATATTTTAATCTCAATGGTAAGAGGTTCAAAGGGAAGAACACTATATAAAAAGGATGTTATAGGAGAATTTAATTCGGAAAAAGATTATAAGGAAGCTGTCTTGTGCATTGACAAAATTAATAGAGATTTTGAGATGAAATTAGATGAAAGTGAAGTTTATTATTTATATCAATATTTCGTATCTTTTGGATTGATTAAGGATGTAACAGAAAATGAAGGTAAAGTATTAAACAAATTAGATTGTTTAGCAATCACATATAGAAATCAGATGACTCAGTTGATAGAAGAGATTTTACAAGTAAATATAGCAAAAAATCAAAATATAATGGATAAATTATTACTTCATATACGTCCTATGTTAAATCGTATGGAACATGATATTCAAATATCAAATACACTTATGAATGATATAAGAGGTCAGTATCCTATTCTTTTAAATGTATGTAAAGCAGCTGCACTTATGGTATCACACAATATGAAACTAAAAGTTATTCCTATAGATGAAATTGGATATCTAACGTTATATTATCAGCTGGGATTGGAGGAAAATTATTCTGAAAGGAAAAGAGTTTTAGTTGTTTGCCATAGTGGATATGGAACATCCAAGCTCTTAAGTACAAGACTTAAAAGATATTTTCCGGAATTTGAAATTATAGAAAGTATTTCAGCAAATAGGCTAATGAGTAGGAATCTTGATGATATTGATTTTGTAATTTCGACAGTTCCATTAGATTTAAAAAGTAATCCATTTCTATTGGTATCAACGTTTTTAAATGAGCATGATATTAAAAATATATCTGATTTTTTACTTAATAATAAAGACAAATTTTCAAAGATGTCAGTTGCAACTAAATTTATTGGGGAGTATCTATGTGAAAATTTAATATATTTTAATAAAAATGAAAGTGAAGTAAAGAAAGCAATTTATAGAAATATCAAAATGAAGATTAATTTTAATGAAATAGATATTAATAGAAATTTGAAAATACAACTAGGATTTTGCAAGGAAGAATATATACTTGGGCTTTCCATAAATGACATAGAAAATAATGAGAAGCAATTAATATTTTATATTGCTATGGAAAATATTGAACTAATGACTCATGTGTTAAGAGAAGCAGTAAATTTTAATGTTAAAGAAAGTTATGCTAATTATTTATTGAAATGTAAGAAAGAAAAAGATATAAAACAATACTTTAAATTAAATAACGAAGGTGGTACGAAAATGGAAGTAGATTTAGCAAAAGTAATACAAAAAGAAACAATAAAATTAGATATGAAAGCAACTACAAAAGATGAAGCATTAAAAGAACTTACTGAATTATTATATGATGCAGGTACACTTTCAAATAAAGAAGCATTTTTGGAAGATGTATATTATAGAGAAACTTTGGGTTCAACAGGTATAGGTAATGGAATTGCAATTCCTCATGGAAAATCTAAATTTGTAAATAAAACATCCATAGCTTTTGGTAAAACAAAAGCAGATATTAAATGGGAAACTTTAGATGGTAAACCAGTAAACTTCGTTATACTATTTGCTGTAACTGAATCTGATAAAAGTAGTGTTCATGTTAGGTTGCTTTCCAAAGTAGCAGCAAAACTTGGAGATGATGAAGCATGTGAGGACTTACTAAAAGCAACAACCCCAGAAGAAGTATATGAAATATTTACAAGACCAGAAGAAATCTAATAAGGTAAATATTAATTCAATGAAGATTATCAAATTTATTATGCTTAACAATAATATTTATATAAATTAAAAATAAGAGGGGAGAAATGTATATGAAAATTGTAGGAATAGCAGCTTGTACATCCGGTATTGCACATACTTATATAGCAAAAGAAAAATTAGTGCGTGCTGCAAAAGCATTGAACCATAAAATTCATATTGAAACACAAGGGACAATCGGAACTGAAGATGAACTTACTCTTAAAGAAATTGAAGAAGCAGATGTAGTAATTATTGCGGCAGATATTAAAGTAGGAGGGAGGGAAAGATTTAAAGGTAAAAAAGTTATTGATGTTTCAACAGATATTGTAATTAAAGCTCCAAAAGCACTGATTAATAAGATTGAACAAGATTTAGGATTGAAGTAAAAATATTGTATAAAAGGGGGAGAAATTATTATGTTGAAAAGATTAGAATTAAAAAAGCATGCTATGACAGGTATATCCTATATGCTTCCACTAGTTGTAGCATCAGGTTTATTAATTGCCATTGGTAATTTAGCAGGAGGAAATCCGTCATTAATTTCTGATTATAAAGGCTATTATAATGTTTGGCAAGCAGCAGTTTCATTAGGGGTATTTGGTATGGGATTGTTACCAGCAGTAATGGGGGCTGCTATTGCATACTCTATTGCGGATCGTCCTGGTATTGCACCTGGTTTATTAATGGGTATGATAGCAAATGCTATGGGTGCTGGATTTCTGGGTGGTATGCTCGGTGGTTATCTTGCAGGTTATTTTGTAAATTATTTAAAGAAAACTATAGTTGTACCTAAATGGGCCCAAGGGTTATTACCAATGATGATTATTCCATTAGTATCTTCAGTAGTCATAGGATTAGTTATGTTTTTCGTTATTGGTAGACCAATAGCAGTAGCTTCAGCAGCACTTACAAATATGCTTAATAATATGCAAGGTGGTTCAAAGGCAGTATTTGGAGCTATTATGGGTGCTATGGCAGCATTTGACTTCGGTGGTCCTGTTAATAAAGTTGCTTCTCTTTTTGCAGATGGACTTCTTTTACAAGGTGTTTATGGACCAGAAGCTATTAAGATTTGTGCTTCTATGATTCCGCCTTTTGGAGTTACATTATCTTGGTTAATAAAGAGATCTAGATATAACAAAGGTGAATCTGACAATATAAAAATTGCTTTCCCAATGGGTATATGTATGATTACTGAAGGTGTTATTCCTATTGCAGCTGTTGATCCACTTCGTGTAATTTTCTCTTGTTCTTTTGGTGCAGCTATTGGCGGTGCGTTAATTATGCTATTGAATGTTGGATCACCAGTTCCTTCAGGGGGAATGTTTATTGTACCTGCTATGCAAAATCCTTTTGGTTTCTTAATTGCTTTAGGTGTTGGATCTGTTATCACAGCGATTTTGCTTGTAATTCTTAAAAAAGATGCTAAAGAAAAAATAGATGAAGATGAAGAAGAAGAGGAAGAAGTAGACTTATCAGGTATAGAAATAAAGTAATTATTTATAAATAAGGAGTAATTATATGTATGTTTCAATGACAGAAATGTTGAAAAAAGCAAATGAAGAAAATTATGCAGTTATGGCTATTAATTGTTTTAATTTAGAAACTGCAAGAGGCGTAATTAAAGCAGCAGAGCTAGAAAATGCACCTATTATAATTAATTTAGTTCAAGAACATCTAATTAATCATTGTGATAGTGAATTAATAACTCCAATTGTAAAGACTTTAGCTAGCAGAACTAATATAAATGTAGCTTTAAATTTTGATCATGGACAAGAAGTTTTATTTTTAAAAAAAGCAATAGATGATGGTCTTTCTTCAGTAATGGTAGATGCATCACGTTTTGGATTACAGGGAAATATCGATATGACAAAAGAAGTTGTAAATTATGCTCATCCAAAAGGTGTAAGCGTTGAAGGTGAAATTGGATGTTTGGGAGCTACTGAAGGATTAGAATTTACAGTTAATGATATGTATACGAATCCACAGGAAGCATTAAAATTTGCAAAGGAAACGGGAATTGATGCGCTGGCAATATCAATAGGGACATCCCATGGAAACTATCCAGACGGAATGATTCCAAAATTTGATTTTGAGAGGCTGAAAAGTATTAAAGAATTAACAAAAATGCCATTAGTTCTTCATGGAGGGTCTGGTTCTGGTAGTGATAATATTTTAAAAGCTGTTAAATATGGTATTAATAAAATTAATGTTGGATGTGATTTTATGAATGCAAATGTTGAAGCACTTAAAAATATATTGCAAGAAGATCCTAATATTAATTATTATGTTCTGATGCATAAAGTTGAACAAGATAGTATTGAAATTGTAAGAAATTATATTAGATTATCAGGATCAAATAATAAAAATTAAGGTTAAAACTATTTAAAATATAAATTTAAAAAGAAGGAAGTAGATATTATGTTAATGAATATGAAAGAATTATTATCAGTAGCACAAGAAAATGGATTTGCAGTTCCAGCTTTTAATACAAGCAGTAATATGATTTTAAGAGGTGTTATGGAGGCTTGTAATGAAAAGCAAGCTCCAGTTATTATTGCAATACACCCAGATGAATTATCCTTTGTTGAAGATAGCTTTATAGCAAGTGTAAAAGAAGAAGCTATGAAGTCTCATGTACCAGTAGTTATTCATTTGGATCACGGTGGAACTTTTGAACAAATTCTTAGAGCAATAAGATGTGGATTTACTTCAGTAATGATAGATGCTTCAACCTTGTCATTTGAAGAAAATATTGCAATTACTAAAAAAGTAGTTGAAGTAGCGCATCCGCTTAATGTTTCAGTTGAAGCAGAACTTGGAACTATAGGCACAACAGGAAATGGAGAAGCTGGAACTGATAAAATAATTTATACAGATCCTCAAACTGCTAAAGAATTTATTGAGAGAACTGGTGTGGATACATTGGCAATTGCAATTGGTACATCTCATGGAATTTATCCAAAAAATATGAAGCCAAAATTAAGATTAGATTTATTAAAAACTATAAGAGAAATTGTAGAAATACCATTAGTATTACATGGAGGATCAGCTAATTCAGATGATGAAATTGCGGAGTCTGTAAAATTAGGAATATCTAAAATAAACATTTCTAGTGATATAAAAGATGCATTTTATAAGAAATGCCGTGAAATATTAACAGAAGATTTAAGTGCTCGTGAACCAAATGCTATTTACCCACCATGTATAGAAGCTATGAAAGAAGTTATTTATCATAAAATAAATTTATTCAATGATGAAAACAAAGTAAAATATTACAAATAAAAGAGAGATAGAGTAAATTGTATTAAATAATTTTTAGTATGTAAATAGTCTGTGGAAACTTCATTTCAGTATTTAATTGATGAAATAAAGTGGACACAGACTATATTAGTTATAGATTAGTATTTTTAAGAGTTATTAAAACAAGTAGTTAAATAAAATGAATAAAATAGGAATAGATATTGGGGAGATAAGCAATTAAGATGTTTTTTAATCAATGTAAGCATTTTTGATATATTTGTATCTCTATTTGTCATTACTAATCAAAGATAGAGAATATAAAAAAGAAGATTTTCAACTATAGTAAATGAATAGCATAAGGCAATCTATGAAAAAATAAAATCAAAATCTATCAAAAGTATAGAGAAAAACATAGTGAGGATAAATATTTATGAAGAAATTTTTATGTATGGCCTTTGGAATGTTACTAGCCTGTATTTTCATATTACCTGCTTCTTATTGTAATGCAGAAACTACTGCTGCAAGTGAAGATAGTAATAGTAAAGTTTTTGATTTACAGCAGAATGCTTTTAAATACTATCAAGTTGAGCATAAAGGAGCCCTAGGAATTCCGATTTCATGTTCATGTGCAGAGTCTGAGGTGGGGGATATTAGAAAATATACAGTAGAGCCCAAGTACTCTGAATCTATTAATGGCAATAAGGTTGAAATAATCATTTCACAAGTTAATGTTACTGGTTCAGATGATAATTTTAGTTCAATATTGAAAGATAATAAGTATGTTAAGGACATAAAGCTAGATAAACTTGATAATAATACAGTAAAAGTTGATATTGAGACTTCCGGAAAAATAGATATTAAAATAAATCCAGTAAAAAGAAGATATTCGTCCCTAGGAGACGATAAATATGAATTTACAACCTTTATAGATGTTACTTTTGAAGAAAAAGTTAAAGATAATTCTAAAATAATAATTATTGATCCTGGTCATGGGGGCTCAGAACTTGGAACGACAGCTAATTTTACTTATGAAAAGCAGTTAAATTTGGATATATCTAAAAGAGTAAAAGAAAATCTTGAAAAAGCAGGATATCGTATATATATAACCAGAGATGATGATAGTGATGTAGGATTATTGGATAGAACAGATCCAGCAAATCTTTTAAATGCAGATTTATTTTTTAGTGTGCACAATAATTCACTTCCGCTAGATGTCAATATGCAATGTGTTTATATGTTTAGGGGAACTACGGTACTATATAATTCAACTGCACCAAAACCAGGAAGAGAATTTGCTACTATACTTATGAGGGAAGTATCCAGCACTATAAAAACTAATACATATCCACTTCAGGATAGGCCGAATCTTGCAGTTTTATCATCAGCATGGTGTCCGGCAGTGCTTATGGAAACTACTGTTGAGACTGATGATGGTGATACAAAGATGATGATGCATAGGATTAATAGTCAGAAAGTTGCAGACGCATCACTTAGAGCTGTAAATAAATACTTTAATCATTGAAAACTATATTTATAACCTGTAATTTTTGTGATAATTGTATTTAACAAAAAGACTTTATACAGTTAAGAGGTAAGAAGTAAGAAGTAAGAAGTAAGAAGTAAGAGATACGGAAGAAAAGCCACAGGTTTTTCAATAAAAATATATTTTTAGAAATCCCCTTCAGGGATTTCATCATTACCTCTTAGCTCTTACCTTTTAACTAATTAAATACATTATTCTTGATTAAAAAATCAAATATCATATAATAAATAAACTTCTCAATGCGGTTCCCTATAAATTAAATGGAGGGTGTGTATATATGAGGTCAATAAAGCTTATTAATAGATTCTTTTTAGTTATTACTATTGTAATATTAATGTTCATATCATGTAACACGAGTGAAAAAGCTGATGCATCAGGTACAGATTTTGCACATACAGATTTAGGTACTGTTTCAGTCTTATCAGTTGAAAAGCAAAATCCATATGGTGAATATGCAGGAGTTGACCATTATCCAGTTATAAGCGGTGACACAGTTAAGATTAATATGACTTCCAAGTATGACGGAGATTATTCAGACTATGGTAACTATGATCCAGTGCAATATAGAGTGTTTATGGCTAAGAGTGACGATAAAGGATACTCAGAATTAACTAATGGATATTCAAATGTCATGCCTGCATACAATGAGTTTATTATAGAAGATAGCAAGCCGCTAACTGAAGGTAATTACAAAGTTATGATTTTTGTAAAGAAAGCTTCATCTAATGGAATAGATAAAAATCCATATGGTGCTTATGATAAAATATATAATTTTAATTTCACCTGCTATAATAGTTCAAATGCTCCTAGAAATGATGATTCAAAGGTTTCTAATTCATCAGGTAATATTGCAAATGATGGGATGGCTGTAGAAGATGATGAGTATATATATTATATAAACAGAATGGGAGATGTTTATGGAGCAGCCCCTGATTACTTATATAAAATGAAGAAAAATGATACGCCTAGGAAGGATTTTTGTGACTTAAGCTATAATACACAAGTAATTCCAAATAGAGTATGGAATCTTAATCTTGTAGATGAATGGATTTATTATAGCAATTGGAAGGATCCTTTTCATCATAGTATAAATAAAGTTAAAAAAGATGGAACAGAAGATACATGTATAGCAAATGAGGCAACAGGTAATATGTTTGTAGAGGGAAATTGGATTTATTATGTTAAAAGAACTAATTCCCATTCAATTGATTTAAACAATATATACAAGATATCATTAGATGGTACTTGCAGAATAAAGCTTAATTCCACTGCTACAGAAGATATGACTGTAAGTAATGAATGGATTTATTACACCAATATATCTGATGGCTATAAAATCTATAGAATGAAATTAGATGGCAGTGAGAATACAAAAATTTGTGATGATGAAACTTTATTTATGACTATATATGAAGATACTGTATTCTATAGTAATAAGTCAGATGATAATAAGTTATATAAAATAAATGGGGATGGGACGGGAAAAGCAAAATTATCTAATAATAAAGCTACATTTATAAATGCAAACAAAGATTATGTTTATTATGTAAATTATTCAGACAAGGAAAATCTTTATAAAGTTCCAGTAAGTGGAGGGAGATCTAAAAAAATTACTAATGAATATGGAACTAATATAACAATTCTAAAGGATAAAATATTTTTTGATGGCATGTTTTACAACAAATAGATAATGTGAAACTAAAGTTAATTACAGTTAACCGAAATCAGTAACATGTTGTGTTTCGCTTTCTAAGGAATTTGGATGGGTGATTCTACGAACAGAAGTTGTGCCCAAAATGCTTGCCTCAAAAGACAGGCTTTCGAACAAGCATTTTGGAACAACTTCTGTTCAAGAATCACACCATCTAAATTCCTAATGAAACACTGCACACAACATGTTACTGATTTCTGGTGCAGTAATTAACTAATAAATATGAGGACGTGAGAATACGAAAGGGGAAGAAATAAGGAATATATATTAAAAAGAAATTAGTAAAAAAGAAGGAAAACGATATCATAATGTCGAATATATAAAATATATCATAGTTATGAAAGGATGTGTTTTATATGAAAAAAACAAAAATTTTAATTCCTTTGGATGTATCAGAAATGAGCATGAATCCTATTAATTGGATAAAAAAACACTTTGATAAGAATGATATTGAAATTACACTAATGAATGCAAGTGAAAAAATTGTAGCAGATGACGCTGGGGATTTTCAAAAAAGAAGTAAAATAGTTTTAAATGAAGTTTCAATGAAATTAGAAGGATATACAGTTGAAAGGTTTCTTGCTGTTGGATATATTCCAGATGAAATATTAAAAAAAGCTGAAGAAGGTAACTATGATATAATAATAATGGAAAAGTCATCTAAAACAAGATTACTTAGAATTATTGGCTCTGTAACAACTAAGGTTCTTAAAAATGCTAAAATACCCGTAATAGTTCTCCCTCAATAACTTTTGATCAGCACCTTAGAGGCCTAGAAAATTACCAAGTACAAGCAACTTTAAGGATTTAGAGAAATGTTTTAAAAGCTAAAATTATAAAAGCTATCCTTAATAAAAGGATAGCTTTAATATTTGTATAAACAAGCGTTTTCATGTGCCTTATTCAAAGTCTTTAGGATTAAGATTATTTACATATTCTAATATCTCATCAAGTGACTCTGAACTATATAGCGAATCAGTTCCGCCACCATGATAGTAAAGAGAAAAGCAATCATTCTTAAAATAAAAAATATGATAACTTCTTGGTCCTACTTGTCTATTACCCATGCAAATATCTTCAGCCTCAATTTTTTTAGTTAATTTTTTATTAATATTATGAACAGTTATATTTTTTAAACCTTCCAATTCAGAAAAAATAGGGTAAAATTTAAATTGTTCTAAAGTGTTCATATTAAAGCATCTCCTTTAAATAATTATTAGTTAATAATTATCAGACTGTATAATTGGATTATACTATTTTAAAACAAAAATGCAAGTAAAAAAAATTATACTTGAAGCTGAGTTTTTCGCTACTGGTAGTTTTTTTACGATAAATTATTCAGCTGAAATTGCACCAAAACCACAAGAATTTAGGCAAGTCCCACAATCAACGCAAACATCAGCATCAATTGCATAGCTTCCAGCTTGCATGCTTATACAAGATGTAGGGCAATCACTTTTGCAAGCACCACATGATTGACATTCATCAGCATTAATAACATAAGCCATAGTAAACACCTCCTTAACAATTATTTTTTGAAATAAAAGTAATATGTCTATGTCTCGATTTTTATAAAAATGAACAAAAGAAAAAGAGATACGTAATGAAGAATTCTCATTATGCACCTCTTTGTACTTTATATTTTTATTATATGCGTGTAAAACTTAGATGTCAATTAAGTCTACCTTATTTATTCGTTTATTACTTCTTCGTTCTATAGGTATAATGATTAACAATAGCCTTAGATTTTTCTAAAGCTATTCATTCATAGATTTTTTGCAGTTTTCAGTCTTCATTAATAAATGAAATAAATATACTTGAAATCGTAATATATTATTTGAAATCATTTTTATTACTGTTTTTATTCTTATTCTTTTTTTGGGCAGTTTTACTCTTATTGCTCTTATCATTGTTATATTGAGAATCACCCATTAATATCACCACCTTCTTTACTTTTTATTATTTGCAGAAAAAGTTTATGTTATTCATCATCAATAAAAAAGGTTGTGAAAGAAATCGGGGATATTGCTTAATTTTTGTTATAATATACTTATACTATTTTTATTGTTAATGAGGTGATTGTGATAATGGAGTCTGTAGAAAAAACTTCAAGAATGAAATATAGAGAAGACAAAAATGGTAATAAGCTGTCTATATTAGGCTATGGCTGTATGCGTTTTACTAGAAAGGGAAGCAGTATTGATTTAGGTAAAGCGGAAAAAGAAGTTATGGAAGCAATAGATAATGGGGTAAATTATTTTGATACCGCTTATGTTTACCCGGGTAGTGAGACTGCGCTTGGTGAAATTCTAAAAAGGAATAACTGTAGGGAGAAAATATTTATTGCAACAAAGCTTCCACATTTTATGGTTAAGTCAAAAAAGGATTTAGAAAAGTATTTTAAAGAACAGTTAAAAAGACTTCAGACAGATTATGTTGATTATTATCTTATGCATATGCTTACTGATGTGCAGACGTGGAAGCGATTAAAATCGCTAGGTGCAGAGGAATGGCTAAAGGAGAAAGTTGAAAATGGACAAATTCGTAATGTTGGATTTTCTTATCATGGAAATACAGAAATTTTTCTTCAGTTGTTAGATGCTTACGATTGGGATTTTTGTCAGATTCAATATAATTATTTAGATGAACATAGTCAGGCAGGAAAAAGGGGACTTAAGGCTGCTAATAAAAAAGGAATCCCAGTAGTTATAATGGAGCCCTTACGGGGTGGAAGACTAGTCAATTTATTATCAGAAAAAGCTAAGAATATAATAAAGCAGAATTTAAGGAAACGTACTCCTGCAGAATGGGCTTTTCGCTGGCTTTGGAATCAACCTGAGGTTACTTGTGTTTTATCTGGAATGAACTCTCTTGAAATGCTTCGTGAGAATATAGAAATTGCAAAGAATGTAGAAGTAGATGAATTTACAAAAGAAGATTTTGAATTAATAGAACAGGTTAAGAATGAGATTAACAGCAACATTAAGGTGGGATGTACAGGCTGTGGTTATTGTATGCCATGTCCAAAGGGCGTAGATATTCCAGGAACTTTTCACTCCCACAATCTTATGTATTCTGAAAATAAGAAATCCGGGAGGCATAACTATCTTATGTGCACTGCAGTACGTAAAAATCCAAGTAGTGCTTCACAATGTGTTGAGTGTGGTAAATGTGAACAACATTGTCCGCAGCATATAGAAATTCGTAAAGAGCTGAAAAATGCCCGTAAAGAACTAGAAACACCTGTATATAAAATAGCAAAGACTGTGGTAAAACTATTTAGGTTATATTAACAATAGAGCTTGCAAGTAAGCTTTCAATCTCAATATTAGGTTATTTTGGCTAATAAAAGTCTGCATCTGGATACATTTGTTGACTATGGTTAAAAATTGTATTATATTAAAAATAAGTGAAAAGTTTTGCGAAATTATTAATATATATTAAAGAATATTGATGATTCAATTATTGGGGGGCTATAAATGAAAGAAATTAATATGAAATATGGACAAGGTACCATGAAGGCTTTTATTGAAGAAAAGAATCTGTTAGAAGTAATAGAAAGCAATGCTTTTAAGCAGGACAAGACAGAAGATGAAATTATTTCGGAAGCACTGTATAATCCTATTGACAGCAAGAGGCTTAAAGATATAGTGCAGAGAGGCGAAACGGTTTGTATAATAATTTCAGATATTACAAGAAGCTGGCAAAAGCCACATAAATTTTTATATAAAATTGTAGAGGAGCTTAATGCAGGTGGAGTTAACGATGAGGATATTATATTCATATCTGCTTTAGGTACTCATAGAAAGCATACAAGGGAAGAACACGAAATACTTCTTGGGGAAGAATTGGCAAAAAGGTTTGAAGTTTATGACCATGATTGTTTTGATGAAGAAAGCATGGTATGCCTAGGCGATACAAGTTATGGGACACCTGTTATTGTAAACAAAAAAGCTATTGAATGTGATCATATAGTTATTACAGGAGCTATTATTTATCATTTTCTTGTAGGCTGGTCAGGAGGGAAAAAGTCTATACTTCCAGGAATTTCATCCTTTAAATCAATATCGGCTAACCATTCCCTCTCTTTGAATGAAGGGATTGGAAGTGGAACGAGAGAAATGGTATGCTCAGGCAATATTGTAGAAAATCCTGTACATGATGACATGATGCAGTCAGCTGCTATGGTAAAGCCTTCTTTTATGTTTAATGTAGTAATGGGACCAGATGGCAGTATAGCTGGCGCGGTTTCTGGAAATTATATAACAGCTCATGAAGCAGGAAGAAAATTAGTAGACAGTATTGATGGGGTTAATATAAAGAAGAAATCGGACATAGTTATTGCAAGTGCAGGAGGAGCACCAAAGGATATAAATCTTTATCAATCCATAAAAACTTTAATAAATGCAAAAGAGGCAGTAGTAGATGGAGGTACTATGATAGTCCTTGCTCAGTGTAGTGAAGGTATTGGAGAAATTAAAGATATTAAAGATATGATATTGAATTTTGATAATATGCTTGACAGGGAAAAAGATCTTAGGGAAAACTATACCATTTCAAAATTCGTTGGATACTTTTTCTGCGAGACAGGGGAAAAATATAAATTAATTTTAGTTTCAGAAATTAATCCAGTTTTACTTAAAAATACAAAAATCATTTTGACTAAAACATTGGAAGATGCACTTAAAATTGCCTATGACGGTGAAGATAAAAATCTTACAGTAAATCTTATGCCTCATGGGGCAAGTACCCTTCCAAAGTTAGTTTAACAATTATATATTTAAGCACAACTTATTAGGATTAAATCAGTAAAAAGCTATCTGCAAAGGATAGCTTTTTGTATTTATAACATTAGGGCAAAGAGCTTGTTTCTTTATATCAATCACATGCTGAATTTGATTGATATAAAGAAGCAGAATATCACATAATAAAGAAGATTAATAAATCAAACTTAAGTAAATTATTTCGGTAGGGTATAGATATCCAAATTTATAGTTTGACTTATAACTAGAACATATTGCCATACTAGAAAGGACAGGTACTCTTTTGTGCAGTGTTACATTAGAGAATAAGTTGCAGGCATTTCTTCATCAGAAGTTGTTCCATTTGCTGCTTGTCACGAGCTTGCCTCGGGAGCATGCAGAAATGGTGCAACTTCTGATGTTAGAAAGCCTCAACTTATTCTCAGTAACCGAAACAATAGAGTACCTGTCCTTTCGGTAAATCAACGCATAAGTCTAAGTTTTAGTTTGGATATCTATAATATATCACTTTATTAAACCAGCACCTATTTCAAATGCTTTCTGACAATCTAAAGGAAATTGAACTTTTCTATGTTCTGCTTTTGCTTCTTCAGGAAAAGCATCAGATTTATATTTTGAGTAATCATCAAATTGATAAGTATCATTACTGTACATTATCTGAGGTTTTGTAAATATGCGTTCTATAGAAGATTCCATTTTATTAAATGTTAATTTATAATTGGCTATTTCCATTACTTCTTCTGAAACATTCATTGTATAAATGAATGCTGTTGCCATCTTCTTTGGTGCAATTGAAGTATAATTTTTATCATACTCAAAATTAGGGAATAATAATCTTTCCAAAAATGATTGTAATTGACCAGTTATACTACCGAAATAAACTGGAGTTCCAAAGATAATCCCATCTGCTTGAGATAGTTCATCTAAAACTTCATGAAGATCGTCTTGTACAGCACATTTTCCATAACTTTTACTTCCAAGTCTTTTACAAGCAAAGCAACTCTTACATCCAGTATAGTTTAAATCATATAAATTAATTATTTTAGTTTCAATTTCTTTATCTTTTGCTGATGCCTTTACTCCATCTAAAGCCTTTTGAAGCAGCGTAGCTGTATTGTTATTTTTTCTTGGACTTCCATTAATAGCATAAACTTTCATGATAGCACCCCTTTTTTTAAAAATTAATTTTATATTATCATTAAGATTTTATGTTATAATAATAAATTATAAAGGTATGAATGTACAAGTATGCAGTTTTTTCTGTGTTAGTATAAAAAGTATACTATTGGATTTAAAGGGAGTGTATTTATGAATAAGTATGAGGATTCCAATACAGAATTTTCTTGTGATAACATATATGAGATACAATGTCCTGTTATATATGCACTTGATATTGTAGGACAAAAATGGAGATTGCCAATCATGTGGTATTTATTAAGATCGGAGCCTACTAGATATAATGAATTAAAACGAAGAATTAAAGGTATTACTAATATGATGCTTACGAAATCCTTAAAAGAGTTGGAAGAACATAAACTTATTACTAGAACTCAATATGAAACGATTCCTCCTAAAGTTGAATATTCTTTAACAGAAAGAGGTAAGGCGTTACTTCCTGCCTTGGATGAATTGTATAAATGGGGTGAAGAACAAATAAAACTTGATAATTGGAAATAATTATAGTATAGACATATGAGCACTCAAACCTAAATTTATTCTATAATGGAGGTAAGGCACATTCAAAAAAATAACAAGTCCATCTGCCAGAAAAGTTCCGTATTGCAGCATAGCTACTCTTTTCTAATGTGCCTATTTTCCATCATACTGCGTCAGCAGATTGTCCTAATAGGCCCGCTATGAGATCAATCTGTTTCCTTGTATGATGAAAAATAATCATGGCATTTTGGACTTGTTATTTTCTTTCATGTGCCTAA
>JARLHR010000175.1 GCA_031292145.1 Clostridium sp. | reverse complement strand
CTGCTTCTCTAACGTTATACCTTTATTGTAATGGTCATATGGTGTCAATTACCTCACCTAGCAGTACTTACAATACTGCTACAAGTGCTACTAATTTTACATCCACAAATGCCCTCCCTATCGCATATCGTCCGAAAAATGCAAATGCAACAATACTATTTCCTATATGGGATAATTCAAGTGCAATGACAATTGGAATAGTAGAGATACACACTGATGGATATATTGTAATGAGACCTCTTAATTCCACTGTATTTACTGGTTCAGGAAACACGGGATTCGGTAATTATACAATATCATTTGCAAGCATGTAATTTAATAGTATTTCTTATTAATGTTTCTATGATACCGAAGATGAAGAAGGTTTATAATTATAAAATTAAAATATATTATTATTACATATAAATATTATATTTTAATCAATGGATTCAATTATTAGATGTAAACGATGCTTTAATTATAATCCTCAATTTAGTGGTCATTATCCTCGAACATTGAAATGTGGTAAATGCAAACTCGATGTATGTTTTGCATGCTATAATGAATTCTTGACATTTGATCCAAAATTTGAATGGAAACGTTATTATAACAACGTTTATAATATTCTTTGTTGTTATAATTGTATTGAAGAAGATAGAATAATGAATAAAATTAACATCTGGCTATTAATGCATACAAAAAAAGAAGAATACACTTTTCTGACCACGAACTTTTCTCAATAGACATCGACCGCAACTCTTTTTCAATTCCTGCTCTCATACTTTTCTTCTCAGCTTGTTTTCTTCAATTTTTTATCCGCAATTTTTTACTCGACCCCCTTGACACCCTTTACCCAATTTCCGACAATTATTTTTTAGCCAATTTTTCCTAAAATTTTTTTAAATCTACGGTCAAGTCGAGCTTTTAAATTATATATATCTTACTTTCTCATATATTTTTATCTCTTGATTTCCCCATTCTCGATACCCTCGACTCTCTCTCTTTTTTTCGGTCAAGCTAAACTAAAACGTTTCATTTTATGTTTCAAT
>JARLHR010000174.1 GCA_031292145.1 Clostridium sp. | reverse complement strand
TACCGCACTTCTTTCAAAGAAAGAAACATTTCAGATTAAAATTCCGGTCAATGACAAAATAGTTGAACAAATATTAAAGAACTATCGCAATTACATTTCCGAATTGAGTGACCAACTAACAGCCAATGCTCGCGAAAAACTTCACGACTGGTCCCTCGCCGAACGAATGTCCAAAGAAATCCTCTCCGACTTCGGAATAGGATAATAGGTAAAAGACAGGATAAAATGATAAGTTTTATATCTGAACACACAACAGAATATTTTTTAATTCCTCAATTATGTGAAATATTAGGTAAAACTAATAGTAATATTATCCCTATTTATTTTTGGTCAACTAGAGAGGGTAATAATTTATCATTGAATATTCATGATAATAATAATTTGAAACTATTCGCATTTTTTCCAAGAAGACCTAAATTAGAAATCTCCTCTCCTAATAAATTGCTTTGTAAAATCAATGAGTCACTATTTGAATATTCGAATCATGCATTAAAACTAGGGATAATTACGATTATTGGAATTCCATTGATTTCATCAATCCTAGAATACCGTAATCATAAATGTCTTTGGTGGCTAGCGGAAGAAACAATCCCGCGTGACATTTTTATATCAATTGATAAAAAAAATAAAATAAGTTCTGCTAGTGATTGTTTAAAGCTTTTGGATAATAATTCTCTGTCAAATATTTACGATAATTCAAAATCTTTTAATTGGAAAACGGCTATTGATATTATGAAAGAATTAAGACAGACTACTAACATTCGGTTCTATGGCAACCACTATAAGCCAATTTATATTTTAATGTTTCCAGAAATATAGCTTATCCAAATTATTTCTGTTTATGATATCTTTATAAATATTCAAATATATTCGTATTTTAATATGTGATGTTTTGATAATTTATTATTAACTCTAGGTTAAATATGAAAGAATTTCTTAGTGGTATAATGGGGGGGTTTATTGTTGTCGGGATATTATTCGTGATCATTTTCTTTACCTATCCCTTTAACTATCATTATAGCATCGTTAAAAATAATATATATCTAATAAATCCCTCAAAAAAAGATAGTCTAATAAAATATACTGAACAGGCAAAAATTATTAAAGAATTGGAAAATGATCATATAATACTCACTCCGCAAGAATATACTAGTAATATTCTTACCTATTATAACACATTTTTAACAATATTAATAGCAATGTTACTTATCTTTTCCTTTATCAGTTATTTACATCTACGGTTTTTATCTGAGAAAGAAATTAGTGATGTCTTTAGGAAAAAATTAGATTCTGGCGAATTTGAGGACATTTTATTTGGAAAAGCTGAAGAAAGATTTGTTTCCTCAGAATCATTAAATGAAGTAATGGCTGGAATAAATAATAAAGCAGACAATGAAATTATTAATGATATCTTAGAAAGACTGGATGATCTTGAAAATAAAAACGGACCTGAAATATTAGAAAAACCAGATGAGGAGGATAAATCATGAGTGTAAAAGGTTTTAGAGTAAAAAAAACAGTTCATGAGCCAGCTCTTTTAGGAAATTTAAATAATATTATTCAAGAAGCTAAACGAAAGGGTTTAATATCTGGTTATAAGGTCGATATTAAGGCAATAATCCAAGACAATGGTTTAATATTTGAAGAATCAGATTTGCCGAGTTCGATTTCAGGCTATCTTAAATATTTAGACGGCAAATGGATAATCGGAGTTAATAAGAATCACAATTCAAAAAGACAAAGATTTACAATTGCCCATGAGTTTGGTCATTATATTCTTCATAGAAGAGAGGGAACTGCTTTTGAGGACACTACATTTTTTAGAAAAAGTAATGAAAGCTCCATAGAATATAAAGCTAATGAGTTCGCTGCAGAAATTCTAATGCCAGAAGAGATGATTAAAAAAGCAATCCAAAATGGAATAAAAAAGATAGACGAATTAGCTGAACAATTTGGCGTTTCCGTACAGGCTATCAAATACCGTGCGAATGAATTAGGATATTATATAAGGAGTAGTGAATAATATGTTCAATAAAAAATACATATTATTCTTTAAAACAGGCGATGCTGAATTGAGAGCATTAGAAAATTTTGCACATAGTATGAAAAATATTCTACCTATTATTGAGATTACTCGTGGTAGGAAATCAAGGAATGATGAAATAGGGAAAATATCTAAAAGATTGGATAAAATTGAACATCTATTTAAGGACAGGGATATATGTCTGGATTTAACAACAGATGACAATTTAGCTAATGATGAAACGGAATTACTTTTTAATCCACATCAAGGATACAAAGAGTGGGTAAAGTTTTTGTTAACTCAGAAAAATAAAGCAATATATAAAAGTATTATCCCTACAATTCTGGTAGATATTGATGACGGGGACATAGAAAGAAATATAAAATTACAAGCGGAAGCATTGTGTAAAAACTTTAAATACGTTGCATATCGCAATAATATTGCGGATGATGGATGTTATGATGATATTGATTTAGTTAAAGATAGTTTAGGAAAATATGATACTAAATTATTGTTCATTCTTGATTGTGAATATATTACTCCTTTAGCTTGGAAAAGTTATGCAAATAAAATTTCCATCAGAATAGAAAATATACTAAAAAAAATAAAAGATGCTAAAATTGTTATTATATCAACCTCATTTCCTAGGAATGTAGTTGATATAGGTAATGAAGATATGGATTCATTTCGATTAAACGAAATCGATTTATATAATGAAGTAATTAAAAAATATGATCGCTCCATAGTCAAATATGGGGATTATGGTACTATTAATCCTATTCGGAATGACACGGTAATAATGGTTCGGGGCTGGGTCCCAAGGATAGATGTCCCTTTAGAAAATGAAATTTATTACAATAGGAAGAAAAAGGGGGCCAATAGTTATTCCGATACGTATATTGAACTGGCAAGAGATTATATTATTCCAGATCCAAGATTTCCTAAATCATTAAAAAATAATTGGGGTATAGATCAAATCAAGTTGTGTGCGAAGGGAAATTCCCCTGGATCATCTCCATCTTTTTGGATATCTGTTAGGATGAATATACATATCGAGCAACAATTATTGAGGTTAGGGCTAGTATAATTCTAAATTTTCATTAAAAGAAAGTATGCTTACGTCTTCATAATGCGTTTTCTTTCCTTTTTCGGAAAGAAAAACATTATTTTTTTTATAAAGCCTCTCAATTAAATAATCGTAATAAGCATCTTTAATTTCAAATAATTTCCTCTTCATTAAATCATTCCTTAACTCATTAGAAGAAACATTTTTAGTTATGTTAAAATATTTCTTTAAATATTTAACTGTAATCGAATATAATATTTCTTTTTTATAGTTCTTACTAATAATAGAAGGTTGTTTGTATAATTCTATTGAATTGTCAGACCTAATTATTATTAACCCTTCTCCTTCTCTTAGAATAGCTAATGCCTCAGATATATGTTTTTCGGTAATAACTAGGTATAAAGAATCAAATACTTTTTTGTAATTGTCTAACTGTTTCCTTATCGTTCTAAAGTCATCATTACCAGCCTTTATTTCGAACGCAGTAATTAGATTATTAGATAAAAATATTAAATCAGTAAAATATCCTTTGGTCCCATATTTTACTTCATTTCCAATAAGGCAATTTGGAACATATTCAAGATAATAATCAATAAGTATTGATTTAATAAAATTTTCATTTTTAAGATTCATGTTGTTAGCGTAACGTATTTACATCTGTAGCCATATTAGCATAACATTTCAAATTTATTCAATAGAACCGTAAATGGTCCTCGATCATCAGCGATATTATTTCTTAAGTATTTCATTAATATATCATTGAAGTATATATTTTTTTGAGTATTCATCTCATAATAGTCTAGTATTTTTAGAAATAATTTAATTGGATATGCTAGATAAGCATGTTCTGTTGAAAAAGTGTACATATAACTTGAATCTGAAAGATAAGAAGATATCCAGCTTCTTATATTATTTCCATAATTATATAAATCAATAGGGGGAATTGGATCGGAAAATGGATTTAATTTGTAATTGATAATCTCTCTTTTTTGTTTAAACCAATCGAGAGGGTTCTTTTCAGCTATATCATTTCTTATTAAAATATCCATTGGAAATAGATTTTTAAAAAGATTTAAAACTACTTCATGAGAGTTCCCATTTAGTCGTGTAAATCTTTCATTTGGATGAATTTTAATTAGATAAGGTTTCCTATTTACATATACGATTGAGTAATCATTTATTGCAACAAAAGTTCGTGCTAAATAAAAAATGCAATAATATGAGTTAATAAATGCCCAAGAATAATTTGATTTATTTAGAGAATTGATTATCGAGGCAAAGGTAACCATCCCATTGACAAAAAAAGCATCTTTGTCAAGCGATAAAGCCATCTTAGCTGAATTAATGTGTATCTGTCTCAAGATAACAGAATTGATATCATCTAGATACCCTTTTTCTTTAAAAAAATCACTTAGAAAATGTGAATTATCCATGGTTACAGTTCATAATCTTCTTCATGAGACTCTTCGATTAATAGACAATCAATTAATTTACTTTTAATATTTTCTCGAGCTGCCTCACCTGATAATCCCTTGACTTCATCCATATAAATCATTTTTTCTTTAGTCATATCCATAATTGATTTAAAAAAACTTTCGCTATATTTTTTTTGTGAATAGCCTTGTGGTAGGATTCTGGTAATAAATACATCAATTGCAGCCCCGAAACCGGAAGCGAATATAAATGGATTTTTTAATGAATCCCAGTCCTTGCCATAGAAAGAATGAATAGTATTAAAGTAATTCATTAAAATATTAGCTTGAATCTCTAACGTGGTTATAAAATATTTTGAAAATTCGCCTTCCGTTTTAACTAAAGGTTTTAAATTGCTCACAAAAGTTGAAAGCTGTATTCCACCTTTAAATTTACGTGAGCCTGGAAATTTGATGTATCCTTGGTAAGCAGATCTATTGTCGGCATTCAAGATGTCCGCAATATCTGTACCTCTGTCTATGCTAAAATCCCTATTGGGAATGTTTAATAAATCATATAGATCGTAAATTAAAGTCTTCGGAACAGCTTTCTGCTTTGTATTAATAGTAATAAATATTTCAGCGCATTTTGATGTTGTTAAATTTAATGCTAAAACAGTTGGTACTTTCAAATTTCCTAATTCCGGATTTATTTTTATTGCTTCTTTCAATCCCTCAACCCTGTGTTGACCATCAATTATTTGCGCTATTCGAGGCTCAAGAATCAACATGAATTTTTTATTTACCTCATCAATTTCTAAAGTATCAGTTTTTACTAGATTTAGGATTATATTATTTGGAAAAAAACCACCTTCTAAAAGAAAATCTCTAATGCCAGTTATCCTTTGTTTGTTTAGGATTCTTTGTATGGCGCCTTCTTCTTCATCTATACCTCGTCGTGCCACATAGGTGATTTGGGATAAAGTCGTTCCATCAATATTGCATAAATAAAAAGTGATTTCTTGGTGCTGGAATTTAATAAACGGAATTTCTATCATATCCATAAAATCCTCTTATATAAACAGATTAAAAAATGTTCAATGTCTTATACATTAGAGATCGATATACTAAAGTTACAATATAATTTAAAGAATATTGTCTTTAAATTAAAAATCAAGTCTGGATAATTAATGAGCATAATTGACTCATTACCTTTTCAATTCCTCTCCACTTCCAGGTAACCAAAAAGTATGATCTTATTCCTGGAATTTCCAATTCGTATCAGATAATAATACTCCTTTACTTCAGTCTTATCAACTATCATCTTGTAATTATATATTACGACAATACCTTCCCTATGAATGCGTCCGTCATCTCTTCATTTCCTTCACGAAGACCGCCGGACGTATCTTTGTCGGCTCCTTTCATAATAGATATTTTAAACTATACATCCCTTATTTCTCTTTCTTGTTTGTTCTGTAGTCCCCTCAGAATCTATCAGAAATTCAATTTATTCATCTACTTTGGTTTCAATTCAAGGGGAATTTGCTTCAATTACCTTGCACTATTAAGATTGTATAAATAATTATGTCAGTGAACTGGTATAAATAATAAATCATGGGGCTCTTCTTTCCTGGTTGTTAAACAATAGACAACCTTTCGAAAGTAGTGTAAATCTAATTTAGAAATCTGGTATATTAAATTTCAATTCTTAAATCAGAGAATTCATTTTCCATTATTATGAATGAATTCTATTAATAACTTTGATGAGTCTAAGTAGTCGGAATATTTAGAATTCAAAATAAAATGATAATTTAAGATAATAATAGTATCCGTGAACTAATGAAAACTTTAATAATATAGTCTAATACTAAAACTGATTAAAAAATATAAGCCAATATCAAATAGCTCATCTTTAAGATAAATGCTTTGAAAACAATCTAAATTCTTATAAAAAATACTATGAAATTGTTTTTCTTATTTCAAAGAAGAAAAATTCTTGCTAATAGAAATATGAATTTCAAATAATGTGGAAATAAAGACAATTTATTAAAAGTGCGTCAATTAATCGATCGGCATGCTAATTGATTAAAAAATTTAAGAATAATCTAAATCACTGTTATATTAACAGAAAAATAATAATTATTCTGAGGGAGTGTATCATCAAGTGAAGGAATTATTTTTATAACATGAAGCGTCGATTTTGCTTTGACTCTAAAAAGTTGAGGTGGATGACATAGGAAATATTATTAATAGATTCTTTTCTCTTTTCAATCTTTCCTTCTTATCCCTTCAAATTAAATCCATTTTTTAATATCTGGTTCCAAACAAAATTTATTTAATTGAATTATTACAATTAAACAGATATGGGCGGCGTTGAAATAATAGCCTAAAGTTGGATTTGAGTATACTAATTGAATTATCACCTTGGGTTATTCTTCAATGGTATCGGCAAGGATATTCTATATTCGGAAAAAATACAAATGAAAAAATTTATTACGGTTACTATTGAAAATAATTTAACTGGGAATTAAGGAGGTTATACAAAACAAACTACTATATAAGATTCTTTCGGGTTTATGTTTTAATTAATTAGTTATTTCGTGTGTTATGATGTTCTTCTAGATGTAAATATTTAAAACTAAGAATTGATATAAAATCAAAGGAAAAATCATGAAAACTAGAATAACAAAAAAAACAAAGTCAAAATCAACTTTGAGAAGAAATGATTATAAACAAAATGTAATTGAATTTTGGATTGAAGAATATAAGAAGCTATTTGAAGAAAATGGAAAAATAATTGATAAAAGGATTAAAATATATAAAATCATAACTGCTCTTGTAATAGCACTGATAGGCTATGTTATATCAGGATTAATCTTCTATATAAATTCAAGAGGAACAACACCTGTCCCCATTCCTGAAAGCTTGGCTTTTGGATATTCGCTTCTTGGCGCAATATTGACCCTCGCGGTCTACACTTTTGTACATAATGCATTCTTTTATTTGGGCCCTTCAAAAAAACATACTGTGCGGAATTGGCAAGCTATTCATGCAATAAGAGCGGGTTTTAAATCATTAGATGAAGATTTATCAAAGTATATTATTATGCCCGATTCAATTAACCATTCGGATCGTCCAAGGTTATCAAGCCGATGGGAATTAGGTGCATTTATATATCCGATTTATCATCTAATCTTCTATTTGATATTATCTTTATTGCTCGTCCCTTTTTTCTCACCAAATAATGCAGTTATAGGATTAAAAATTGATATAAGTAAATTGGATGCTTTTACATCATCTATGTTTTTACTTCTTCCGGGTATTGTCATTAAGTTGGTGACCGGAGGTAAAGCTATGCGTGATTATATTGCAAATATTATCGAAGCTAGAGAAATTGGTACTTCACATAACATATTCCCTAGTGCACGCGATGCAAGTGCGACTAAAACACCCGCCTGGTTGTGGTACTATAATATCATTCTTGTGCTTGGTACTTTGTCGATATGGACTGACCATTTCATAATTAAATGTTTGCCATTATTGAATAACTCCTACTTTTCTATTAGATTCATTTTAATAACAATATTCTTATCCCTTTTGGGTGAAGTTAGCTATTTATTACTCGTCGGAGTATTGGGATTTAGCATTAAAGTTGAGAAAGGTACTGTAAAATTTAATATAAAAAGAATAGGGAAATTCGAATAATTATTCTCTTTCTGAATTAATATTTCAAATAAAAAAAAGCCGGCTCGCCTAGGCAGTCCGGCTTTCTCATTCTTAATCTCATACATTCCTAACACTACCACAAAAAATCATTCCTTTATTTTTCTTCCCCCTCTTCACCCTGAAATTCGTAACCTTCATATAATCTTCCGAATCCCACAAATTCTTCATCACCTCTATATCCTTCACCATTTTCTCAAATAAACGATTGGAACTCTTTTTGTCAACTTCACTTTCCGGCGTCTGCATAATATTCCTGCCCCCCGACTTCCTCGGCATCAGGAAATAAACAAACTCCCCTCCGTAAGGAACTCTGCTTAGCTTGCAATTTTGATAAAGCCGGATATGCTTTTACAAGAATTAAGACCTTTACTCTCATGCATGTTAAATATGTTTTATATTATAATTATTTTCAAATTTAACTGAAAGAGCTTTCGCAGTTTTGCTTCTATGGCAGTAATTATGATCAGCTTCAAAGCAGGTTAATGCAATTCTCTTATTAGAAAGCAATATTTGATAAAGTTTCTCTAACACGGTCTCTTCAGTACGTAAAGTATTTTCCTCATAATCACGGAAAAGCCTGTCATAATCATTCCTGGTGTTTAATACTATTCTCTTATCTGAAGCTATTCCAAGTTCGGGGAAATGAATATATTTTATCCCAAGTACCCCTGCTTCAAGTATTGAATTAACTGGTAAATGAGAAGAAAAAATCTCCATCTTTGAGGTAATTATTACCGGCCACGATTTAATCTTAATAATAACGGGCAATATCGATTGGCACTTTTATTGCTGAATATAGTCTGATTTGAATAGTTTTCAAGTCATGAAGCTCATCCATTTATTAACTACCGGGTTTTTATATTAAAAATCCGGTAGTTTCCCTATTGTTATAACCAAATTAAGGTATTTCCTTCAATTATTTCAGTTTTCCCCCTATGGTTCACCTATTTCCAATATATTATTTTCAAATTACCTTTTTATAGTCTTATAACTATTTAAAAGTTATAGGGTTATAAAAAAACCCCGAATTGTAGTCGGGGTTAAAATACGATACCAGATTCGTATATAACTAATATTTGCAACTGGTATGTTCAGAATTGTAAGTGTTAACTTAGTTAACAGTTTGAACTTTTGCAAGGTATTTATAAATGATTTTAATTGGAGAAACCAATGAAAAAATCAAATAAAACCCGGGTCGGATATGTTCTGATATTTCGGAAATCTATTCGTACTAGAAATGGGAAAATAATTTATGCAAGTTCTTATGGCTTAAATGCATTTCCTATCTGGGTGAAAGCCTAAATGGATGAGCCGGTAAATTCCGGCTCTTTTTTTATGTCTTCTTATATGATTTTTTGAATAATTATCTACCTACCCCCCTATATTCTCCTTCCTCTTAATGATTATTATTTTACTAATCACCTTCTGATAATCTTCCGGCTTCACACCTTTAAGATCTTTCCTTATTTTGTTTACCAGGTGAGCAACCATATAAGGATCTAAAACCCCCTT
>JARLHR010000017.1 GCA_031292145.1 Clostridium sp. | reverse complement strand
GATATATTTTGACCACTGATAATTTTGGCGTTGGTACTTGGATGAATCCACTTACACTAATAGTACTAGCCGGTGATACGACGGGACCAGCTGGATCAAACACCGTTGCGAGTGTTGGTGGTTCCTCTGCCTCATTAATACACAGTGCCGAGCTGTTAGCAAATGCAAGTACGAATTTAAATACATTTAGTACAATTGTAAAAAGAGATTCTAGCGGTAATTTTTCAGCAGGTACCATAACAGCAAGTCTAAATGGTAATGCGTCGACTGTTACAACAAATGCAAATTTGACTGGAATGGTTACAAGTGTTGGAAATGCTACAACCATTGTTACAAATGCAAATTTAACTGGTATGGTTACGTCAGTGGGTAATGCCACCACAGTTATTACAAATGCAAATTTAACAGGTGATATAACTTCTGTTGGTAATGCTACTACTGCATCTGCAACCATGGTAAAAACTACCTCTACACAGACATTAACAAATAAAACTATTACAGGTACCACGAATTCGATAGATGCCAATACTTTAAGATTTGGAAGTATAATTTCGATAGTGGAGAAGGCGAAGCGAAGATTTGCTGCCAAGGTTTAATAACATGTCGAGTAGCTATATTCTTTTTACATAATCCACCCAAAGAGTATTGAATAAGTCTTTTGAGTCATTGATATTCTTTTGTTTTAATTCACATAATACTTAATCGACAAATTCCAAGTCCGCCTAAAAAGGCATTCCCAAATATAATAGAATAAAGAAGTGAATTATTAGATTTAAAATTATATTGATATTAATAATTAAATAATAGATGAGTGTAAAAAGGAAAAGCGAAATAATAAATGGAGTCAAACAATATTTCTATCAATATGTTTCATCTGATGGTAAGAAATTTACTAAATATTATTATTTGGTAAATAATGATCAAACAAGAATTCAAGCATGGTTAAAATCGTGCAATCAAAGAAAGGCAATAAAAGCCAGTAATTCAGATAAAGATAAATGTTGGTTTACTGATTAAATATATTAAAACATATCTGAATCACAATTTGAGTTTTCACACCAAGACCATTTACCTAATCTAAATGGTCTATTGCAATATCCACATGCTACACCTTCTT
>JARLHR010000016.1 GCA_031292145.1 Clostridium sp. | reverse complement strand
TTATAGCCTGTTCAGCTGATAATTCGCCTTTTTCTAGCATGTCAATTATTTCCTTGTTGCTCACTGTAGATTTTTTTACAACATTATAACCAAGAGAGGAAACAACTTCATCTAATTTAGCTCTCACTGTCGGATATGAAAAACCGAGTTCCTTTTCAACATCCTTAATATTACCTCTGCACTTTAAAAAAACTTCCATAAAATTAAGCTGTTCTTCTTCTAAATACTCAAACTTAGAAAATTCAAAGTCATTCTCTATGACAGTTCCACATTTGTTGCATTTAAGTTTCACTATCTTCAATTTTGCACTACATATAGGACATTTGCTCATTGCTCTATAACTCATGTCACCCTCTCCTTTACTATATTTCAATCATAATACAATTATTCAAATTAATCAATATTAAAATTAAATATTTTAATTATTATATAACTATATTTTAAAATATTTAATTACTATATTAATTATTTTAAAATAAACTTCATAAAAACTAATTTTATCTCTAAATTTAAAATAATACATACTCATCTTATTTAAAAATAGATTCTGTATACTGTAAAATACCCTTGAGGTGTTATTAATGAATTTAAAAGATAGAATATTCAAAATATTTAGATTATGATATAATAAGATAAAAATATATAGAGGTGGTATGCTTTATAGAAAAATATGGAGAACACGAAATAATTGTAATACAGAATAATAAAAATCAATACCCATATAAGGCAATTGCAAAAATAGGTGATAACGAAATAAAGCATAAGGGACAGAGTCAGTCGGAAGCAGTTGATTTAGTTAAGCAAAGCATTAATAAGTTAAAATCAAAACACATACTTTAGCCATAATATATGAATATTCCAATAAATAAAAATTGGTATATCTAAAATATCAGGTATCGAATATACATTAAAACCCTCGACTAATGTCGGGGGTTTTTACCTTAGAAAGATACTCTTGTTTATTCTTATATATCTACTTTACTTACGGTACGAAGTCTGCCTTTGATAGGTGTTTTTTGTAACTGCTGAAACACCCACTCCCCTTTATTATTTAATATTTCTACAAAGGTAGATATATCAACTATATTGATGATTCCTATATCGTCCTTTGTCATTCCCTCAATATTGCAAAGCGTGCCCACAATATCTACCGCCCTCATCTTTGTTTTCTTACCTGCATTAATATGTAATTTCATAATCTCTTTACTTAGCTTCGCACCTTTTGTTTCTTTAATTTCAGGCCTTGTATTCATTTTTAAAGCAAATTCTTGTTTAAGATTATTTACAGTTTCCACTTTTGGCCTTGCCTTTAAAGGAATCTCTTTACCAATATATTCATGTATATCATTTAAAAACTTACTTTCATTTTGTGTTACAAAAGTAATTGCTCTACCCATCTTGCCTGCGCGTCCAGTTCTTCCTATCCTATGAACATAACTTTCCTTGTCTTCTGGTATATCATAATTAATTACATGGGTGATATTATCTATATCTATCCCTCTAGCTGCAACATCTGTAGCTATTAGATATCTAAAATAACCTTGCTTAAAATTATTCATTACTCTTAGTCTATCACTTTGTTCCATTCCACCATGTATTTTTCTGCAAGTATACTGGAAATTTGCCAGCTCCTTATAAACTTCGTCTACCTTTTGTTTTGTATTGCAGAATATCATACAGCTATCTGGATTTTCTAATATAGTTATATCTCTTAAAAGTTCTATTTTATCCAATTCATTTACGTTATATCTTTCTTGACATATATTATCTGCAGCTTTATTTTGCTCCTCTATTTCAATATGTATAGGATCTTTCATATATTTATTGCATAAAGTCTCTATGTCTTTTGGCATTGTGGCTGACAATAACATGGTCACACGTTCTTTTGGTAAGCTTTTTATTATTGTTTCTATCTGCTCTACAAATCCCATATTAAGCATTTCATCAGCTTCATCTATTATAAGATACTTTATTTTTGATGTATCAAATGTACCTTTTTCTATATGATCTATAATACGACCAGGTGTACCAACTACTATATGTGTTTTTTGTTTAAGTTCCTTTTCTTGATCATAGAAAGGTGACTTCCCATAAATTGCAGCTACCTTAAGTCTTTTAAATCTACCTATATTAAAAAAATCTTCTTTGACTTGGATAGCAAGTTCTCTTGTTGGTGTAATCACTAATGCTTGAGGTTTATTTTCTTCCCAATCCACTAATTGGCAAATAGGAATAGCATATGCTGCAGTCTTCCCGCTTCCAGTTTGAGACTTTACTACTATATCCTTTTCAGTTAACGCAATCGGTATAACCTGTTTCTGGACTTTTGTGAACTCCTCGAAATTTAACATACTAATTGCTTTTAATAACTCACTGCTTAACTTATAATCATTAAAATTTGCTTTTATCATTTGATCATCTCTTTTCCTATATTTCTTTACTATTTATGCCTAATAACCTTTTTATTATATCATACCCATGTATTTCAACTGTTCATTTAATCATAACTCCCTATAAAAGCATAATTATCTACATATAGTTTTCTTTTAACGCTAAAGCATATAATAAAAGCTGAGATTTTATAATAATAAAAAACTCTCAGCTTATCTATAAATATTTTTATATTTAATTATTAATTCTAGTAATTTAAAATTACTAATTTCTTAAGTAATCATTATTATTATAAAATTTATTCTAGGATTATTTCTTTGTACAATTCTTCTCTTTCATCAATATCAAGCCAACCTTCATCTTCTGCATAATCAAATATTTTTTCCAGAAGTATATTGTAGTCTTTAGCAAAAACTGCTGGATTTCTTTTATACTTATTAATAGTTTCATTTGTGAAATTATTGTTTCTAATTTCTTCTTCATATATAAGTGCTTTTAAATATGCACTTCCTATGAGCTCTCTCATGCAGTTATATCTATAACTTCTTGAACTGCAGATATAAAGTCTGCATATTATTGGCCTATCCTCATAGATAGTGCATAGATTGGTTTGTGATATAAAATTACAGTCCATTTTCTTATTTAATACATACTGATCAAAATCTCTATAATAATTTTTCTTTTTAACCAACTTTTCCTGTATAAAATCTAAAGCTGCCTCACCGTTCCAGCTGCTCAATCTATTTACACAGATATTATCCATTTCTACTGACCAAGACTTTTTGCAGCAACTCTCCTCACATTCATTACAATTAAGAGGATTATTATTTAAAAATATGTCAACTTCATCTAACACATCTTTAACTGTTGTATTTTTATTAATTTTGTCATAATTCACTTTACTTTCTACATCAAATAGTAATTTCATCATTTAGTTCCTCAACTTTAAATTATTTTTTCTTACATATTCCATATTTTCGGATTTCGTTAATATTTCATCTTTTCCAGTATAATAAGCTACTTCACTAAAATGCTCACTAACATTATATCTTTCTCTAATTCCGTTAATCTAATTATATTTTTTCCTCTTAAACTCCTAGCTTATGCAAATATTATTCATATAATTATGTCTTTCCTGAAGATATTTCTGAAGCACTATATATTAAAGTTCCTTAAAATAATAAAAATAACCTAAAGTAGAAATTTATTTAAAAATACTTTCCACTTTAGGCTAATACTTTAGTTCTTATAATATTTAGATAAACTTAGCAATTTTATCTGTAAATTTTTATTTTCCCCAAGAATGCTTCCGAGACACAAAGCGTTGAAATTACTTTTTACAATAAGTAAAATAGTTTTTTATTATAATCATTAATATTATTAATAAAACTATAATTAATAATCTACTACTTAAATTTTCTTTTTCTAGCTTCTTCTGACTTTTTCTTTCTTTTTACACTTGGTTTTTCATAGTGTTGTCTCTTTTTTGCTTCTGAAAGGATTCCAGACGCTGAACATTTCCTTTTAAATCTTCTTAATGCTTGCTCAAGAGATTCATTCTCTCCTACTTTAATTTCTGACATGCTTTATCCCTCCCCTAGTACTGTACTGTAAATTATAAAATAAATTTAAAAATACAAACTCTTATTATACTATACAGCATTTACTAGAATACTGTATAGTATAATTCTAACCTATTATATGCTTCTTTTTTAACGGCGATAAAAATGTAGTGGTTAAAATATAGTTTACTTACGCACATGAAAATAATCCGCAGGCATACTGGTCTATTATTTTTGAATATGCCCTATTTCATGTAGTAAATTTTTTTAAGAAAAATATGTAATTATTGAAATGAACTCATATATAACAATTTAAGAGGTATTTATTTACATTTGAAGAATTGTAAAGTATACACCCTTTACCTTAGTTGTATTGGAGGCATTTTTATGGATTATGGACACATTGAAGATTTGGTTTCTTCATCAAGAATTGGAGATGAAAAAAGCAAGGAATTATTGGTTAATGAATTTAAACCTTTCATTATTAGTTTATCTAAAAAAACTTTTATTAATGGATATGATAAATATGATATCCAAAGTGAGTGTTATAAAATACTATTTTATTGCCTTGAGAGATACGATTCAAAAACTCATAAGTTTGTTGCTTATGCTATTAACGCAATTAAAAATCAACTTAGTTCCTTGATTAAAAAGAGTATTAATCGTTCAAATTCTGAAGGAAATGAGGCACTTTCCTTATATGAAAATTTAGAAAACACCTTATTTTCAAATGAGCCCAACTTAGAAGATTCTTTTTGCCAAAAATGTGATAAAGAAAATTTAAATAAAATTCTAAGCAATCTAAGTGACGATGAAAAGGAACTTATTAATTATATATTCTTTAAAAATAATACTGTTAGGACTTATGCCTTTTCAAAAAACATGTGCTATTCTACAGCAATTTTGAGGAAAAATAATGTTTTAAAAAAGATTGGTGTTTTACTGTAAATGCTTAAGCCCGTGCATAGATAAACAACACGTAATATAGACTTATGTGGTGACTTGCCGAAATAATAAATATTTCTCTTACGAAAGACTATTAAATATATAACAGAAAGGACAGATACTCTTTTGTGCAGTGTTACATCAAAGAATATGTTGCAGGCATTTCTTCATCAGAAGCTGTTCCATCTGTTGCTTGTCCACGAGCTTGCTTCGAAATGGTGAAACTTCTGATGTTAAGTGAGAGCCCAAATCTTGTATTTGGAAGCCCTTTTCATACATTTTATATCTTACAACAATTTACATTTTATATTTGGTTACAGTAGTTCTTTAAATCATTAATAAAATCTTGAACCTTAATTTCTTGTGTTGCCCAAGAGGTTACAAGGCGAATAGCAGAATTATTATCATCAATCTTTTCCCAAATGTAAAAGGAATACTTTTCTTGAAGTTCTTTAATCAACTTATTAGGTAAAATCGGAAAAATTTGATTAGAAGGTGAATGTGTTAAAAATGAATATCCTGACTTACTAATCTCATCTTTCAAAATACCGGCCATTTTATTAGCATGTTTTGCTAAATCAAAGTATAGGTTATCTCTGAATAGTTCTAAAAACTGTATTCCAAGTAATCTACCTTTTGCAAGTAAAGCTCCTTTTTGTTTAATGATGAATCGGAATTCTTCCTTAAGTGAATCTCTACCTATTACAAGTGCTTCTCCCATCAAGGCACCATTTTTAGTTCCCCCTATATAAAAGGCATCTGCATATTTCCCTAAATCTGAAAGTTCCATGTCATTCTCTTCTGAACATAGTGCCGAACCTAGTCTTGCTCCATCAACATATAAGAATAAATTCTTTTCTTTGCAGAAAATACTTAAATTTTCTAGTTCGCTCTTACTATAAATTGAGCCTATCTCTGTAGGATTAGAAATATAAACAAGTTTTGGTTTTACCATATGTTCATCTGTATGTAACTCTAAAATAGAATTTATATGCTCAGGAAATAGTTTTCCATCTTTTACTTCTATAGAAATAACTTTATGGCCTGTAGCCTCAATAGCTCCAGTCTCGTGAACTAAAATATGTCCTGTATTTGCTGCAATTGCCGCTTCGTGAGGCCTTAGGAACGCAGAGATTGCAGTTAGATTTGTTTGTGTCCCGCCAGAAAATAGATGTATGTCTATATCCTCGCGTTCTATTCTTTGTTTTAATATTTCAATGGCTTGTCTTGTATATGTATCTTCTCCATATCCTTCAACTTGTTCCATATTTCCTTCCATCAAAGCATTTAATATCCTTGGGTGCGCTCCTTCACTATAATCATTCTTAAAACTATACATTAATAATATACCTCCCTTTTAACTTAAGTGTAATCACTTATGAAATCCCATGAGATAATACTCCTGTCACCTATTCAAAACAGTATTTTTATCATCTGTTATAGGATAATGCGTGTAACTACAAAATATTTTTATTGCCTTTATCACAGAATATAGCTTATTATAAAAGAAAAATAAGCTTTGTTCGATATACAATATTTTTGTTCTATATATCGAATTATATACATTTGATAATACTTTTTCAAGTATTTTAAAATAAATAATAAGGACGAGATAATTTTTATGAATGATATTAATACTAAAATTGGAGAAAATCTAAAGAAAATAAGAAAATCAAGAGGATTAACAATAGATTCATTATCTTTAAGTTCAAGTGTAAGCAAAAGTATGATAAGTGAGATAGAAAGAGGGATTAGAAATCCTTCTATAACTATACTTTGGAATCTTGCAAATACCTTAAAAACCCCATTAAACTATTTTTTAAAAGATGATGATTTAAATTCACCTGCTATATATAAAATGGGAGACCACTCAAGTATAGAAGGTAATGGTTACTCTTTTCATCCGTTAATGAATTTTGACGAAGATAAAAAGTTCGAAATATATTTTAATGAATATAAGCCTAACTCTCAAACTGAAGCTACATATCACTTTAGCGGTGTTGAAGAATATGTTCTAATAACTTCTGGAAGTTTAATTTTATGTTTAGAAGATAAAAAATTTACAGCTAATGAGGGTGAAGTGATACATTTTATTGCTGACAAATCACATTACTATTGTAATGAAACTGATATGGTCGTAAAAGCTTTTACATTAATGTTTTACCCTAAATAATTTACCACCCTTTAAAGTTAGGTCACTATTACATAAAATAGGACATTGCTACATCAGCAATGTTCCCAACCTATTTTCACTTTTAATAGTACCGTTACTTTTTATTTGCTACGTCAAATTCTGCAAATTTCGAATAAATAAATTACATTCGAAAACATGTTTACTATGATTTATCCCATCCCAGCAATGCTTTTTCTAATGATTCATAATCATATTCTCGAGGTTTAAAGTTATTAAATCTCAATATTTTAGCTTCTCCTGCTTTGGGAATATTTTCTGAATCCCCTAAAGCAGGGTAACCTTCCCTTATCCAATTTTTGAGTATTCCATTAATATATTTCATGTTTGGCTTGTTTAATTCCAAGCCTTTATCTATGGCAAATTTAACATTGTCTTTTCCATGGATGGGTATGCAGTTTTTGAGGACAGGCAAATTAAGTCCACTGACCTTTATAGAATTTTTTTTATAGAAATCCAAAAGTTCATTGGCAGCTTCTTCAATTTCTTGTTTTTTAAGTGCAGGAGAGAGAGACTTAGAGTCATTCTTCTCTACACTAACCTCATGAGTATAATCATTTATCTTATTTGAGTGTAAATCATTTTTCTCTAAGCTATTCTCCTCACTCTTTATCTCTATCTTACTCTTATTCTTAATCTCATTCTTCTTCTCAATCTTATTCTCTCTCTGCTCAGTTACTGTAACGTTACACTTTTTTGCATGAGAAACCTCAGAGCTATTTTCTTTCTTTTTTGCTCTGTAATTTCTAACTCTATCTCTTGTTAAAGCTCTCGCTCTTTCCATACTTTCAACATTTTGATACTTCTCCCAATTGCAAATTCTAATAAAATTATCTTCATCTATTTCTATCAGTTGAAAATCACTTAGTATCTTAAAAGCTGCTTCAATAGCATTTACTGGTCTATTCAATATTATAGAAAGCATTTCATTTGTATAAGGAGTATTTTTATTAAGGTAAATCAACCCTCTATCATTAGTTTTAGCTGCTTGAATATATAGCTTTATTAATAAGCATACTATAACATCTCTCATTTCCATTGATTCTATAAGCTTTAATTTTTCATTCTCAAATATTCCCGTATATAATTTAAGCCAAAGTATATCATTCATCACATTATCTCCCCTTATATTTTATAGTTAGGCACATGAAAATAAATAACAAGTCAAACAATATAACCTGCAAGTCATATATCTGATTCTAATCGTGAAATTATATAGATTTATTAGTGTAATATCTTCACATATTTACTGGACTTTAAGTATACATCTACACCAGAAATAAAATACATTTGTGTGTAGCAGGCATTTGAAAATTTCGATGCTAAAAGCAATTAATGGGAGCTTGTTTAACTTTAGCTTGTCAAGCTAAATAGCTGGAGCAAGCTAAAGTTGGTGCAAGCTCCCATTTAGTGCTTTCAGCGAAATTTTCATAGTCCTGCGTAACACAAATGTATTTGATTTCGTCAAGTCTATGCATGAGTCTAAGTTCAAATTTAGGTATCTATATTACCCTAAATAATATTTCTTAAACTTGTCTAGTTCTAGCCATGATGGCATTAATCCAGTGCTGCTACATAATTCCATATACCTTTCAAATATCTTAATATTTATGCTCTTCTCGTCTTCTTTTTCAATTAAAGCTTCATCTTTAACTTCCTCAATTACTTCATCTTGCTTAAGATCTGCTTCTGCTAAGACTTGCACTTTATTTGTATTTTCAACAGCTTCCTGATTAGTATCACTTTCATCCTTAACTGATTCTAAAATATTAAAATTTGTAACAATTTTTTCACCCATATCCTTTAAATCGTTTTTTAAGCTTTTATTTGTTGCCATAACTTCTCCCCCTCTACATTAATTAATGAATGATTAATGATGAATAGTGAATAATTTAGGTTGAAATTCCAAAGGAATTTCTTCCTTAATCATTCATCATTCATTATTCATTTTTTTAACAACTTCAAATCTTCTAGCAATGCTTTCTTTTATTACAGCTTTATATATTTCAGGGTAATTATTTTTCAGAGCTTTTGCATCTATCCTATTGGATAAAATGCTTTTCCAATTAACTAAAAAATCTTCTGTAATCCCTCTTTCAGCACTTTTCATTTCATTCTTTATGTTATTTTCAATTTGCTTAAGAGACATTTCTAAAGTGCTTATATTTTCTTTAATTTTCATATATTCC
>JARLHR010000173.1 GCA_031292145.1 Clostridium sp. | reverse complement strand
TTTCCGGTATTAGATCTTTTACTTCTTCCCAAAACTCATCAGTTATTTCCCATGATTGCTTTTGTATCATTTGTATCACCCTTTATGTCTTTTTCTTAATTATCGGATGATACGTAAAACTATTTAGGGATAAGCTCTTAATAGCTAAGGCATCTTTAATCATTAGTTCTATATTATCAATTATTGCATTGATAGATCTCCCAAGAAGAAGGTCATTTGTGCCACCCATTATGAAAATTTTTTTTGGATGGTGAACCAAAACGTCATTATAATATCTAGTAAGCATTGAGGTAGTAGTTTCACCATTGCAAGATTTATTTAATACACAAAAAGAAAGTTCTTGAGTAAGTTTATATACCCAGGAATTTTGTTTTGTTACTCCGTATCCAAAAGTTAAACTATCTCCAAAGAAAATGATGTTACTATTCATACTTATGATAAATTCCTCTCTAAAATAATTTATTAAAACATTGTTTACAGATTAATGTTTTTCCTTTATCAGCCCTTACATAGTCATCTGAAGTAATGATTTTATTGCAAATATTACAGATTATAGCATCATTAATCATATTAGTCTTAGAAATATTATCAGGTTTATTCAAATAATCATTAGTTTTTTCATCTCTTTTTATTTGGGTAGACTTAATGCTTAATGAGTTTTTCTTTATGGGAGAATATAACCTAGGCTTTTTAGGAGTAATTTTCCTAGTGATTGTGTAATTAAAGTCATATTGACTTTCAGCAAAAAGTTCCAATTCAAATCTAGGATTTTTCTTATCATAATATTCCTCAGTAAATATTTTTACTATTTGTGCATCATTTACAATTAAGCCGCTTTTTTCAATTCCATCAAATATACTTTTTGTAATATTAATAGTATCTGGGTGACGCTTTTCACTTTTATAATATACTTTTAACACAGCTATCAAGCTTTCAGATAAAATAATATCTGGATTTTGACTTCGTGCAAGTAGTGCAATTTCTTGCTCATATAGAGCATATCTATCGTGATACTTCCCTGAACTATGCGGTAAAATAGCACGGCCATTTATATTATGCAGCTTAAAATTTGATTTGGTAATAGGTGATCCGTTAATTACTACTTTAGCATAATTAGACATGTAAATTCTCCTTAGTGCAGTTTATAGATAACTCTAACTTTTGTGATTATCAACCAAAATTATATAAATGTTTATTCCATGGGACTATGAAAATTTCGTTGAAAGCACTAAATAGAAGGTTGTACCCACTTATGCTTGCTCCAAATATTCATTTAGACAAGCATAAGTGGAACAACATTCCATTAAGTGCTTTTAGCAACTTATTTTCAAATGCCCATTTCACAAACAGTTATATAATTTCTTTGTTTGGATATACACTTAAGTAGAGAATGCATATTTATATATAAAATATACAGCATCTATACGGAAAATACAACAAGTAGAATAAGTTAATAGTTAAGGAAGGAAATATGGATATTCAAATTTTATGTTTTAATTATTGGATAAACATATTCACGTATTTTCTAAATCTTAAATGTGTATAGCTATTAGAAATTAAAATATTTATTATTTCGATAAGTTACCATATAAGTTTAGAGGTTAAAATTTGATCATCTATATATTACGAAAATATTAAATCTCTATGAATTTGTCATTTGTTACAATATAGAATAGATTTTAGTTAAATAAAATATTATAATGGAAAGTGGTCATTTTATTTAACGGTTAAAAGGTTAAGAATTAACAGTTAAGGGTGAATATCAAGATAAAATTAAGAAACAAAATATAAAATGACACGGGAAGAGTTTAACTTTCATAATGATTTAGATATTAACATATAATCAAGAACGTTTTATTTCATTTGTAATAAAAAAGAGGTATTAAAATATGGATAAAAAAATAATTTTAGCAATAGAATCAAGTTGCGATGAAACTGCAGCTGCAGTTGTTGTAAACGGTAGAGAAGTGCTGTCAAATGTGATAGCATCACAAATAGAAACTCATAAAAAATTTGGAGGGGTAGTGCCGGAAGTTGCGTCAAGAATGCATATTGAAGTGGTGGATAGTGTAGTAAAAGCAGCTCTTGCAGAGGCGGAAGTATCTTTAGATGATATTGATGCAATAGGGGTTACTTATGGACCAGGGCTTGTTGGAGCACTTTTAGTTGGGCTGCAGTATGCAAAAGGCTTAGCATTAGGTTCAAAAAAACCATTAATAGGTGTTAATCATATTCAAGGGCATATTAGTGCAAATTTTATTGAACATAAAGATTTAAAACCACCGTTTGTATCACTAGTAGTTTCAGGAGGACATACATTTATAGTTCATGTAAAAGACTATAGGGATTTTGAGGTTATAGGCCAAACAAGGGATGATGCAGCAGGAGAAGCCTATGATAAAGTAGCAAGGGCGCTGGAACTAGGTTATCCAGGTGGGCCTAAAATTGATAAATTAGCTAAAGAGGGAAATGAAGATGCAATAGAATTCCCAAGAGCTAAATTTCAGGATGATACATTAGACTTTTCATTTAGTGGAGTAAAATCAGCTGTGCTAAATTATTTAAATAAGGCTAAAATGAAGGATATAGAAATAAATAAAGCTGATATCGCAGCATCTTTTCAAAAAGCAATAATAGATGTATTACAAACTAATTTATTTTTAACTTGTGAAAGAAGAGGAATTAAAAAAATTGCAGTTGCAGGTGGGGTAGCATCCAATTCATGCCTAAGAGGAACTCTTCAAAGAGAAGGGAATAAGAGAGGAATCGAAATTTTATTTCCAGCACCTATATTATGCACCGATAATGCAGCTATGATAGGTAGTGCAGCTTACTTTAATTATGAAGCAGGAGTAATATCAAATTTAGACATAAATGCAAAGCCTAACTTAAAATTAGGGGAGATGTAAACTAATATGAAGTTATTGTCACATTCAAATGGAGTGCATAAATTAGAGAAAGATAAAATTAGCAAAGGCAAGTATTTTAAGTACAGTATTATAATATTTTTAGGAATAATGTTTTTAGGATTTCTAATACAAGTTGTAACTGGAATTATAGACGATTCAAGATTAAAATCTATATTTAAGTATGTGAGAATAGATGGAAACAAGATGGAATATAGGTTAAAGACTGGTGGAAATGCTACAGTAGTATTTGATGGAGCAATTGGTAATAATATGTTTGAATGGGATCAAGTTTGCAGTTCATTAGAAGAAAAGAAAATATCAACTTTTATATATAACAGAAGAGGTTATGGTTTCAATGATGGATTAGATCCTAGGACTCCAGAAGATCAAGCAAAGGATTTGAAAGTTTTACTAAAAAAAGCAGGGGCACCGCAGCCTTATATTTTCGTAGGAGAAGAATACGGTAGCTTAGTAGTTACAAATTTCATTAAGCTATATCCAGATTCAGTAGCTGGGGTTGTGTTAGTTAATCCAATATCAGAAGAACAAATATCTACTAAAGAATATAAAGATAGTATTAAATTTAGATATTATAGAAGTAAGTTTGAAGCCATGGGATCTTATTTTAGCTTAACATCTTTATTAAGTAATATGGGATTAACCACAGAAAATAGTACATTTAAGGAGAATATATCTCAAAGTGAATTAGAGGAATTTGAAAGTTTTGAAAATAAGAAATATTATAGAACAGCAGTTTCAAATGAACTAAATAATCTATATAAAGGTGAATCAAATAGCCAAACAGCTGGATTACTTGGAAATAAGCCATTATATATAATTACAGATAATGAAGAAGATCCTATAAAGAAAATAGGAGATCCCACAGCTACAACAATATATAAAGAGGAAATACAAAAGTCACCGGTTTCATTATTAGATCCTGATGCAATTGTAACTGGTGTAAATAGCGTTCTTAAGGATATAAAAAAATTAGAGAAAAAATCGTAGAATACGATTATTTTTTTCAAATTATATATTCTTGTCATTTGTTTGACACATAATGATTTTATACTAACACTATAAAGTTAATACTATTCACAGTTAGTGCTTAGTATATAACTAAATCAATAATACGAAGAAACATTTAAAAATAATAGAAAGTATAATTATTAATATTATCTTCTTTCAAGTGTATAATTAATGATTAATATTGTAGGAGGACAAATGTATGAATGATAACGAAAAATTTATTGATGTAGAATCATTACCAGTAGATAAAGGTCAACAAGTTGCATGGGATAATTGCTTCCAAAATAATGTCAATGGTTATGGAGAGCCTAAGAAGAAAAAGAGAAGAGGCGTACGAATATTAGGTAAAATTGCAGGATTGTTACTTCTTACAGTTACAGGGGGAGCCATTGGCGGTGGTATTACTTATTCAGAAATGAAGTCCAATAAAGCTACATCTGCACAACAAATTAGTTATGTACCACAATCATTTACATCAAGTGATTCTACTGCAATGTCAGCAGCAGATGCATTTAATAAAGTAGCACCAGCAGTTGTTATTATTTCAACTAAGGGTCAACAATCTACTAATGCATTTTCTAGTGGAGAAGTAGAAGGAATGGGATCAGGCTTCATTATAAATGAAGACGGATATATATTAACTAACTATCATGTAATTGCAGGTGCTAAGGAAATTACAGTTACTTTAAGTGATAATACAGAAGTAAGTGCATCTGTAGTGAATTATGACGACAAGAAAGATATAGCAATGCTTAAACTAAAAGATGGTACTAAGGTTCCAGCAGTTGCTGAATTAGGAGATTCAGATGCAATATATCCAGGTGCAGAGGTAATAGCAATTGGAACACCTCTTTCAAAGAATTTTGCACAAACTCTTACAAAGGGAGTTATAAGTGGTAAAAATAGAACTATAGAAGGTGAAAATGGAACAAGTGTAGATTTAATTCAAACAGATGCAGCAATTAATCCAGGTAATAGTGGTGGTCCATTAGTAAATACTAAGGGTCAAGTTATAGGAATAAATTCTATGAAAGTAGGTTCTCAAGCGGCAGGGGATGCTGGTGTTGAAGGTATAGGGTTTGCAATTCCTATAAATGATGTAAAGAGCAAAATAGATACTTTATCTAAACAGATATTAAATTTAGGAATACAAATAAGAGAAATTGATAGTGCTACTGCTAAAAAAAATAATCTACCAGAAGGAATTTATGTTATGGGAGTTGACGAATTTTCACCAGGTGAAAAAGGCGGACTTAAAATTGGTGACATTATTGTAAAAGCTGATGGAAAAACAGTTAAGACAGTTGATGACCTTAAAGCAGTAAAAGAAGGAAAAAATGCTGGAGATACTATTAATTTAGACGTAATAAGAAATAATAAAACTATTAATGTATCAGTTGTATTAGAAGCTCAAAAGTAAAGAATTATAAAATAGGATTGATTCTAATAATATATTAGAATCAATCCTATTTTTTTATGGATTCAACTTATCCTTTAAAAGTATAAAGAAAAGTAGTAAAATTAATGATTATAAGGTGTCGCATCTTTAGGCACAATCAAGAAAATAATAGATTAGTATGTTTGTCTATTTCACGTCATAGAGGAAGCTCGACTCGCATGCGCTCACTGAGTAAGCGATTCACACCAAATCATAGATTTGGGTTCTCTGCTTATCACCAAATTCTACTAATAGACCCGCTATGAGCAGAATTTGCTTCCTTGTATGACACGAAATATACGTCGCATCGTTGGTCTGCTATTTTCTTTCATGTGCCTTAAAAAGCTTTGTTTTTGGAGCTTGATGAAAGAAAGGAAAATATTATGGAAGAAATAATACTAAATATAATAGTGCATAGTGGAGAAGCCAGAAATTACTCTATGGAAGCAATTGCTTTAGCTAAATCAGGTGAGTTTACAAAAGCAAAGGAATTAATAATAAAAGCTGATGAGGAATTAGGTTACGCACAAAATTCTCAAACAAGTCTAATTCAAGGAGAAGCTGCAAATGAGAAAATAGAATTTTCATTACTTTTAGTGCATGCTCAGGATCATTTGATGACAACAATGACTTTTAAAGATTTAGCTGTAGAATTAATAGAAGTCCATAAAAGAATAAAGTCTATTAATTAGGGGTATATGTATGAAAAACAAAGTTAAATATTTTATTATATTTGTGGTTTTCTTAATAATAGGAATAATAAGTATTAATTTATATCAACCTAATAAAGAACAGCAGGTTAGGGGGAGTTTAGAACTTTTAGTAAATGAAAATTCATATGATTATTTAGTCGAGTGTGCAAATAATTTTATGAAACAAAATGATAAAACCTTTATCAGTATTAAGAAATTAGATAATTATAATCAAATAATTTCTAGTAAATCAGAAGAAAATTCTAAAATTAAAGTTGCTAACATAGCACAAATTGATAGATTTAATTTTGAACAACTAAAACTAGGTGATTATAAATATTATAATCAAAACGATAAAATTTTAAATGATTATGCTAAGAATTTTTCTAAGTATAGGATAGCACAAGTCAAAGATGGTGATAATTCTATAGGAATACCATTAACTTCTAGGCCTTTGGCGTTGTATATAAGAGAAGATATGTTGAAAAACTATGGATATAAAAGAGACAGTATGAATACTTGGGATGATTTTATAAGGATTGGCAAGGAGATTTACACAAAAAGTAATGGTACTGTAAAGATATTAAATGCAACAGGGCAAGATTATGAAGACTTATTAGACCTGCTAACCATGGAAAGTTTAAATAGTGAAAAAAATGCAGAGCAAATAAAATTAGAAGTACAAAATATGGTTAATAATTTGAGGGATAATAATATTTTGAACGTAGAAGATGGAGGAAACTTTCTAGCAAGAATATCATCTATTAATGGTATGAGAGAATTAGCAGCACTAGATGAAACGTGTCAATGGAGTGTAGGAAACGTGCCTAGCATTAAAGCAGGAGCAAATAAATTTTTTGCATCAGAAGGAGATAATCTATTGGTACTAAACCAAGATAGTGATAACGAAAAATTAGTTGAAAAGTTTGTAACTTATGTAATAACTAATAATGATGAAGCTGTTAAATATGTAAAGGCAGGGAAATTCTTTTCAAGCTATCTGAATACTTATAATAGTAAAGATATTGAAGAACAAGTGAAAAATTTTGTTGGGAAAAGCCCTCTTGTAGTATTGGCTAATATAGAAGAAAAAACTCCGGAAATAAGTGATTACGATAAGTACATTAAAGTAAAGCAAGCACTTAGAGCGAACTAATATAGATAACTAACACATATTCTAGACCTATGCAACAAGCTACCGAAAGAACTGGTAGTCTGTTGCTCGGTTGCTAGGGAATATTGTTGCGGATTTCTACCAGTAGGAGTTGTACCCATTTCAACTTGCTCCCAATGTAAAATCGGGACAAGTTAAAATGGAACAACTTCTACTGAAGAAATACCTGCAGCAATATTCTCAATGCAACACTGCGCAACAGACTACCAATTCTTTCTGGATTGGTGTATATTTAATAAGATAAATTTAATTAATGAATTGAATATCAGATATCTTAAAAAAGAGTTAAACTTAAATATGAAATTTTAATTATAAATTGCTAATGTTCGATTAATGCTCGTTTATAATTGACTTACATATTCTTTAAACATATTCCCACGAATTTCAAAATCTTTGAATTGATCCCATGAAGCGCAAGCAGGGCTTAGAAGTACAACATCACCTTCGCTGGCAAAATTATACGCTATTTTTGTAGCAGCTTCTAACGTATCAACAAATTCACAAGGAATACCATATTCAATAGCAAAATCATTTACTATTATCTTCACTTCACCATATGCTACAATTAATTTTACATTTGTTAAATAATCCTTTAATTCAGTAAAGCTATGACTTCTATCTAATCCACCTAGCAGTAAGATTGTTGGTTTTACAAATGAAGATAAAGCTATTTGGGTTGATTTTATGTTAGTCGCTTTAGAATCATTATAAAAATCAATATTATTTATAGTTTTAACATATTCTATTCGATGTTCTACGCCACCAAATTCTTTAAGAACACTAACTAAAACTCCATTATCTATATCTAATTCTTTAACAACTGAGATAGCTGCCATAATATTTTCGTAATTGTGCTTTCCTCTAATTTTCACTTCATCTAATGCTATTATTTTATCGTTATTGTAACAAATGTATCCATCAATTATTGAACAACCTAATTTGTTTATTGAATTAGATGAAAAATATTTCTTAGTTGATTTAATATCAGTGGTTAATTCAAGTACTTCCTTATCATCTAAATTGAGAATTGTTACATCACTTTTAGTATGATGATTAAAGATTCTCTTTTTCATATTTTTATAAATTTCATATGAACCATGAAAATCAAGGTGTGCTTCTGATAAATTAGTTAATACTGATATATTGGTTTTAAAATCTAGCACATTGCATAATTGATGATCTGATACTTCCATAACAGCAATATCATTATTTTTCAATTTTAATAAAAAGGAACATACTGGATATCCTATATTGCCCATTAAAAATACACTCTTTGAAGCTTTTTTTAAGAACTCATAAATCATTGTTGTTGTCGTTGTTTTTCCATTAGTTCCCGTAACACCAATAATTGTGACACCTTTAGGAAAGTACCGAAATGCTAATTCCATTTCGTTTATAACTGGTATATTAAATTTTTTAGCTTTCTCTATATATTTATGATTATTTGAAATACCCGGGTTTTTAACTAATAGTTCAAAAGTATAATCAAATATTTTCTTGATTGTGCCTAAGTAAAATGTAAGTATTGGCATTAGTCCAAACCATAAACGTAGCATAATTTTTTAAATAAAAAAGAATGATTTATTAGGGGATAAATCATTCTAAATTGTGTTTTTAATTATTTAATAAGGGGTAAATAATGTTTTAACTACTTTATACTTATATAATATGAGATGAATGTGGCAGTAGTGTGACAAAATATATTACTATATAAATTAATTATAAGTTCTATATCTTATTGATAAATTGGAATTTGTATGTTAATCTAGTTTACATTCCATCCGTCTACTTTTTACCTTTAATCCCATTTTGTTATAAAAACATTCTGCTTCTTTATTTACTTCCCATACATTTAGTTCTAAAGAAGTTGAGTTCCACTCTTTAGCTTGTTGCTTAGCGGCTCCAAAAAGTTTTCTTCCAATCCCCTTAGACCTATACTCAGAATCTACAACAAAATCTTCAATAAATGCTTGTACGCCATCTTTCAAAATAGGTATTCCTATAAATTCATTTTTAATCATATGGCATAATCCAGCCACTTTATCATCCTCTATCCATAACAATATCACATCATTTGGGTTTTCTATCATTTCCTCATATTTCTTTTCTGTAATCACTACTCCATCCTTGTATATATCTGATCTTCTATATAGATGCAACCTAAAAATTTGGTCTAATAGTTTGCACACTGTTTCAAAATCATTAATATTTGCTATTCTTATTCCCATGTTTCTTTTCCTCCACTCATCATGTTTTTTTATGACTAACTATAATAAGCCACATAACAAATTACTATTTGTATATCTTATGGTTAATTATAATATATGAAATGATATTACACTATATAATTTTCAGAGAACAAGATTTTCATAACGAGATAAGTGTCATCATCTAAAGATGTGATTTGGATAGATATACAAATTTGTAAATTTGTTCATAATAGTAAGGAAGTATAACCCCAGCATCTTTGACATCGTCTAATAACTCTTTTATCATATATAAAAAAGCCTCATCCAATGCAATAAACTTCTTATCTTTATGTGATATATATCCCAAATAACTGCTTTTTTACTTTCCATGATGATTCCTCCAAAAAAATTCAAAAAATTATTATTTTTATATTATTTTCAATCATCAGAGTCCATTCTCTTATTAAAATATGAAATAACTTGCTCAACTAGTGTGTTAGGATAAGTAATGCCTTTTATTTTATAAATCTGTTCTGAATCCTGTTTAAATAAATAAATGCTCCTTTTTACTGCATTCTCCAAATCACTAAATTCTGCTCTTACAAAATATGATTTCAAATGTTGTTGTTTCTCATCTGGAACACAATATTTTACTTTGCTCTCCCATGAGCCCCAGTCTAAAGTATCATATTGGCTTAACAATAAATCTACATGGGAATGAAACAATATATCAATATTTTTAATTAATTTAAAAATATCCTTTCGTTTTAAATATTTAATTAACATCTCTGTATGAAACCAGTAAGTGTCCATGGTTCTTACAAGGTCAGGTATATAATTATCTGTACGAAGACCTTTACTAAGAAGTTCAGTTACTTCTCCTGTTCTGTCAAAAATTATGTTATTCTTTGTACAACCTTTTAAGTGTTGCCTGCACATCCAATCCTCGGGATAATCAGAATTAATTATGAAAAAATCAAATTGGTGTAAATTATTGCCCAAACGAATCACACTACAATAATTTTTAAAATGTTCATCATTAAAACTTTCACCCCAGAAAATTAAAAGTTCATCAGAAACATTTGAAAGAATTTTAGGAACATCTTCTGAAAAATGTTCAAAGTCTTTATTTGATACAAGAAAAACAGGATCATAATCAGAATAAATATCTTCTGAGCCTCTACTTACAGAGCCATAGTGCCATCCACCCTTACACCTATGATCTTCTTTTAATATTTCTACCACTTTATTAAATGCTAATTTTAAATCTTTATGCATAATAAATACTTCCTTTCGATGATTATATTGTCATATTACCACCTTATTTTCTGAAAGTATTGTTTATTTTTGACTCGTTATTGTAAATTATTATCTTTTTCAGATGAATACTTGTGACTTCAAATAGTTTTTTCTTAAATATCAAGATATTTCTTGTATTTTACTGGAGTAACTTTGTAAACTTTTTTGAAAGATTCAATAAATGATTTTACATTTGGAAAGCCATTGTTTAATGCAATTTCTGTAATAGAAGCATCACTGTTTATAAGCTCTTTATGTGCATAATATAGTCTGATTTTATTTAAATAACAATAGAATGTTTCACCAGTAGTTCTCTTGAAAAATCTAGAAAAGTAAGTTGGAGCCATTCCAATTTCATCTGCAATGTTTTTAAGAGAAATTTCATTCTCATAATTTTTCTCCATATACGCAATTGCTTTTTTTATAGTTATCATACTCTTCTGTTCATACTTATTGTAATTTACATCCTGCTTTTTCTTCTTGCATTCTTTTAGTAAAATACTACATATTTTTCTCAAAACAATTGATATTTCAAGCTCATAAAATTCTTTCTTCTCTTGATATAAATGAGCACACTCAATGATTAAATTCTTTACTTCTTTCTGTGCATATTCGTTTCCTATAAAATCAAAATAATATAAATCAATATCTGAACAATATTCATTCAGTAAATTGTAAGATAATAAAATAGTGATTGAACATATTTGATTTCTATCATTTGCATCTGTTTCATGTAACTCTCCGCTATTTACAAAAAAGAATTCTCCAGCATGAACAATTATTTGCTTCCGATTGATCTTTCCTTTGATCATACCTTCTAACACAAGATCAAATTCTAAATTATTATGCCAATGTAATGGATAATGACAGTTGTCACCTTTAGACTTTCCAATATAAATTCGAGCAGGTATTATAGAATCAATTTCAATTTTTTCTTGGTAGTAATTCATGTAAACCTCCATTAGCAAAAGCAATTTTTTGAGTAATCAATTTTCAAAAATCTATCTTTATTGTAGCATATTTTGTGAATTTCATATTATTATCATCGGTCTTTATTTGGTGGACTAGAACGAGTATCTCGTTTTCAAGAAGATGAAGATACAAGACTTAAAGTTGGTGTCTCTATGAACCGTGATGATACCATGGTAGAACATCATTATGGAAAGAAACTACTTTAAACTTTCAAAACACTAACCAATTTTGTAAATATAGTATTATTAAATACAGAAAGAATAATTTATATTTTTTTTAGTTAGGCATTGCATAATGTATCTATATTTTATACATTTACTAGACTTTTTTGAGTGCATATCTATACCAGAAATCAAATACATTTGTGTGTAGCAGACATTTGAAAATTTTGATGCTAAAAGCACTTAGAGGAAGGTTGTTCCACTTTTGCTTGTCCAATTGAATAATTGGAGCAAGCTAAAGTAGGTTCAACCTTCCTCTTAGTGCTTTCAGCGAAATTTTCATAGTCCTGCGTAACACAAATGTATTTGATTTCGGTAGGAATACACTTAACTCTGTGTAGTTGCTAACTGCTCATATGCAAGAGCTGTATTTTTTGCAGTTTTTCTCCAAGTAAATTCAAGGCTTCTCAAATAGCCTTTTTCACTTAAAATAGCTTTTAAATTTTCATCATTTAGAAGTGTAACTAGAGCTGTTTCTAATTCGTTAATGTTATTTGGATTAATTAAAATTGCACTGTCTCCTGTTACTTCTGGAATTGAAGTTAGGGAGGAAGTGATAACTGGTGCTTTACAGCTCATGGCTTCTAGTGGTGGGAGTCCAAAGCCTTCATAGAAGGAAGGATAAACGAAAGCATCGCAGCCACTATAGAGAACAGGTAAAATCTCGTCTTCTAGATATCCACAGAACACAATTTTATCTTCTAAATTATTTTCCTTCACAAATGTCAAAAGTTTCTCACCTTCATCTCTAATAGGTCCACCAAGGAGAAGTTTATAAGGCTTATTTAAATCTTTATAAACCTTACTGAAGGCTTTAATTACGCCTAAAACATTTTTTCTTAAGCTGAAACCTCCAATATATAATATATATGGATCTTTAACGCCATAAGTATTTTCTACATATAACCTGCAATTTATTTTATCTAAGGGTTTAAAGTCAGTATTTGCAGCTAGTGGAGTCACAAATATTTTTTCTTCTGGATAAAAGCTGAAGAATTTTAGAATATCTTTTTTTGAGTACTCGGAAACTGTTAAAATACCGGAAGAATTAGAAATTATATTTGGCATATCACGTAGAAACCTTTCTAAATACCCCTTACCAACAGTTTCTGGCATTATATATGGAATTAAATCATGTATTGTAACTACAGTTGGAATTTTTGTATCAAAATCAAAACCTATTCCATTTTGAGGAATATGATATAAATCAGTATGAATTTCATTTAGTGCATTTGGAATATAATATTTCTCATAAAAACCGCCATGTCTACCAGAAGAAAATACTATATTAGAATTTTTCTTATTGAAATTCTCATTAAATTTTCCTGTACAAAATAGAGTAAACTCATCCTTTGAATTTAAAGAAAGAAGTTCTGATATAAGATTATTTGTATAAGTACCAATTCCAGTTCCTTGATGTAAAGTAGAACTACGAGCATCAATGGCAATTTTCATATGAACACCTCAATAAATACATATATAGTA
>JARLHR010000172.1 GCA_031292145.1 Clostridium sp. | reverse complement strand
GATCCTCCTATAAAATTAGGAATTAAGTTAGCTAATCTGTTTATCATTATTCCTGAAGATTCTCTTGTAGCCATCTCTTTATCAAAGCTCCAAAGTTCTTCATTATTTAATAACGCTTCTTTATCAAGTTCGCCACTCATCCATTTAGTATATTCTGCTGCTAATTCTGGATAAGATTTTTCATATGCACTGAATAGTCCATTCCATGCTGCTTCTTTAGCTGTACCCTTTTCAATGTGTTCATTCATATTTGCATATACTTCATCTGGTACGTAGAATGCTGGTTCTACTTTCCAACCTAAGTTTTCTTTCATTGCTGCTATATTTTCAGCACCTAAAGGTTCTCCATGAGCTGATGCTTTTCCTTGTTTTGCAGGGCATCCAAAACCAATTTGATTTTTTACTATTATAATTGATGGTTTTGAAGTCTCCGCTTTAGCTTCTTCGATTGCACTTTCAATTGAATCTATATCATTTCCATCAGCAATTTTTTGTACTTGCCATCCATATGCTTCATATCTTTTTGCTACATCTTCTTTAAATGCTATATCTGTATTTCCTTCTATTGAAATATTATTTGAATCATATAATACTATTAATTTTCCAAGGCCTAAAGTTCCAGCAAGGGATGATGCTTCTCCTGAAATACCTTCCATAAGGCAGCCATCTCCAACTATAGCGTATGTATAGTGGTCAACTATACTGTAATCTGGCTTATTGAACTTTTCTGCTAAATGTGCTTCTGCTATAGCAAAACCTACTGCATTACAGATACCTTGTCCAAGTGGTCCTGTTGTAATTTCAACACCTTTAGTGTGACCATATTCCGGATGTCCTGGTGTTAAACTTCCTACTTGTCTAAAGTTTTTAAGATCTTCAACAGTTAATCCATATCCAAATAAATGTAATAATGAATATTCAAGCATTGAACCATGTCCTGCTGATAATACAAATCTGTCTCTGTTATCCCATTCAGGGTTTTTTCCATTATGATTCATCTTTGTCCACAATGTAAATGCCATTGTAGCTGATCCAAGCGGTAATCCTGGATGCCCAGATTTTGCTTTCTCAATAGCATCTGCTGAAAGCACTCTTATGGCATTAATAGATAACTTATCTAACTCTCTACTCATTTTTTTCCTCACTTTATCAATTTATTTTAAGAAAAGCTACAAGCTTTTCATCCTTCAACTCTTAACTTTTAACTCTTAACTATTAACTGATCCAAATGCAGCTGCCCAGTCTGCCTTAAATTTTTCTAAACCTTGATCTGTTAATGGATGTTTCACCATTTGCATAACCAAGCTATATGGTACTGTTGATATATTAGCTCCAGCTTTAGCTGCTTCAATTACGTGAATTGGATTTCTCACGCTTGCTGCTATTATTTCTGTTTCTATTCCATGGACTGCAAATATTTCTGCTATATCTCTAACTAAATCCATACCTATCATTGATATATCATCTACTCTTCCAAGGAATGGACTTACATATGTTGCTCCTGCATTTGCTGCTAGTAATGCTTGTGTTGCTGAGAATATTAATGTAACATTTGTTTTAATTCCTTCTTTAGATAATACCTTAGTTGCTTTAAGTCCTTCTGCTGTCATTGGAATTTTTACAATCATATTCTTATGAATTGCTGCTATTTCTCTTCCTTCTTTAATCATTCCTTCTGCATCTTCCGCTACTACTTCCCCGCTGATTGGTCCATCAACTATTTCTGTGATTTCTTTTATTACTTCATTAAAGTCTCTTCCTTCTTTTGCTACTAAGGATGGATTTGTTGTTACTCCACATATTACTCCCATTTCATTTGCTTCTTTAATGTGTTCTACATTTGCTGTGTCTAAAAAAAATCTCATTTTATTAACATCTCCCTTTGATTAGTTAGCAGTCAACAATTTACAATTAACAGTTAGCGTTTCTCCTAACTGTTAATTGTCTATTGCCAATTGCATCTTGGTTATACTTAAATATATAAAGGTTTTGTCATAAATATGGAGTTCCAATCTAAAATTTAAGACTCACCTATTATAAACTTCATTATTGTCACTTTAAAAATGTGTTTTTAAAATTTATTTAATAAGTTTTCAAATTAACAGAGCAGCTTTCACTACTCTATTATTTAATCTCGAGAAATTCTTCAATAGGCATCATAGCTGCGCCTAGTAAATAGCACTCCTTTAAACCTGCCATGTTAATAGTGCAACTACTTTCATCTGTAAACAAGTTATCTTTATAAATATTCTTTTTCAAAATATCTATTTTATCATTTAATAAATTATTTATATCTCCGCCTATAACTATTGTATTTGGATCCAATAGCATAATTAAATTTGATATACCTATTGATAATATTTTCAAATATTTATCTAAGACCTTTTTCGTTGTTATATCATTTTTCACATACAGTTCTTCAAATTCATCTATATCTGCTATACTTTCTAGTGATGATTCATTATAACTGTCAATTAGTGAATTCATGGAAGTATATGCTTCTAAACAACCTTTAGCTCCACACTTGCACTTCTTTCCATTTATAGATACCTTCGTATGTCCAAATTCTCCTGATGAATTATTATCGCCTCTATATATCTTACCATTTATTATTATTCCAAGACCTAATCCATCTGTTATTGATATATATAGTAAATTTTTCAACACATCTTTTCTGCTTAAAAATTCATAATACGCTGATAGATTAGCTTCGTTATCTACATATATAGGTACGTTTAAATATTCAAATTTTTCCTTTAAATTAAATTCTTTGACTCCAAGAAGATATGAATATTTTATTACACCTTCTTTAAAATCTACAGTTCCAGGCAATGAAAAGCCAACACCTAATAATTTTTCTAAATTCAAATCATACTTTTTAATAATCAAATCTATATTCTCGTTAATTATTTCTATTAAATTATCTATTCCATCGCTTTTATGTCTAATTCTTATATTTTCAATAATTTCTTTTTTTAAGTTAACTAATGATATTTTAATATGATTTGGTGTTAACGCTACTCCAATCGAAAACCTACAATTTTCATTCAACTTAATAGCAATTGCTTTTCTTCCACCTGTAGACTCTAAAGGCCTTACATCTTCCACGATTCCTTCATATTTTAATTCAGTAATATTTGTAGAAACTGTAGTTATACTTATATCTAACATTCTAGAAATATCTAGCTTAGTAATTTCATTCTTTTCTAATAATAATGAAATTATTTTTTTTCTGTTAGTTTCTTTTATTTTACTGTGATTCACCTCTATCAACTTTAGTAATGCTCCTCTCATATGTTATATAAGCAATAGTAGTTATATTTTATTAAATAATATCATTAATATTATTTAAGTTAAAGATTTAATGCTTTATTATAGATTATTTTTATATTATACTTTAGCTATTATAGACTACTTATTTATATAACTTAGGCACATGAAATAAATATTTTTTAATTTCTTTTACATATCCTTAATTTTAGGGTAAGCTGAGTTATATTTTTCATATACCTTTAAATATACTTCATTTAACTCTTGGTTTGCCTCAACTTTTTCATTTCCTTTTACAATTTTATTACAAGCATCTTCTACAGAATCATATATTCCTGCTCCAACGCCTGCAAGTATTGCTACTCCAAGTGCTCCACCTTCTGATGCCTTTACTGTAGTCAATGCATATCCAAAAATATCAGCTAAAATTTGTCTCCATATGCTGCTTTCTGCACCGCCGCCACTTACTCTTATTTCTTCAATATTTACATTCATAGCTTCAATAAGATCAAGGCAGTTCTTTAAGCTAAAACTAACACCTTCCAATATACTGCGCACAAAATCATCATGATTATTTATTAAAGATACTCCTAAAAATGCACCTTTCACATTTGGATCTATATGAGGTGTTCTTTCTCCCATTAGATATGGTAAATAAACTATTCCATTAGAACCTGGTTTTGATTTAGCTGCTTTTTCTGTTAGTAAATCGTATATATCAACTCCTAATTTTTCACTTTCATCGACTTCTTTGGCACAAAATGTCCTTTTAAACCAATTTAGTGATAAACCTGCTCCTTGAGTAACACCCATTATGTGCCACTTTCCTGGCACTGCATGACATAATGTATGAACTCTTCCTTCTTTATCAAATCTTGGTGTATCAGTTGCTGCAAATACTACTCCTGATGTACCTATAGTTGTTGATATTATTCCTTCACTTACTATTCCATTACCTATAGCTCCAGCTGCTTGATCTCCTGCACCTCCAACTACTGGTGTGTTTACTGCTAATTTAGTTAACTTTGCAGCTTCTTCTGTAACATGTCCACTAACAACGACTGATTCATAAACATCTGCTAATATATTTTTATCTATATTTAAATCCTTAAGTAATTCTTCACTCCAATTTCTTGTATTTATATCTAACATTTGCATTCCACTAGCATCTGAAACTTCTGTTGCGAATACATTGGTTAACTTAAATCTTATATAATCCTTTGGAAGAAGAATTTTATATATCTTTTCATAATTGTGAGGTTCATTATTTCTAACCCATAATAGTTTTGAAAGTGTAAATCCAGTTAATGCAGGATTTCCTGTTATTTTGATTAACCTTTCCTTCCCTATAACTTCTGTCATGTAATCACATTCTTTTTCTGTTCTTTGATCACACCAAATTATAGAATTTCTAATCACATTATAATCTTTATCTACTAAAACAAGACCATGCATTTGTCCACTTAATCCAATACCTTTAATATCAGAAGCTTGTACACCACTTTTATCAATAACATCTTTTATTCCATTAACACAAGCTTGCCACCAATCTTCTGGATTTTGTTCTGCCCATCCTACTTGGGGTTGAAATAAATCATATCCATAAGTTGCAGTTTTTATAGTATTTCCTTCTTCATCAAATAAAGCCGTCTTAGTTCCTGATGTTCCGATATCTAAGCCTAATAAATATCTCATAATAAACCTCCTAAATTTAGAAATATATTTTTATTTATCAATTCTTAACTTTTACTTTATAATTTAAAAATACTTTTCAAATGTCCTTTAATAAGTTTATTTTACTTCCATTTTAACTCTTCGTCAATATATTTTAGTAAACTTTTTCATAATTATTTTATGAAAGTATGGCATGTGGAAGAAATAAATTATTTTGATAAAACCATTACAGTTTGTTTTAACGGTAATGTGAGTGTTTTTTCTTTTCAAGATGAAGTAAAAGTTAATATATTCAATGATTTAGCTATATGCTTAAAAGATGTAAGATTATTTTAAGTATAGATTAATAATGGTATATTTACTTTTGGAATATGCCTAAAATAAGGAATACACAAAGCTTAAGAGAGTGTAAAATAGTCTGTGTAAACTTCATGAAGATGATATAATAAATTATCAAATGAATGGAGCATAGACTATGTCTTTATCTAGAGATGAATTAGTAAAATTGATTTTAAATAACTCTGATATAAAAACAGCTGAAGATATACAAAATACATTAAAGGATTTGTTCGGAGGACAGCTTCAGTAGATGCTAGAAGCGGAAATGGAACAACACTTAGGTTATGCTAAACATGATTATGAAAATAAAAATACCACAAATAGTAGAAATAGTAAGAGTACAAAAACCATGAAATCTAATTTAGGATTATTTGATTTAGATGTTCCGAGAGACCGCGAAGGCTCATTCGAGCCGGCGATAGTAAGGAAACATCAAACTGATGTATCACACTTAGAAAGTGCTGTTATTGGTATGTATACAAAAGGCATAACCACAAGAGGCATAGCCGCGCAAATTAATGATATTTATGGAATGGATGCGATTCACTTTAAAGTAAAAAAAAATCTTAAAAGCCAAGAAAGGAAGCACCATATTTCTAACAAATATAAAAATAACAAAAAAAGTAGTTTTTAAAAGAGCAAAAAATCTATCTTTATTGACATGATTTTTTTGCTCTTTTTTTGACTTTCAAATAACTAACTATACTGTATTCAATAAAGAATGTCAGTAATAATGCTTAAAAATTCTTAAGTTTATGATGTTGGGTCTAACCGGTTGTATTCTAAATACAATAAAAGACCCACAAAAATCCAAATTTTAGATTTTTTCGTGGGTTTCATGGTGGAGGCGAGGGGTATCGAACCCCTATCCGAAAGCAGCTGAATTTATTTTTCTCCGAGTGCAGCCTAAGTTTTAAGATTCCCCAAAAGCATCGCCCTTAGACAGGCTATACTTTCCGGTAGCTTCATAAATACTCCTCTAGCTCAAAGCTTTGCTAGGCTTCGTTCCCCACTCAAATGGCACCAGTTATCCAAACCGTAGGCAACCTGGGCTGATGAACAACTATTAAACTAAGCTGCTAATGCAAAATTATCTTCTGCGTTTACATTTAATGCATACTTTATTAACGAGGCTCCATGCCGTCCCTCGACTCGCTTAACAGATACATCTTAAATTTGTTACATAAATAAAATAACACATCATGCAAACTAATTAATGTAGCAAGGTGTGCTTCTGATACTGACTTACAGACAGTAAAATAGACAATATGATATTCTTCCAATAGTAAAATAATGTAATCATACTTTTATAACAGTACTTTTTACAGTTAATGTTGTTATTGAATTATTATTTTCCTTATTTTTAACATCAAATCAAAAACAAATTAATGGTTAATTAACTTCAATTAACAAACTAAATACCATAATATCAATGAAAATTGGAGTTGTTAACTTATATTTTCTTCACTGTTCAAGAATATTCTAAAGATTCTTTTAGTAAAAACTTAGTGATTTATGGAAATAATGTCAAAAAGATAATATTCAATAGATTTATAATTGGCTAAAAATTCTCAACTATAGTTTAATAGTATAAAGTTTTATGCTATTTTCTTTACTTTTCATTTATATATTAAGGATTTAGTAGTTCTTTCTACCCAAAACAATCCTCTTAATTTAATGTGATAGTTGAGTTTCTGGCAAAATCAACACTAAAATCAAGGTTATTATTTTGAATTTAATTATAATTTATTTATTTTTATTTAGGGCGTGTCTGAAAACTATTTGTTACTACATAAATAGTCGAATTAATGTAATTTACTAACAGAAAATAACCATTAATTAGCATATAAACTTCTTATTTTCTGGTTCTTTCTTAATTTTATTTGTTCAGTTTTGAGTTTTCAGACACGCCCTAATCAAAATCTTTTGTAAATTTATTCCACCTAAACAACTTAATTATGAAATTATAATATTATCTATACTTTGTAAATATATTTTAAAAATTAAAATTCAGTCATTTTACTTAATTTCATTTTTTGTTTTTGTATCATTTTGTGATGCAGAATAAATTAAGTGTTTATGGACAATATTTTAATAGTACAACAAAAAGACCCGATAAAAACGTGTCAAAAAAATAAGCATATTAATTTTATATAGTGATTAATACTAAAATTATATCCATCTATAGTTTAGACACAATATTTATTCACTTTCATCAAATTTTGTGACTTGAGCACAGCGAAAGGAATGATAGTTAAAATGAAAATATTAAGCAAAATAATAACACTAAGTATAGTTGCGTTAGTTGTTTTCGCATCAACAAGTACTCTGCAAATTAATACATTGGCTAGTTTAAATTTACATACTAATGACAGAAAAATCTCTAACATTGCAGTATTATTATATAGTTTTGATGATTCCTACATGATGCAAGAAAAGCAAAGCTTTGAAGATATTCAAAAAGAAAATAAAGATAAAGTACTATTTACCTTCTATGATGGAAAAAATAATATAGCTGTACAAGAGGAAACATTCGATTCCCTTCTAAATAGTAATATTGATCTAATTATCCTAAACTTAGCTGATAGACGTGAAGAAATTGTGGAGAACTTTATTTTGAGGGCTAAACAAAAAAATATTCCGTTAATTCTAACTGATATTGATCCACAAGTAGTATCAAAAGTTTCTAAATACTATGATAAAGTTGTTTTCATATCAGAAGACTCTAAGAATGCTGGTACTTTGGAAGGTAAAATTATTGTTGATTTATGGAATACTAATAAAAAATCCATAGACAAAAATAATGATAACATCTTACAGTATGTTTTATTAGAAGGTGAAGTTAATAATCCAGCGGCAATTGATAGAACAAACTATGTTATTTCAACAATTAATGAAGCAGGAATTGAAACTCAACTGCTTGCTAAAGTAAATGATAATTGGCTAGAAAAATTCGCTATAGATTCTGTTAATTCTTTATTTCTAAAATATAATGGTAAAATTGAAGTAATAATTTCTAACAATGATGCAATGGCAATAGGCGCCATTAAGTCACTTCAAAAATATGGATATAATAAAGGAGATAAATCAAAAAGTATAGCAGTTGTTGGAATTGATGCTTTACCAGAAGCAAAAGATTTAATTGATAAAGGATTTATGACTGGTACTGTTGTTCAAAATTCAAAAGTCAGAGCTGAAGCAGAATATGCTATTGGAATAAACTTAATTAACAATTTAAATCCCATAGAAAATACAGACTATAAAATTGTTAATGGAGAAATTACAATTCCATTTTCCTATGAACTATATACAGGTAAGACTAATATCCCATAAATAGTATTATTGCTATATACAATATATAAGTTCCAATTAATAAAATTCACTGTATTTGTATTATTCGATAAGTTAGCTAATTTATAATTGCTAAAAGCACAAATCTTTATACTTATCTTACTTTAACTAACTGTTCTCTTAAATAATTATTTAAGCGGTTCAGAAAATAGCGTATTTTAGAATTAAATAAATTAGAATATATTTAAAAGGAGCCTACGATGAACAAAATAGACTCCTCACTTTTCTTATTATCTTGAATATAACAATTTTTCAGTAAACTTCCTTACCAAGGAGAACTATATTATAAGTTCATATTCCCTTGAACAATAAAGCCACATAAAAGATTCACTTGAAGGTTTCTTGCCAGACTCTTTATTATAGTTTCATCGGCGTGAATACTTTCGCACTTAACAATTTCTAGCTTCATTAGATCATATATATGTTTAAGACAATCAGAAGAACAACGGATAACCCAATTAGCCATGGTTGAACGTAAAAGCTTAAAACCTCTCTGAAGCCAGTCTTGTTCCTGACGATAAAGCTACATTCCATTAACATATTTTTGATAAATAACTTCAGCTACTGTTGAAGGATTTAATTTTTGCTGCATTTCATAAATTACTGTCTTAATATCTTCTAAAGTTTGTATATTACCACATACTTCCTATTACTTACTACTACGATTTATTACTATAATTTTTACTACATTATTTACTGATATTTTCTGGCTATCTATTTTTCAAAAAACAGCAAAAAGTAACTCCGTAATATAACTATTTTCCTAAGAAGAATTTTATCTTCCATTAAGTTTTGCATAAAATCTCATCCTTTAAATTTTTCCATAGAACTCACGTTAAATAGATGTAAATACCAAACATTTTATTTACTTTTTTAAATTTCTTATAGATATTAAAACATTTAACTTTATCTATTTTATTTTTTTAAACTTGCCCCATTTGTAGCTATTACTTTTTTATACCAATTAAAACTCTTTTTCTTATATCTTTCTAATGAACCTTTTCCATCATCATTACGATCTACATAGATAAAACCATAACGCTTTCTAAACTCTGAAGTTGACATACTAACAAGATCAATGCATCCCCAGCTAGTATAACCCATTATTTCTACTCCGTCTTCTATTGCTTCAGCAACTTGAACTAAGTGATCATTTAAATATTTAATTCTGTAATCATCATTCACAGTCTTATTCCCATTTTCATCTGCTACTAATTTATCAATAGCTCCAAGTCCATTTTCAACAATAAACAATGGTTTTTGATATCTGTCATATAATAAATTTAAAATATATCTTAAACCTTCGGGATCAATTTGCCATCCCCAATCTGACGCTTTTAAATACGGATTTGGAACTCCACCAATAAGATTTCCTTTTCCCTTTATATCTTTTTCTGAATCTGCAGTTGCACATGCACTCATATAATAACTAAAAGAAATAAAATCTACTGTATTTTTTAATATTTCTTTATCGCCAGGCTCCATTTTTATTTCTATATTGTTTTCTTTAAAGAATCTATTCATGTATCTTGGATATTCTCCTCTTGCATGAATATCTGCAAAGAAAAGATTTTGTCTATCTTGTTCCATTGCTTTAAGTACATCACTTGGCTTTGGTGTTAATGGATAGTTTGGAACACCAAGAATCATACATCCAATTTTAAATTCTGGATTTATTTCATGACCAATTTTTACTGCTAATGCACTTGCAATTAATTCATGATGCATAGCTTGATACAAATCTTGTTTGCCTAATTCTTCCTTGGGAGTCCATATTCCAGCACTTGTATAAGGAAAATGGGTTGCTGAGTTTATTTCATTAAAAGTTACCCAATATTTCACCTTGTCTTTATATCTTGCAAATATTGTTCTTGCATAGTTTTCAAAAAATCCAATAAGTTTTCTATTAGTCCAACCATCATAATTCTTAGCAAGTGCAAGTGGAGTCTCATAATGTGATATTGTAACTAAAGCTTCAATTCCATACTTCGCCAACTCGTCAAATACATTGTCATAAAATTGTAAGCCTTTTTCATTTGGCTCTTTATCATCACCATTAGGAAATATTCTTGACCAAGCAATTGATAATCTAAAAGTTTTAAATCCCATTTCAGCAAATAGTTTAATATCTTCCTTATATCTATGGTAAAAATCTATACCAATAAGTTTCATATTATCTTCAGTTGGTTCAGCAGTTATAGGACCCATCACTCCTTTTGGAGCTATATCTTGAGTTGATAAGCCTTTACCATCTTCATTATATGCACCTTCACACTGGTTAGCAGCTGTAGCTCCTCCCCATAAAAATCCTTTTGGAAAACTCTGATTCATATTTTTCCCCTTCCGTATTTTATAAAATTATTGCCCACAATCATTACTGTATATACTCTTAGTTTGCTAATTTATTAATAAACTTATCAAATATATAATTCTAACACTTCATCATTTCTGCTAATATTCCCTCTATTCTTTTCAACAATATTAGAATAATTGTCCGAATTTGTAACAACAATTGGAGTTGTTAGGTCAAAGCCTTTTTCTTTTATTTTTTCAAGTTCAAATTCCACTAAGAGCTGTCCTTTTTTAATACTTTCACCTTGTTGAACCCTGATTTTAAAATGCTCTCCATTTAATTTCACTGTATCAAAGCCAATATGAATCAGTATTTCTGCACCTTTATCAGTTGTTATTCCCACTGCATGTCCTGTCGGGAATACAGATGTTAAAACGCCATCAACTGGAGATACTAATATACCTTCTATAGGTTCAATAGAAATACCTTTCCCTAAGGCTCCTGATGCAAATACTTCATCATTAACTTCAGATAATGGTTTTACAAGTCCTGAAAGCGGACTTAATATAATTTCTGAATCAATAATCTTTTCATTTACTAATATTGTGTCCTTTTGTACTGTTTCACTTTTTTCCACTACATCCTCAAAACCAACTATGTATGTTAATACAGCTGATAATACATAAGATACTGAAATTCCAATAAGAACACCTTTAAATCCTCGACCATATAAAGCAGGTATAGTCAATAGTCCTGGGGAAACTAATGCTAATGCTTCACTATGAAAATAGCCTGTTATTGCTCCACCAACCGAGCCTCCAATACATGCACATATAAACGGTTTCTTTAATTTCAATGTTGCTCCATAAATCGCTGGCTCTGTTATTCCAAATAAAGCTGCAAAAGCACCTGAAGCACTTGTTGCTTTTAACTTTTTGTTTTTAGTTTTCAAATAAACCCCTAGTACTGCCCCTCCTTGTGAAAAATTAGCTGGGCCTAGCAATGGATTTAATGTATCCAATTGATATTTTGAAATATTATTTAAAATTACAGGTATAAATCCCCAATGAATTCCACGCATAACAGCCACTTGCCAAAGTCCACCTACTATAGCTCCAATAACTATAGGATTGAGATTATAAATAAAACTGTAAATTATTGAAATTATATTACTAAAAAAATTACCCAATGGCCCAAATACAATGAAACATAAAGGCACAATAACGGCAAGGCAGATTAAAGGTGTTAATATTCCTCTAACATTCTCATGCATTACCTTATTACAAAACTTTTCAAGTACTGATAGCATCCAAACAGCAATAATTATAGGTATAATAGTATAAGCGTAATTAGTTATTATTATAGGTATTCCTAAGAATTCAATATGGCCGCTGCTATTCATCATACTTACAATACTTGGATAAATTAATGATCCAGCTATTGTAACTGCCATAACTTGATTAACCCCAAATTTCTTTGCAGCTGTAAAGGCAATGATTAGTGGCATAAAGTAAAATAAACTATCAGAAGCAGCAAATAATATACTATATGTTGAACTAGCTTTATCCATCCACTGCAATGATACAAAAATTGCTATTAATCCTTTTAGAACACCGGCTCCAGTTAATACCCCAAAAAATGGAGTGATGATACCTGTAATAAGATCTATTGCCTTATTAAAAATATTACTATCATTGGATTCCTTTTTATTTGACTTGTCGTTTGAATTTTCATCAATCTTTATTATTTTAATAATTTCTGCATAAACGTTTCCAACAGTATTACCAATAACTACTTGGAATTGTCCTCCATTTTCTACGATGCTAATAACTCCATCTAATTCTTTAATTGCTTTTTTGTTAACATTAGACATATCTTTTAGTTTAAATCTTAATCTAGTTGCACAGTGAACCAGTGATATTACATTAGTCTCACCGCCAACATTGTCAATTATATTTCTACTTAATTGTGAATAATTCATTTGCTTCTCTCCCTTGTTGTTTTGTAAGATTATAGATAAACAAAATGTACTCCAGAGTTATGTGGTAACTTTCCGAAATCACATAAGCCTAACGGATAATTTGGATGTCTATAGAAATATTAAATTATTAGACTCTTATGATATTAAATCTTTATTATTTAATTTTTTTAATTATATCAACTCTCTTTTATTCAGTTCAGTAAGTTTTTTGACTTAAATAAGGTGGATTTTTGACTTTATATTAATAATCTTTCTGTTATTCTTGTAAGTAAAACATCCTTTATGATATAATTCAAACAAAAATGTAACAAAAGGTGATTTATATGGATTTTGAACACGAAATAATAAGCAGTAATCAAGATATTAGCGTTAAGTTTCAATATTTTGAGGATAAAGGCAGCACGATATCAAAACACTGGCATCGAAGCCTTGAAATTATATATCTTTTAACTGGAAGCCTTGAAGTAAACGTAAATGGTGTAGATTATAATTTAAACGAAAACGATTTAATAGTTATTAACTCTCTTGAAATTCACTCTACCGTATGCAAATATGGAAATACTGCTGTAGTACTTCAAATCCCTTACCAATTTTGTGAAAATTATATTGATGATATGGCTACAACAAAATTCATTTGTAATCCAAACACTACAGATAAAATGCTTTCCCTTAATCAATTAAAGGAAATTTTATTTGATTTTTTTCAGATCTATAATAAAAAATCTCAAGGCTATAAGCTTAAAATTAATAGTTTAATTTTTAACTCATTATTTATTTTAGTAAGTGAATTTAGTAGAAAAGATAAAAAATTCGATACTAAGAAGAGTGATAAATATTTAAATAGGTTAGCTTTAATTTTAGATTATGTAAAAGAACATTATAGTGAACATATAACTCTTGAATCCGCAGCCTCTGAACTTTATTTAAATCAAGAATATTTTTCTCGTTTTTTTAAAAAATATATGGGAACAACATTTTTAAAATATTTAAATACAGTTCGACTTGAACACGCTTACATAGATATAGTTAACTCTGATAATACTATCTCTCAAATTATGGAGAAAAATGGTTTCACAAATGATAAAATGTTTATAAAATTATTTAAAGATAAATATGGGTGCTCTCCTAATGAAAAAAGAAAACAGCTTAAAATAAATAATAATTAGATTTATATGGTAACCTATCAAAAGAAATATGACTCTTTTCTTCCGACTGCTTATAGAATATACAGCCCTTTGCAAAAGAGTCAAATTTCTTTTTGATATTAAATATATTTAAAAGTATAAATCAAACCTTATTTTGATTTGCTTCTTTCACTTAAATCTTGTAATATACTTGGGTATTCCTTGTCTAATTTATATGCAAATAATATTATAATTTGAACAATTGTAATTATTATAGGTAAATATATATATAATGATTTAATAGCAAAGATAGCTGAAGCACTTTGTACCTGTGCTGATCCTACGTATCCACCTGCTGCCAATATCCAACCTATCATAGCTGCTCCAAGTCCCCCTCCAACTTTAAATCCAAAACTTGATGCACTATTAGTCAAACCTTCTATTCTTATTCCTGTTTTCCATTCTCCATATTCTATAGTATCTGATACCATCGCGAACATACATGCTCCTATTCCAGCTAAACCAATACCTTTAATGATATTTCCCAAAAGGAGTATTTGTACATTTGTTCCTGACAAGGCAATTATCATATATGCCAATATTGTAATTGTAGATCCTGCTATTATAACATTTCTTTTTCCGAATTTCTTTATAAAACCAGCTACTAAAAACATAGCTATTATTTGTGCTAAACTCGCTGCTGTAAACAACATTCCAACAAGCTCCTTATTTCCTAAAATACTCTGAGCATAGTAAACAGTAGCACCTCCATTTATAGTCAAACCAATGAAGATAAGCACTAATGTAATTGTTATCATAGCCCAATATTTATTTTTGAAAAGCACAGAAATTCCAACTTTTATAGGTATATTCTCTTCTAACTGTTCTTTATTGGCAGGCTTTACTCTTTCCTTTGTTCCAAAAAAAGTAAATAAGAATAAAATAACTGATATCGTTCCAAAAAATGCAAAAGTTAATGACCATGCTCTTGGATTATTTCCAAATAGTTTAACTACTGGTAAAGTTAACATAGCGATTCCCATTGATCCCACTGTTGCTAATATCATTCTGAATATACTAAGTACTGAACGCTCATATTGGTCTTGTGTAATTAATGCATTTAATGTTGCATATGGTACATTAATTGATGTGTAAATTATAGTAGACACTAAATTATAAGTTATGAAAATATATACAAGTTTAGCATTCTCCCCTAAGCTCATAGGCACTGAAAACAATAGAACTGCTCCTATTGCGAAAGGGACAGCCATTCTAAGTATCCACGGTCTTGCCTTTCCATACTTTGATTTAGTTCTATCTACTACAACCCCCATTGCTAAATCGGCTATACAATCTAAAAAACGAGATATTAACATTATAGTTCCAACTGCTGCTGCACTTACACCTATTACATCTGTATAGTAGAATAATAGAAATGTAGATATAGCTGAATATACAACATTATTTGCTAAATCCCCACATCCAAAAGCTAACCTCTCAATAAACCCCACTGATGTTTTTTCATTTTCAACATTTGTATTTAACATAACAAATCCCCCTTAATTTTTAGTTTTCTATATAGTTGCTTGCAGAATGCTACAAGCATTCATTTTACTGATTTTTAAACATATATGCTTATATGTTTTCCTACATTACGAATTTAATTTACTACTTTGAATATAGCAATAAAGTTGTTAACTGATTAATATATTCATCTAATTCCAAACGTCTCATCTCATTAATGTTTTTATGTGGCATACCCAAATATGCTTCTATTTCTTCTATAATTCAAAAAGTATTCAGGTCATATGGAAATATCATACATTCTTTCAATTGCTTCATTCCTTACTATATTATTTTATCCACAGTTTATAAATTATTAATTCTACAATCGTCTATTTAGTTTTCTATACAAAATGTATTAACAGAATGTGCTTTTATAATTGTAGAAAAACTTACATCTTTATACTTGAATGTGAATTCACGATCATTATCCATAGCATTACCGACAACGACTACGATTTCACCATTAGGATTTTCAAACACAATAGAGTTTGATGCCCAGTGTCCCTTAGTTACTATTCTTTTTGCTCCTGGTTTTACAAAATGAGAGAAATGTTTCATCACATAAAATTCTGGTTCATATACTACTTCTTTTGTTTCTGGATCAATTGTTACCATTGTATTTTGTTCCCATCCCCAAGTGCTTATTCCTCCTTTAGGAAGTACCATGTTCCAATAAACATAGCTTTCAACATTGTGAGTGAAATAATGCCAGAACAGTCCAAAGACATATTCTGCATGTTGCCATGTATTTTGACCATCTCCACATTCATTTTCTGTTTGCATAAGTCTTATTTCTGGATAACTTAATTCAGTTTGTTCAATTACATGCTTTCCACCCCATTGGAAACCTACTCCAGATATATACTTTCTTGCTTCTTTATCAGATAGTACTGTATTTACACATTGATCATAAAATTGTGAGAATGGAGCACAGCCTGGTAGAGATATCTGAAAATCTAAAAATGGGCCGTTAATTGTACCAAGCCAAATTTCTGAATCTATTCCCTTTTCCTCGAATACTGGTCCAAGATTATTTTTAATAAAATCTCTCATTTCTTTTCCTGTCCACATACATGATGGGAATTTTTGATCAGCATGAGGTTCATTTTGAATATGAACTTGTTCAATTTTTACTCCAGCTTTTTTATATTCTTCTACATACTTAGCAAAGTAATTGGCATAAGTTTGTACATTTTCTGTTTCCCAAGATAATGTTCCAAAATTATATGCTTTCTTTGTTTTCATCCATGTTGGAGGACTCCAAGGTGAAGCAAACAATGACATATCTGGCTTACGATTTAATGCTTCTCTTAAATATGGTAATAAATGTTCTTCATCTCTTTTTATAGTAAAATCTTTTAATTCATAATCTCCATTTGTTTCATCATAACTATGCCATTCTAAAGCATAATCACTAGCCCCTATTGGTAAACGTCCTACATTAAAATTTAGACCTTCTTCTGTAAATAAATTATCCAAAATTTCTTTTCTCTTATTTTCATCTACTTTTTTTAAAATATCCCAACTAATTTCATTAAAGCAGCCACCAAAGCCTTTTACAGTTTGTTTTATTTCAGTTGTTATTTCTAAAGTGTCTTCATATTCTTTATTTTCTACTGTACCCTCCTTCCAAAAATCAGTTCCATTACTATAAATGTGTTTAATCTTCTTCATACTCTCCATCCTTTTCGTTAATTTATTCTTAACATCGTTTACATCTGTGTTGTGTTAATATCGTTTACATATATATAATATTAAAATTACTTTCTTTTTTTAAGTGTATTTTCTGACTAAAAAACAGTAGATTTTTGACTTATATCTATATCAAGCTTTTTTGCGTATATTAAAATACATACTATAAAATTTAATCGTTACAAATAAAAAAACAGATAACTCTTACTCGATTAAGTTACCTGCTGAATTTATAACAATTTTTATATTAAATTATAAAAATAAAATTACACCATTTCATTTTTACCCTCAAGTTTTGCATACATTTTATCTTGTTGCTTAGTTGTAAATTGAAAATATATTTCTGTATTTGAAACAGATTTATGACCAAGCCACCATTGAAGTTCTTTAATGTCCATATCGCATTCTGCAAGATGAACCGCTGTGGTATGCTTGATTGCATGAAAATGATGTTTTGATTTATGCTCAATATTTGCCATTTCACAATATTTTTTTGTAAGGTGATCTAATGTTTGTCTTGATATTGGTTTATTTTTTGGCTTGTAAAAATAATTTGATATTCAGATCTTATATTATTTTCATTAACAAAGTTTATTACTTTATTAGAAGCTGATAAATAAAGCTTTATATTTTCCTTTAATTCTAAAAATATTTCTTCATCTGGTTCTGATAGCAATGAATTTTCATTAATTAGCGAATTTATTTCTTTTTCTAAAGCTTCCTTGTTTTCGTATTTATTTTGATACACAAGTTCTAATAAATCAGCTCTAATATCTGTAAAATTCTGCTTTATCGTTGTTAAATATTTTATTGTTTCTAAATTGTAATCATGCATAGTCACTCCATTAGAATTAACCTTATTCATGTTGTATATTCCAATAAATCCAACAACCCCTATTAGCATTGCAATTACTATAAAAGCTAATATTAATTTTTGTGCTATTTTAAACCAACTCATAAGCACATCCCACTACTTTTAGGTTTCGCTAAAATAAAGATTCACTGATTTTCAAAAATACAGAGTCTATAAAATTAAATATCCTTATAAACTTATATAACAGTAGACTTTTTCATTCAAAATAAAATTATCTACTGTTATACAAATTAACTTGTTATTTATTAGATTAAAAAATAATTAATTATTTTTTATTTTTAGATGATATGTCCATCCATACTGCAATTAACAATATTAATCCTTTAACAATATATTGCCAAAAGGTTGGCGTATTCATCATACTCATACCATTATCGATGCTTGCCATTACAAGTGCACCAACTAATGCTCCAACAACTGTACCACTACCACCTGCTAAACTTGCACCACCAATAACACATGATGCAATCGCATCCATTTCTGCATTTTGTCCTGCTGAAACCGAACCGGCATTTAATCTTGTGGTCAACAATATTCCTGCTACGGCACAAAGTAAGCCAAGTACTGAATATACAACTATAATATGTTTTTTTACATTAATACCCGATAATCTTGCTGCATCTCTATTTCCACCAATTCCATATACTCTTCTACCAAATATAGTTTTTGTTCCTACAAATCCTAGTATCAAAGCTAAAACTAACATTATGAAAGCTGGTATTGGAAATCCTTGATAATCATTAAGAATTAATACAAATGCTAATGATATAACTCCAATTCCTACTATTGTTAATATATCAACAACCATCGGCTTTACTTGAATATTATACTTAAGTTTATTTTTTCTATTATTTAATATTAAATATGCTGCACCTGCAATTGCTAATACTACTAAGAGATACCCAAAGACTGTTGGAAGATACGCTTGACCTATTGCTTTGAAATCTGGTGTTAGCGGCGCTACAGTATTACCACCAGTAATTCCTATTAATATACCTCTAAAAATAAGCATACTAGCCAAAGTAACTATGAATGAGGGCACATTTCTAAATGCTATCCAATATCCATTCCAAGCTCCCATAATTATTCCAAGTAGTAGGGTTATTACTACAGTTGGTATAGCTGAAAAACCAAACCAAACATTTAAAATTGCTGCAATACCTCCAAGCAAACCAAGAGTTGATCCAGCTGAAAGATCTATCTCACCTAAAATAATTACAAAAACCATTCCTATTGCAAGTACTCCGGTAATAGACATTTGTCTAAATAAATTTGATAAATTCCTTGTTGTTAAAAAATTCCCATCAGTTAAAACTGTAAATAAGACCCATATTGCTGCTGTTGCTATTAATATTGCTGTCATCTTAGATTTAAATATAGAACTTAATCCAAACTTCTTTTCTTTTTCAGAACTCATACTCTTACTTAATTGCATCCTTATACCCCTCCTACAGAAGTCGTAATTTCTTCGTTATTATAATTTGCATTCATATTTTCATTTTTCTTTCCTACTGAATAGCTCATAATTATTTCCTGAGTTAATCCTTTATTTTCAAGACTTGCCTTTATTTCGCCTTCATTCATTACTAGAACCCTATCACTGATTCCAAGTACTTCTGGAAGTTCTGATGAAACCATTATTATAGATATACCTTGTTTAGCTAATTTAAAGATTAGCTTATAAATTTCATACTTAGCTCCAACATCAATTCCTCTAGTCGGTTCATCTAATATTAGTATTTTCGGCTCAGCTAAAAGATTTTTTGCTAGTATTACCTTTTGTTGATTTCCTCCGCTTAAATTTTTTATTGCAAGCTCAGTCGATGCAGTCTTTATCTTTATCTCATCAATAAATTTTAGAACATCCATCATTTCTTTATCATTGTCTATAACATTAAGACCTTTTTTATACTTTAATAAATTACTTATTGTCATATTCTTAGCTACGCTCATACCTGCAATTATTCCATCTTTTTTTCTATCTTCTGGAACCATTGCTATTCCTTTGCTTAAAGCATCACTTGGATTTTTTATGTTAACTTTCTTACCTTCAAAATATATTTCTCCATTCTTTTCACCTTGGAAACTTCCATATATACTTGCTACCATTTCTGTTCTACCTGAACCAACTAAACCAGAAATTCCAAGTATTTCTCCACGTCTTAATGTAAAACTTGCATTTTTTACTCTTTTCATGCTCTTATTAAATGGATCTAAAACATTGAAGTTCTTCACTTCAAAAAATTCTTCACCTATTTCATGTTCTTCTCTTGGAAATAAATTTTTCATTTCTCTTCCAACCATCATTTGTACTAATTTATCTTGATCTATTTCTTTTATAGGAACTTGTCCTATTGTTGAACCATCTCGAATTACAGTAACATTGTCACATATTCTTGTAACCTCGTTAAGCTTATGCGAAATATAGATACACGTAACTCCTTCTTTTCTTAAACCATCTAATATTTCCATTAAGACTTCTACTTCACCTTCACTTAATGAAGCTGAAGGTTCATCAAGAATTAATAATTTAGCATTTTTAGATAGCGCTTTTGCAATTTCAACCAATTGTTGATGTCCAATTCCTAAATCTCCTGCTCTAGTAATTGGGCTAACATTTAACTTAACTCTGTTTAATAATTCATTTGTCTTATTCAATTGTTCACTAAAATTTACTAGTCCATGTTCACTAATTTCATTTCCCAAAAAAATATTTTCTGCTATAGATAATTGTTTAATAAGAGCTAATTCCTGATGGATAATTGCTATACCAACTTTTTCAGAATCTTTTATACTTGTTTGATTTAATTCTTTGCCTTCAAAAATTATTTTTCCTAAGTAAGACCCAGCAGGATGCTCTCCACTTAAAACTTTCATTAGTGTAGATTTTCCCGCTCCATTTTCACCACAAAGAGCATGAATTTCTCCCTTTTTAACTTTTAAGTTCACCCCATCTAATGCTTTAACCCCAAAGAATTCTTTTACTATATCTTTCATTTCTAAAATAAACTCGCCCATTAAATGCATATCTCCTTTCTATATTGTGGTCTAAAATTATAACTTCAGACCACAATATGCTATTTACTTACTTGGCCTTTTATCTTCTGGTACATTTTTATATACGTCATCAAACTTTTGGAAACCATCTTTTATAACAGTATCCTTCATATTGTCAGCTGTAACTGCTATTGGAGTAAGTAATACAGAAGGAACATCCTTTTGACCATTATTAGTTACAGTCCCACTTGTTTCAACATTTTCACCTTTAGCCATTTTTACAGCCATTTCAGCTGCTTTTGCCGCAATATCTTTAATAGGCTTGTATATTGTCATTGTTTGAGTTCCCTCAACAACTCTTTGACAGCCTGCCAAATCTGCATCTTGTCCAGAAATTGAAACTTTTCCTGCTAGTCCCTGTGCTTGTAATGCTTGAATCGCTCCACCAGCAGTGCTATCATTTGAAGCAACAACAGCATCTATTTTATTATTGTTTGCAGTTAGTGCATTTTCCATTATCTTTAATGCTTCTTCTGCTGACCAGTCTTTTGCCCATTGATCTCCTATTATTTTTATATCTCCTTTATCTACATAAGGTTTTATCACGTTCATTTGTCCTTGTCTGAAAAGTTTTGCATTGTTATCAGTTGGGGAACCTCCCATCATAAAATAATTTCCTTTAGGAGTTTTGTCTACAATTGCTTTTCCTTGTAATTCTCCAACTTTAACATTATCAAAGGATACATAATAATCTAAATCACAATTTGTAATTAATCTATCATAAGCTAAAACTTTTATTTTATTTTGATGCGCTTCTTCTACAATAGGTGCTATCGATTCCCCATTATGTGGTATTATTACTAAAACATCCACACCTTGAGATATAAGGTTTTCAGCTTGCGACATTTGTGTTGGATCATCTCCATTTGCAGATTGGAAAACAACATCTGCTCCAAGTTTCTTAGCTTCTGATTCAAAAATCTCCTTATCATGTTGCCATCTTTCAAGTCTTAAATCATCCATACTTACACCAATTTTTATTTTTTTGTCTTTACCACCAGATGTTTGTACATCTTTTTTTGCTCCACATCCTGTTAATGCTGAAAATATTAATACTCCACTTAGTGCCAAACCTAATAATTTAATCATTCTTTTAGATTTCATGTTTTCTTCTCCCCTTATTTTATAATTGTAAATTCTTTTTACAGTGTTAATTATATCGTTCATAGTAAACGTTTCAAATAGACTGATTCGCTAAGTTATAATTTTATATTGCTGTGTTTACAGCGCAAATTTTTACTATAGATAAACAAAGCAAGATTTAGACTTATGCGTTAACTCACCGAAATTGAATACATATTTGTTCCATAGGACTACGAAAATTTCGTTGGAAGTTTCTAAATGGGAGGTTGCACCCATTTCCGCATGTTCCTGAGGCAAGCTCAGGACAAGCAAAAATGGAACAACCTCCCATTAAGAAACTTCAACAGCTTATTTTCAATGCCTAT
>JARLHR010000171.1 GCA_031292145.1 Clostridium sp. | reverse complement strand
ACATTCAAAAATACAAAATGAAAGAATTCAGAATCATCTTCATGAATTAAAAATCACTGCCTAATTATGGAATAAAATAAGTAGGCTTATTTCAGTGCGTCTAAAATTGAGAAATCTCCAAATAATTGATGTGTACTTCCACTTATTTGGAGATTTATATCTTTAAACCGAAAAGGAGTATCGCTCCTGATTAAAATTTAATCATTTTGCAACACTCCCATTTTAAATTTCAATTAATGCATGACTTGACGCATTAAGGCACTATCAAAAAAAATAACAAGTCAGTATGCTAGTCTATTTTGCGTCATACTGCGTCGCTAAGTCTCACTAATAGGCTCGCTATGAGCAAGCCTTAGCTCCTTGTCTGACACAAAATATACACATTAGAAAAGAGCAGCTATGCTGTATATAAGAACTTTTCGTCGCATCTTTGACTTGTTATTTTCTTTCTAGTGCCTAAAGCTATATTTTTCGAATTAATTTGTAATGGGGAGTACAGTTGATTTGATGTAGAGTATTTGATTAAGTTATAAGCATAGAATGAACCAATTTACTGCCAAATGAATAATATAAATAAGTACATTTTTACTAATGAATATAAAGAGATTATCACGAAGCAGGTGTTTGGAATGAATGGGACATTTAATTATATTATGATGAATTTAAGGTGGGGAAATTATAGATATATTGGTTCTGGCTCTTGCAGAGATGTATTTGACTTGGGAAATGGATATGTAGTTAAGGTAGCAAGAAATTTGGCAGGAATTGCTCAAAATAAATCAGAATATAAAATTTCACATAAGGACAATTCTGGCTTATTTGCAAAAGTAGTACAAGTTTCAAATGATTTTAGTATGCTAATAATGGAAAAGGCCGATAAGATAAATAATATTTCATATATATGGAGATATTTTAATGCTAGTAATGAAGAGGAACTGGTTAACTCAAAGGAATTGCAGAAGATTAAGCAGGACTATAATTTAGTGCTGGGTGATCTTGAGAGGCAAAGCAGCTGGGGAATAATAGATGGGAGGCCTGTTATTATAGATTACGGTTTTACAAAAGATGTTAGCAGAAAATATTATTCTTAATTATTAAGCAGGATATTATGGGTTATATCCTGCTATGTTTACTGACCACCATTTGGAGGTCAGTGATTTTTTATACATTTTGGTGGGATATGTAAAGAAGTGAAATAAATATTACATGTATTAATAGGTAGTTTTTTTAAAATAATAATTATGTAACTAAATTTTATTTGTTTTAATTTAGTTAAGTTTTTATTGTATATTAGATAATATGCGCGAACCTTAAAATTATTATGTAAGGAGTGATTGCTATGAATAAGGAAAGAACACCATATAGTCCAACGCCAGGGGATTATGATACGGAAAAATTAACTAATCTCCATTCACCAGATACACAGCCTTCCCATTATGCACGAAATATACAGCATACTACTGATGTTCTACGCACAAAAGATAGTTATAATTCAAGTGATAGGAGCATTAAAAATGAAAATCGTAGAGATACTACTGAAAGAATTCCTACGTTAATAAAATATAGTGATATGAAGGACGATGATGACGATGCTGATTTTAAAGGTAAAATATAAAATCGAATTAAATTAAGAAAAACATTAATCAAGCTAGGAGTGATTGAAATGAGTAAAAAAAAGATTCCGCATGCCCTAAATGCAGAAGGTTATTCTATAAGGAAAATAAGCGATGAAAATTCATCAGAAGCAGAAGCTTCCGACACAGAAAACTATAGAGAAAATAATAATTTAAGTGCAGATGATTCAAATACTTCTAGACCATCTCTACAATCAAAGTCCATTGATTTGAACGATGACGATGATAATGATGATAAAATGTAGTGTTTAATATTTTTACTGACCACGAATTCGTGGTCAGTAATTTTTTTCTTCTGTTTTAGAAAGTTGATAAAAGTAAATTAAAGTAATTATTATATTAATTGTTGTTTATGGTGGACAATGTGTAGATATAACGTACCAGTGGGAAAAACTTAAAAAATGAAATATATAGTATGGAAAAATATGCTATAATTATGTATAAAAAATTTTATGGAGGGCTATTTCATGAAACTGGCAAATATTGTTGGAGCCAGTAGCAGAATTGGAAGAGAACTATCTAAAATTCAAAGAACATAATATTTAAAGTAACAAGAGATAAAATATATATTGAATTTTGAAAGGAGAATTTGATGAGAAAATTTAAAATAATAACTGATTCAGGATGTGATTTATCCTATGAAATAGTAAATTCTTTAGATATAGGGTATCTGGGGTTAGAATGTGATTTAGAAAGAAAAAAGATAATAGAGGATGGTGGGCAAAGTTTAAATTACAAGGAGTTTTATAAAAAGCTTTTAGAAGGTGCTATGCCAAAGACGAGCCAAATAAATCCAGCAAGGTTTTTTCAAGAATTTGAAAAATATGCAAGTGAGGATTATGATATTTTGTATATAGCCTTTTCGTCAACCTTAAGTGGAACATATAATAGTGCGTTAGTTGCACGCGAAGAACTTTTGGAGAAGTATCCAGAATCTAATATAACAATAATTGATTCAAAAGCTGCCTCGAGTGGGCAAGGGCTATTAGTATATATGGCTGCCAAGTTAAAAGAAGAAGAAAAAGGTATTATGGAAATTATAGATTATATAGAAAAAAGCAAAAAAAAGTTATATCACTTTTTTACTGTAAAAGATCTGAAGTATTTAGAAAGAGGTGGGAGAATTACTGCTGCTGCCACTATAATTGGCAGCGTGTTAAACATTAATCCTATCTTAATTGTTAGTGAGAAAGGTACTTTAGAGGTTATAGGGAAAATAAGAGGAGAAAAAAAGGTCATAAAAGAATTGGTTAATAAGATCTATGAAAATCATAATGAAACTAATATAGATACAATTTTTATTTCTCATGCAGATAATTATATAGCTGTAGAATATTTATGTAAGTTAATAAAAGAAAAATTTGAAGTTGAAAATATAATAGTAAATTATATGGGGTTAGCAGTGGGAAGTCATACAGGACAAGGTGCCATTGGAGTATATTTTCTAGGAAAAGAAAGAGACAAGGCGTAAAACAATATATTATAAAAGGGAATTAGGTGAAATTCCTAAACTATCCCGTAGCTGTATTGGAGGAGTTTAAGTACATTGTAAGTCACTTGGAAACAGGGAAGACGTACTTAAATGGCAATTTCTATGTCAGAAGACCTGCCTATATTTTGCACCAATAACTCTACGAGTGATAGCAATGGGCGTTATGAATGAAGAGTTATTTATTCATTTTATATGAATGAGTCTACTTTATCATTGGGTCCTTCTAACATTAAAGTTAGAAGGATTTTTTTGTATAGTAACTTCTCATGAAGGTAAAGTATTCACAAAAATCAATTGAACATAGTGAAATATTTGTTCTTTTAAAAAATGTGCAAAAAAATTAAAGTGCTAAGATGATAAAGCAGAAAAGGAAACTTGCGGTAATGAAAGATGGGCAAATAGTTAAAATATTTTATTTATATTGCAAGGTGTATTTTAAAATTAAATAATTCAGGTTTTACAAAATGTGCTATAATTAATTAATCGTGTCAAAATAGTATGGAATATTAAATTCATATTATACCTATAGATTATATGTAAAAATTACATCAGTAAGGAAGTGTACAAATGGGAATACAAATTATGTCTGCAGGTAGCTGTTTGCCTGAATTAGTAGTAACAAATAACAATTTATCTGAATTTCTAGATACTAATGATGAATGGATAAGTACTAGAACAGGGATTAAACAAAGACATATTGCTACAAAGGAAACTACTACAGATTTAAGTGTAAATGCAGCTAAAATAGCCTTGGAAAATAGCGGATTATCAAAGGATGATATAAATTTAGTTATCTGTGCTACAGGAACGCCAGATTTATGTGTACCAACAGTAGCAGCAAATGTAAAAAAGGAATTAGGAATTGAAAGTGCTGTAGCATTTGATATGAATGCTAATTGTTCCAGTTTTGTATACGCCATTACTGTTGCAGAAAGCTTAATGAAAAATTGTAATTATAAAAATGCAATTGTGATTGGTGCTGATTTAAATAGTCAAATTTTAGATTGGGAAGATAGATCGACAGCTGTTCTTTTTGGTGATGGTGCAGGAGCAGTGGTATTATCAAATACTGAAGAAACATGTATTATTTCTAATCATTTAGATTGTATTATAGATCGTGATAATGCACTTACCTGCTACAATAAGATAAACCCAACTCCATTTTTTACCTATGATTCTGAAAGGAATACAAAAGTAGCCATGAATGGTCAAGGGGTAATGAGGTTTGCTACAAAAGCATTTACAGAAGCCGTTTATGCAGTTGTAGATAAAGCCAATATTTGCATAGATGATATAAAGATGATAATTCCTCATCAAGCAAATTTAAGAATTTTAAAGGCAGCAGCTAAAAAAATGAATATAAGTGAAGAGAGATTCTATATAAATATAGATAAAACTGCAAATACATCTGCAGCAACTATTCCAATTGCATTACATGAAGCTTTAAGTAAAAACATGATAAATAGGGGTGATTACGTTTTACTTGTAGCATTCGGAGCAGGCCTTTCTTCAGGTGCTGTGTTATTAAAATGGTAAAACTGAAGTATTTTTATATCAAATGAATAGTAGCTAATTTTATCATAATTAATGAAAGGACTGCAAATATGTGATTTTATCACAGAACACATAGTTATACTTTGGTAAAATAAAAATAAAAATAGATTATTTTATGCGAAGGAGTGTTTATAATGAAAAATGTTGGAAATATCGATAAAGTTATTAGGTTTATTGTAGGTTTAGCATTATTAAGTCTTTTATTTGTTATGAATGGAAATTTAAAGTATTTAGGATTAATAGGCTTAGTTCCTATTTTAACAGCAACAGTTAGTTTTTGTCCTTTATATTCAATATTTAGTATAAAAACATGCAAAACAAGAAAGTAACAGCTTTTATTGAGCCACCTAAAAAAATTCCATTGTTTTTGAAAATCGGAATATATATTTCTCAGAAAGTTACTAAAAAAGATTTACTTGTTCCAAAACTTCTTGCTTGGTATCCCAAAGTTGCAATTAGCTCTGGTATTCTTGAATCTATGGTGGCTCATGGAAAAGGTGATTTAAATAAACGTATTTTAAAGCTTGTAAGAATTCAGACTTCACTAAGTGTATCATGTCCATTTTGTATAGATATGAATTCATTTGAATATGAAGAAAACGGAATAACCAAGGAAGAAATGTATTGTCTGACAGGAAAATATAATATTGATGATGTACCTACATTTAATATTAGAGAAAAATTAGTCATAGAATATACAAAACATATATCACAAACCCCAATTAAAATACCAAAGGAGTTAATAGAAAAAATAAAACTTAACTTTACTGAACGTGAAATAGTTATTATAGCAAGTACTGTAGCTCAGGTTAACTATTGGGCGAGACTTATAAAAGCATTAGGTGTACCTCCAGAAGGCTTTTCGGATAAGTGCGATATTAATTGACGATTATGTAATGGATGGTACAGCACTTGTATATAAGAGTGAAAATGGTATTTATATTATTGCAGGATGCTCTCACTCTCACAGTGGAATATGTAATATTGTAGAATATGCAAAACAAGTCTGTAATGATAATAGAGAGTATCAGGAATTATAGGTGGATTTCATTTATTTGAAGTAAATGAACAGGTACACAGAACTATAGATTATCTAAAACAGAGCAATATTAAAGAGTTATATCCTTGCCACTGCACTTCATTTTCTGTTAAAGCAGAAATACATAAATCAATACCTGTTAAGGAAATTGTCGTTGGATTAGAGATAATATGGTAAAAAATTCGAAATTTAAACTTGGAGTGATAAGAAAATGAAGTTGTCAATTATATATTTTAGCAAAACAGGAAAAACACATACAATGGCAAAAGAAATTTCAAATGGTATGAAGTCAATTGAAAATATAGAAGTAGAAATATTTGATATTGACAATATAGATTATGAGTATATAAAAGAAAGTAAAGCCGTTATTTTTGGTACTCCAACTTATTATGCTAATACCTGCTGGCAAATTAAAAAATGGTTTGATGAATCTTGGGGATGTAATCTTGAAGGAAAAATAGGAGGAGTTTTCGCTACAGCGAATTTTGCGCAAGGCGGGGCTGATACTGCAATACTCACAATAATTAATCATCTCATGGTGAAAGGGATGCTAGTCTATTCAGGAGGTTCAGCAGTAGGTGAACCTTATATTCATTTAGGTCCGGTAGCTTTAAGAGAAAATTTTGAAGAGAGCAAAGAACTCTTTAATATATTTGGTAAGAGAATTGCAGAAAAATGTGTAGAATTATTTAAAATAAATTTATAATGAGGTAAAAGGTTGAAATTAATGGATTCAGCAGCATATGCAGCAGCAAGAATTATTTATAATACAAGTCTCATTAATTTTTAAAATACAAGTAATTACAAATAATAATACAGACAATAGACAGATAAAAGAATGTTTATTGTCTGTATTTATGTAAACTTATGATAATCTATTGTTTTATAAATTTATAAAAAATAGAGATAAGTATAGATATACTAAGAGCTGCATAAAAGCCTATTCTAAAATCGCTTACACCTAAGCTTATAACAAGTAAAATAAGTATAACTATAATTGTTATAATTGCACTTAACCTTCCTTTTATAAGTGGAGAGTCGTATATTTCACTTTGTTCCCGTTTTTTTAACCAAATAGTATAGGTTATTAAATTAGTAATCCAATTAAAGAAAGAAAAATATGATGAGGAAGATATTAAATAATTAAAAAGCTTAGATCCTAAAACAAAAGCTATAAGAATTACTAATATTGAAATGCCACCAGTTGCAAGCCATGAGTATTTATAAATTCCTTTTTCTGTAGAAATCTTTAAAATTTCAGGAGCTTTTTTTGCATCAGACAAAGAAGTAAGCATCTGAACGCAACCATAATAAGTTCCTATCATAACAGAAAAGGTAGATACTAATATGGCTGCATTTATTAAGGAGGAAGCCCAGCCATAGCCTATATTATTAAAACTTTGAACAAAAGGTGATATATCAGTATTAATTATATTCCAATCAACTGTACAAATAATAACAAACATTGAAATTACATATAATGATACAATTCCAAGTGTCATAAGTATGGTTGCTTTAGGTATTTCAAGGCAAGGCCGTCTTACTTCAGAAGTGGCCATAGCAACTGTGCTAATCCCCCCATATGTAAAGATTACTATTAACATTGACTGCAAGAAACCAGATATTTTATTTGGAAAAAATGAAGCAAAACTACTAAATGGATTTTGCCTTATTGTGATACCATTTTTAGTAATTATAAAAATTCCTAAAACAGCAAAAATAATTAAAATGATAATTTTTATAACAGACATTACAGACTCTATGTATCCAAAATGTTTAGTTCCAAGTCTGTTTATTCCTATTACTATAATTAAGGAAACTAAAGCAAATAAAGATGATGATATAGTAGGCATCCAGAATTTAAAAAAGATACCTGTTGCAATAGCTTCAGAGGCTAATGATAAAATTCCAGAAGTAAATAGTGCCCATCCCAATAAGAATCCCATGAATTTACCTAGGTATTGTTCTGTGTACACACGAAAAGAACCTTTCACAGGTCTGTTAATACTTATGCTTGTCATTGCACCAAGTACCTGTGACATAAGTAAACCACCAAATAGAAATGCTAATATAACTGAAGGGCCGGCTTCATTTATTGCTAAGCTAGAACCAAGAAAGAAACCTGATCCAATTATACCGCCAATACCTATACCTGCTAAGCTATATGCATTTAAAGCATTTTCAGACGATTTTATATTTTCATTTAGACAATCTTTTTTTTTTCAAATATATCACTCCTAAGACTAAACTACCTTTAGTATTCCAATTTTAATTGAAATCAAACATATTTTTGAGGCTTTTACGTAGTTAAGAGTTTTTATCGAGTGTTTTTTCACTAAGTGAGGCACATTCAAAAAAATAAGAAAAACTTATTCCCAAAATGGTTAAAAGGTGATATCATTAATATTGAGAAAGGATGCGAGTTTCTTGGAAACATATAAAGGTTTTGAATCATTAAATGATCGGTGCAAATATATCTTTAGCATCATACAGGAAAATGGGCCTATGACCAAAAATGAATTAATTAATATGACAAAATTTAAATCCACTACACTAAATAGGAATCTTAAAATATTACTTGATGAAAAAATTATTATAGAAAGTAATATTGGACAATCTACAGGAGGAAGAAAACCTAGTTTATATGATGTAAATCAAGATGGATTTTATATTATTGGAATTGATATTTCACGAACCTATACTAAAATAGTTATAACAAATTTAAAATTAGAAATAATAGGAGAAAGATTATTAAGCAATAAATATAATATGGAAACTATCTCTGAAATTATACCTAGTGCTATAAAAGAATTATATATGAAATTACAAATACAAAATTCATATATTGTTGGAATTGGGATAGGAATAGTTGGAGGATTCAATGCTAATCACTTGTACGATGCACTAGAAAAAGAACTAAATACAATAATATGTGTTGATAATGGTGCTAATACAGCAGTTATAGGAGAATATAATTTTGGAATTGGAAAAGGTAAAAAGAATATCGTATATATTAACTGTGGTATAGGAATAAGAACTGGAATTATATCATCCGATGTTTTAATTCACACAATTAATAATTTAGAAGATGCATTTGGACACATGATTGTAGAGGTAAATGGACAGCAATGCTCCTGTGGCAATTACGGATGTATAGAAAGTTATGTATCAATATCAAATATAACAAAAAGATTCATCAATGAAATGAAAGAGATTAATTCATTATGGTTAAATAAAAATTTAAATAGTATTAATTATAGAGATGTTTGTAGTTTAGCAGAAAGAGAAAATGAAGTGGCTATGAAGATTATTAAGAATTCAGCTTTATATTTTGGAATTGGACTTTCAAACTATATAAAGTTGTTTAATCCAGAATTAGTAATATTGAGTGGTCCGTTAATACAACATTCAAAATTATTTTATGATACAGCAAAAGAAATTGCTTTACAAAAATATCATCTAAAAAATACAAAGATTCAATTTAGTAATGGAGGATATTTTAAAGACACATCTATGGCAGTGGGAGCCTGTGCTATAGTTATGAAAGAAATATTAAATTAAAAGATAAGGAAGTGAATTTATGAACCCAGTAGCATTTTCAATTGGAGGATTCGATATTAGGTGGTATGGTATATTAATTGCAACTGGAATTATATTAGGGATATTAATATCTCAGTATAATTGTAAATGGAGAAATGTTGACTATGATAATTTACTAAATATTGTGTTGTTGTCTATTCCTATTGGTATAGTAGGTGCAAGATTATATTATGTAATATTTGAATTTAAGAATTATGAAAATAATATTATTGACGCATTTAACATAAGAAATGGTGGCCTAGCTATACATGGAGGACTTATTTTTGCCATAGGAACAGCGCTGATTTATACAAGAATCAAAAAATTAAACTTTATCAAGTATGCAGATGTGGCGGCGCCTTCAATAATATTAGCTCAAGCTTTAGGAAGATGGGGAAACTTTTTTAATCAAGAAGCTCATGGAGATGCCGTTAGCTACGAATTTATTAAACATTTTCCCATGTTTATTCAAAAAGGTATGAATATAAATGGAATATATTATAATCCTACTTTTTTATATGAATCTACTTGGAATATAACTGTCTTTATTATACTAATGGTTATATTAAGGAAATGTAAAAAAAGCGGAATAGTATTTTTTTCATACATAGGTTTGTATTCTATAGGTCGATATATAATCGAAGGCATGAGAACAGATAGTTTAATGCTTGGAAATATTAGAATGGCTCAATTGGTAAGTTTAACTGGAGTTGTTGTTTGGATAGCATTTATAGCTATAAGTTATTATAAAGGCAAAATAAAGGGAAGTGTATGTAAAGAATGAATACAATGTTGTTTATAGCAATTGGACTAGTAGCTGGAATATTAAGTGGAATGTTTGGAATTGGCGGAGGAGTAATAATTGTTCCAGCATTAATTTACTTATGTGGCTTCAGCCAGTTAAAAGCGCAGGGGACATCTCTTGCTATATTGCTTCCACCAGTTGGAATAGCAGCATTTACCTATTATTATAAAAGAGGACAAGTGGATTTGAAGGCAGGAATTTTAATATGCATATTTGTAGTTGTTGGCTCATTGTTTGGAGCTAAAATAGCTAATAATATTCCTATATCAATATTACAAAAATCCTTTGGAGTATTGATGGTTCTAATATCTTTAAAAATGATTTTTTCTAAGTGATAAATGTACATTAATAAATTGAAAAAATAGCAGATTAATAGTTTAATATTAGTCTGTTATTTTTATTTTCAGATAGATGGTGCTTATTTTATCAAGCCTATTATTATATTAATTAAATGATATTTAAGTGAGTGACTATGTTACAGAAAAGTACGACAGCTTTGAATATAATAAAAAAGAACTGAGCAAGCAGTAGTAAAGCTTAATCAGAACATAATCATTTTAATATAACAAAACGGGGGAATATTAATGGAAAAATTTTAAAGTTATGGAAGAAGTATTCATTCACACTACTAATAGCATTTGTATTAGTTGGATTAATTGACTTAAGGTTTGCAGTAGTTGCTTTAATCTGCATGATTGCACCTGTAATTGTAGCTATTTTTAAAGGTAGGTTTTGGTGTGGAAATTTATGTCCTAGAGGAAATTTTTATGACAATGTAGTTTCAAAATTTAGTAACAAAAGAAAGCCACCTAAATTTTTTAAGTCATATTATTTTAGAGCTGTAATATTAACAATAATGATGATAGTGTTTATTTCAGGAATATATAAAAATTGGGGAAACCTTTATGGTATAGGAATGGTAGTTTATAGATTAATTGTTGTAACAACTATAGTAGGTATGGCATTATCTTTAGTATACAATCATAGAACGTGGTGCAGCTTCTGTCCCATGGGAACTTTGGCTTCAATCACAGGAAAATTTAGAAAAAGTAAAGAAGTATTGCAGGTATCATCTTCATGTGTTTCATGCAAATTATGTGAAAAGAAATGTCCAATAGGTTTAGTTCCACATGATTATAAAGGAGATATATTAAGTCACCCAGATTGTATTCAATGTGGAAAGTGTGCTACAGTATGCCCAAAAAAGGCGATAGGATATAATAAAATCACTATAAAATAGTTATTTGTAATATAAAGAGAGGAAGAGCTAGAAATAGTTTATCCTTTCTTTTTTTCTGCATTATATCTATGTGACTAAATCACATGTATTTGTTAAACAATAATATATAATAAAGTTAAGGAAGAACAATTAAGATGAATTTTGAGGAGGAATTTAGGATGTTTGGATTTTTAAAGAGAGATCAAGGAAAAGTTATTAATGTAAATGATATGGATAATTTAATTGGAAAAGTTGAATTAATCGATATAAGAGAAAAATATGAATATGCAGGTGGCAGCATAAAAAGTGCAAAGAATATTCCAATGGGGGAACTTTTAAATGACCCAGAAAAATATTTAAATAAAAGCAAAGAATACTATATAATGTGTCAATCTGGAGGAAGAAGTGTTAGAGCTTGCAATAATCTTAAAAGTCAAGGTTTTAATGTTATTAATGTTGCAGGTGGTATGGGATCATATGTAGGAACTAAAAGAAAATAATTAAGTTAATATATTTAAAAATATGTTTAATAGCTAAAAGTAAATGATTACAAAAAGTGTTAGATTATTTAATTTCGAACTAAAGCATGGGAGGAGAATGAATATGAAGAAGAAAATATTAATAATCGGCGGGGTAGCAGGGGGAGCATCTGCTGCAGCAAGACTTAGAAGACTTAGTGAAGAAGATGAAATAATAATGTTTGAAAAAGGACCTCATGTATCTTTTTCAAACTGTGTACTTCCATATCATTTAAGTGGAATAATAGATGAAGCAGATAAATTAGTTTTAATGAGCCCAGAAAAATTTATGGTTCAATATAAAATTGAAGCAAGAGTTAATAATGAAGTTTTATCAATAAATAAAGAAGAAAAATATGCACATATTAAAAATCTAATAACTGGTGAAACATATAAAGAAAACTATGATAAGTTGGTATTATCTCCAGGAGCAAAACCAATTGTACCAAATATTCCTGGAATTGAAGAAGTGAAGATTTTTACTATAAGGAATGTAGTTGATATAGATAGGCTAAATAAATATGTTAAATCAGTAGATACAAAAGACATAGCTGTTATTGGAGGTGGATTTATAGGCGTCGAAGCAGCTGAGAATTTAAGGGAAGCTGGGGTTAACGTAACTCTTATAGAAGGAACAGATCAAATATTAAGACCATTTGATTACGATATGGTTCAAATTCTTCATAAAGAAATTTATGATCATGGAATAGACCTAGTTGTTGAAGATAAGGTTGAAAAATTTGAGAAGGATACAGTAGTTTTAGCATCAGGTAAAAAGGTGAGTGCAAAAGTTGTAGTTATGGCCATAGGTGTATCACCAGAAACTGCTTTAGCAAAAGATGCAGCTTTAGATATTGGCGAAACTGGAGCAATAAAGGTAGATCAAAATTATAGAACAAATGATGAAGATATTTATGCAGTTGGAGATGCAATAGAAGTTTATAATTCATTAACTCATTCAGCATCAAAATTATCTCTAGCAGGTCCAGCTCAAAAGCAAGCTAGATCAGTAGCTGACCATATAAATGGAAAGAAAGGGTTAAATAAAGGATATATAGGTTCATCGGCTATAAAAGTTTTTGATTATAATGGAGCATCAACAGGTTTAAATGAAGCGCTTATAAATGTCCTTAATATGAAGATTAAGTATGACGTTGTAAGGGTAATACTTACAGATAAAGTAGGAATTATGCCAAATTCATCGCCAGTACATTTAAAATTATTATATGAAGTTCCAACAGGAAAGATTTTAGGAGCTCAAGCTATAGGTAAAGGTGATGTTACTAAAAGAATAGATGTAATTGCTACAGCTATAAAATTTGGAGGAACCGTTGAAGATTTAAAAGACCTAGAATTATGTTATGCTCCACCATTCTCTACAGCAAAAGATGTTGTTAATTACGCTGGTTATGTTGGTTCAAATCTTTTAAACGGAGATTTCAAACAAGTTAATGTAGATTTGGTTAGAGGGCTAGTTGAGCATGATGCGCATATCATAGATGTTAGAGAACGAGGAGAATATGAGAGCGGACATATTAAAAATGCAGTTAATATCCCATTAAGTGAGCTAAGACAAAGAATAAATGATATACCAAAAGATAAGCCTGTATATCTTCACTGTAGAACAGGTCAAAGAAGCTATAATGCGACGTTAGTCCTTCAAAATCTAGGATTTAGCAATGTTTATAATATAACAGGCAGCTTTTTAGCATTGTCATTCTATGAATATTTTAATGACAAGACTAAGAATAGAGAAAGCATTGTTACTGAATATAATTTTAGATAAACTGAAGCTTATGTGTTTAACAGATAGTTTAAGTTAAAATTAGGCTATCTGTTTTTGTGTAAAGTACTTAAAAAATGTTGTTATATGTAATATAAAAAATCTAACATCGTTTAAATAAAAGGTGTTGGATTTTATTTAAAATAATAGCTACAATTGGCTTGCTATGAGGACAATCTGTCTCCTTGTCTGATGAAAAATATGCACTTTCATATTTGCATCTCATGGCATTTGGAAATTGTTATTATCTTTCTTGTGCCTAAGAATAATCAATGGGAATATGGAGGTAAATAAGTAATATGAAAAAAAAGATAATATCTTATTTTAGTAATGGGTCATTAATTATTGGTGTAGTTAGCGGTGTATATGCATTAGTTAAAATTTATCTTATAAAAAGTAAACTACCAGCAGGGGTATGTCCATTTACAGATAACAGACCACTATTGTATAGTGCAATTGTTTTTTGCTGTATTTCTTATATATTATCTTTTTTTGAATAAAAAGATAATACATAAGAAAATAATATGTGTGACTAAATCACATACATTCAGTAAATAAGTATGGTAATATTTGTTTAGCAATAATAGTTATTAGTCAATAAGGAGAAGATGATATGTCATTCAAATGGAAAGAAGAATATAATTTAAATATTCATGAAATTGATAAACAACATAAAAAGCTAATGGAGATAGGAAAAAGGGCATATGATATTACAATAATAGATGATGGATATGATAGATATGATGAAATAATGTCAATAATAGATGAGCTTTTAGAATATACAAAATATCATTTTGATTATGAAGAAAACATGCTTAAGAAATATAATTATAGTCATATTCATGACCAAGAGGAAGAACATGGATTCTATGTATATAAGATAAATGAAGTAGCTTCTAGAGATGAAAATGAAATAGATGATAATCAAAGAAAAGTATTATTAGAAATTATTGATTTCCTATCTGAATGGATAAGCCAACATATTAATGTAGCAGATAGAAAATATGCAGTATATTTAAAAACAGTTGAATAATAGAAAGAGAGGATGCTAAAATAGTTTTCCTCTCTTTTAAAATTTCCTCAATAATGTAGAGTAAAAAAACATTAATAGCATTTGACAATAACAAAAAATAGGGATAATATTGATATTGGCAAATGCTAATTAAGGTTAGGAGATGATTTTATGTCAGATTGTAATTCTTGTTCATCAAAAGATGGATGTAATAAGGATAAAGGAAGTTGCATGATTGAAAATAATCCGTTAAATAATGTAAAGAAAATTATTGCTGTCATGAGTGGCATTAGTTTCAATGATAGTAGCAAAAGCTGTTAATATGGCTAAAAAGATGAATATTAACATATTAGGTGTTATTGAAAATATGAGTTATATAACATGCACTAAATGTGGAGAAAAGATGAAACTTTTCAATGGAGATAATACAGAAAAGTTCCTAAAAGATATGGACTTGAAGCTTTTAGGAGAACTTCCTATGTTAAGCAGCATAAATAACTTAGGAAAAAGTAATGAGGCACATATAGATGAAAGCTTAGAATTATTATTTAATCCTATAGTTAAAAAAATCATTAATGAATTAGAATAACATAAATTGTATGTAAAGTTATAATAGAAAAGTATTCTAAGTATGCTAATCAAGCTCAAGATATTCAATTAAAACAAATATGTAAGAATAATGAGCAAATTGAAAGGAATCATATTGATACTATTAATAGCACAAGAAAGTTTATCTCATTTAAGCTGAGAATTTTTGTGCTTTTAATAATTTATAGCGTTATTATTTTTGATAAAATAAATTAATTTTATAGGAATATTATTGGCATCTGACAATAATCTTTGAATGAAGTAATATAAAGTTGCAAATAGTATCAAAATATAAGGGGGATTTTATAATAACAAGTCAATCTGCCCATAAATTTTCTTTCATGTGCCTAAGGAGGAGAAATAAATGAGTTTGAAAATAACAACTCTTATTGAAAATAATTATGATAAAAATAATATTTTGTATAGTGAACATGGACTTTCATTGTATATAGAAATCAATGATAAAAAGATTTTATTTGATACAGGTCAAAGTGGAGATTTTATTAAAAATGCAGAAAAAATAAAAATTGATTTAAATGATTTGGATTATGTTGTATTAAGTCATGGACACTATGATCATAGTGGAGGATTCGGCAAGCTTGTACAAAACGCAAGTAAATCATTTAAACTTATTGTTGGAAGTGGATTTTTTTATGAAAAATATAAGTTGATGGAAGGAGAACGATATAAATTTAATGGTAATTCCTTTAATGAAGAATTTATCATGAAGAGTAATATTTCTATCAAATATATTAATCAAGATATAATTAATATCACAGAAGATATAATGATATTTTCTAATTTTGAAAGAAAAAATAATTTTGAAACTCTAAATAAAAAGTTTTATATTAAGGAAAATGATAAATATGTCCTTGATGATTTTTCTGATGAAATAGCATTAGGTATAAAACATGATAAAGGTTTAGTCATTATAGTTGGATGTTCACATGTAGGATTAGTAAATATTTTAGAAACAATAACAAAAAGAACTGGTATGCCAATTTATGCTATTATTGGAGGCAGCCATTTAATTGAAGCTGATGAACTAAGAGTAAATAATACTATTAATTATCTAAAAGAAAAGAATATAAATATTCTTAGATTATCTCATTGTACAGGTGATAGTGCAGTGGAAAAATTACAAAGTAAGTTTGAAAATAAATTTGTATATAATAATACTGGAAATATACTATTAATTCCTGATTTTAATGAGGAATAGTAAAAAATGAAGTGATTTTATATGTAAATCAAATTTAAATATCTCGTTAGAGATTAAAGACTCCTGCTGTAAATAAATTACGGTAGGAGTCTTTTTGTTTTTAGTCAATTTCCTCAATAAATATATATTATGCAAAGGAATGGATAATTATTTTATTAGTGTAATGGAAAATAGATTTTTAAAACATAACTTAATATAGTAAGGGGGGGGTGTTAAGCTTTGATAATATTTAAAGAGTTTTAAATATTAAGTGGGAGGTGGAAATGATAAAATGAAAAGTTTACTAAGGATAGTAGTTGGAGAATGTGAATTTAATTCCAAGACAGGTATAACGTATAACTGGATAAAAGAATTTTTATGGGAAAAAGGGTTCCCGGGAGTAACAATTAGGCGTGGTGAATTAAGTCTTGATTATAAAAGCATACTGCATTCTGTAGCACTTGATGATATACAATTTAATGATTTAGCGATTATTATAGAAACAGTTGCCGACAATAATGAAATAGAAAGAACTAGGCAGGACCTTATTAACAATATTCCACATGGACAAGTAAGTGTCATTAGAGGAATGGAGGAAAAAAATATGGAAGCGAATAAATATTGTGTAGTTAAAATTTACACAAAGGAAGATAATTCGTGGTTTAAAAAAGAAGAATATGAAAAAGTTTTGAGATTTCTCCAAAAAAAGAAAGTTATCTGGGCAACTGTAACTAAGGGAATTGTTGGATTTGGAAAAAATAGAGTTATTCATAAACAAAGAATTTTTTCATTTAGTGAAAAAATGCCTATTGTAATAGAATGTATTGTTCCATGTGAAAATTTAAATGATTTATTAAATGAACTAAAAAATGTTGTTGAGGATGGTGTTGTATTTGCAGCACCAATAGATTTAATTATGAATAAATAATAAAACTATTAATTTTGATAAAATGTAATTTGATGTTTCAGGATTATGGTTATTGTATTTATGGAGAGAATTGAGCATATGAATATTGTAAAAAATAAAGATAGTAATCAATAATCCTGATATTGAAATTATCATCGATTATTTAGTTTTATAATATTAAGTATATCTTTTAATTATGTTATTTAAATAGCACCATAGATATCAAAGTAATTGAAGAATACTAATGTTAAAATGCTATACAAATTTAGTGAACTCGTGAACATAAAATCAAGACGAAGTAATCTGTATTTTATATGCTATATTATAGAAGGTAATATGATTTGTACATTTTGATTATAGACAAATATTCATAGATTTAATCAACTTATAAAATATATTGTGAGCTACAGGTATCGGTTATAGTATTAATTTTAACGAATATATATTTTGATTTGAATTAACTTCATTATATTGCAGTTATGCTCTAACTAATTTCATCGAATATAGATATAAAAAATCAATCCTATAATTGATAGACAAAAAAAGTTCAATAAAATAAACTTTAATAGATATTCTTTCTTTTTATAAGGATATTCAAGGATCAAAATCTTGTAAGAAATAATACTTGCCAGTGAAGCAATAGGAGTTCCAAGTCCTCCAATAGTTACTCCATAAAATAATGCTTGCCAATTGAATGCAAAAGGAGCAAGCAAAATACTGCTTGGGACATTACTTATTATTTGACTTAATAGCAATGAGGACAAATAAATACTTGTTGATGTATGAGTTAAAAATGTTAGAAAATTACGTATTATAGCAATGTTAGATATATTGCCTACTGAAATGAAAAAACAAACAAAAGTAATTAGTAATCCATAGTCAAGCTTTTTGAATAGACTTTTATTTAAAGCAAATGTCACTAATATTAAAATAGGTAAGGTTATAAAATAAGGTATAGTACCAAGAATATTAAGTATCAGTAAAACAAATAATACTGAAAACACGATTATTTTCTTCTTTTCAAGTATTGATATATCATTCATAATAAAGGAAATTTGTTTAGGACTAAAAAAGAAGGTTATGCAAATTAGTAAAAGCAAACTTACAATACAAATTGGCAATGAATAAGAAAAAAAGTTTTCAACATGTAATTGGTAATGAGAAAAAATGTATAGATTTTGAGGATTACCAATTGGTGTTGCACAGCTTCCAAGGTTCGCAGAAATTGTTATAAGAATAGTTGGTAAAATAATATTATAACTGCATTTTCTGGAAATGTTAATTAAGATTGGAGTAATTGCCATAAGTGCCACATCATTAGTTAAAAACATGGATGATACGAAAGAAAACAAGCATAAAACTTGAAGTAAAATTCTTTCGTTTTTACACTGGTTCAAAATAAATAACGATATGTGATTAATTAAAGAATATTCTTCAAAAGCTTTCACAATAATCATCAATTCAAACAAGCAAATAATCACCTTGAAATCCAAGTATCCCCAACTTGGAGTGTTAAAAAATGAAGTTATAATGGCAGCAGATAAGGAAATGGATAAAAAACAATCATTTTGCAAGGGTGTTTTTATTTTTGATAGTATTTCAATCAAAAATTCGCAGTTTTTATTTAAAAAAAATATTTTAAATCCATTCAAAACATTTGACATAGTTTTCATATATGGTCACCTTCTCTGATTAATTTATTTATGGTGGTGCAATGGAGGCTTTGGATGATTCCCATCTCTTTCATGAGGTGGAATGTGTTCTCTCATATGAGGTGGTAATGGTTCACCTAAATCATAATCTTCAAGAATCGCCTGTGCTTCAAAATGAGTACAAAGCTTTTTGATTGTATTATAAAATGAGTATTTTTCTTCATTTGATAGGTTTTCAAATACTTGTTCTGAAGAATCATTCTGATTTTTAAATTTTTTTAAAAACTCTAAACCATCAGGAGTTAAAAATACACGCATTTTACGTTTATCCACTTCATCTTTTGTCCTCCTAATAAGATTGGAACGTTCCAATTTATCTAGTAGCTCTGACAATGTTGCTGATCTGACATCCAATATTTTAGTGAGTTCTTTTTGGTTAAATCCATCGTTTTGAGCTATAATATTTAAAAGTCGAACCTGACCACGATAAGGTGTATAGTGAGCTCGTGTTTTATACGAACTTCTTTGGTACATATTTATAAATTTGTTTAGTGCAATTAATAATTCATCAGATGAGATAATTATTTCTTCAGCCCTTTCATTTTTTTCATCAATAATGTTATTGTTCATTTGAATCCTCCTTTGAATATAATAAGGTACCTAACTATATTTATAATATAAACTGATTTTTTGAGCAAGTCAAGAAATATTTCAAGGTACCTAATTAATTTTTGTTGTTGTTCTATTTATAGCATGAATCAAACATTCCATAAATGTTGTACCAGTTGCTTAAATATAAACTCGATAACATTCTTACTTAACGAAACAAAAGCTATAAATATGCTTATCAATAAGTTATCAACAAACAATGTAAATCGGATGGAATAAGATAGTGAAGTAGCATTTAAAAGGTTGCTTGCTCTCACTTTCTAACTATATTGTACTGTATTTGTTATACTCCATGGAAAGGTACCTATATTACATCTTATACATTTGGGGCATCTGAATACAATATATAGTGATAAACTATGAATTTCAAACAATATGTAGTTATAATTCCATTTAATTAAGTTTTGTCTGATTGATTTTCTATAGTATATTAGGTATAATTTCTAATAGATATTATTTAATAAAGGTTATTAATGAATTGTAGAAGTTATAAACTAGTCCTTCTATAAGGTTTAAATGCATTAATATTGAAGAAAAAAAGATAAGTTTAAGAGAAGGCAAGGTTGAAAAAATGGATATTAAAATTAGAAAGAGAAATGGAAATTGTGAGCCTCTTAAGGTGGAAAAAACAAAAAAAATGGTTAAGTTAGCCTGTGAAGGGATTGAAGGCTGCGATCTTATTGAATTGGAATTGGATTCAAGAATTCAATTCAGGGATGGCATGACTACAAAAGAAATTCAACGAACCCTTATTCAAACAGCTATTGAAAAGGTTATTCAAAGCAATAATGTTAATGGTAACAGCGTAAAGAAAACTAATGTTAATTGGCAGTATGTAGCTGCAAGACTTTTAAGTTACGATTTATATAAAGAAGCTCAAATTAACAGAGATTACAATCATTTTGGTTATGGAGATTACTATGAGCTTGTAAAAAAAATGATAGGAATGAATCTGTATGGATTATATCTTATGGAAAATTATTCTGATAATGAAATAAAGGAATTAGGAAGCTATATAGTTCCTGAAAGAGATGAATTATTTAATTATGAAGGATTAAAGCTATTAAATGATAGATATTTAGTTAAAGGGCTTAATGGAGAGATATTTGAACTTCCTCAGGAACGTTTTATGACTATAGCTATGCATTTAGCCATACCTGAAGGCGACAATAAAGTATTTTATGCAAAAAAGTTTTATGATATTTTAAGTGAACTAAAGGTTACGGTAGCTACACCTACTTTAGGTAATGCAGGAACACCATTCTATCAATTAAGCAGCTGTTTTATATCTGTTGTAGGCGATAATTTATGGTCTATTTATGATGTAAATAGTAAGTTTGCACAGGTTTCAAAGCACGGTGGAGCATTAGGTATTTATGCTGGTAAAATAAGAGCTTTAAATAGTGAAATTAGGGGCCATAAAAATGCATCTGGCGGTGTTATACCATGGATAAGATTATATAATGACACTGCAGTTGCTGTAGACCAGTTAGGTAAACGAAAAGGCGGGGCCACTGTAACTTTAGATATATGGCACAAGGACCTTTTTGAATTTCTAGATATTAGGACTAATAATGGTGATGACAGAAGAAAAGCACATGATATTTTTCCGGCTGTAACTATTCCAGATCTCTTTATGGAAAGATTAGAGAAAAGGGAAAATTGGTCTCTTTTTGATCCTTACTTAGTTGAAAAAATAATGGGATATAAATTGGAAGATTATTTTGATGATATAGATAATAAAGAATTTACTAAGAGATATCTAGAATGTGAAGAAAACAGTTTGATTTCGAGGGATAGTGTACCTGCTCTTGATATTATGAAAAAAGTTATGAAAAGTGCAGTAGAAACAGGAACTCCATTTATTTTCTTTAGAGATTCGGTAAATAGAGCTAATCCTAATAAGCATGCAGGTATGATATATTCTTCAAATCTATGTCATGAAATTGCGCAAAATATGAGTGAAAGTGAATTGTCTGAAGAAGAAATAGTTAACGAAAATGGTTTTACAGAAGTTATTCATAGGATTAAACCAGGTGATATGGTAACCTGCAATCTTAATTCAATAAATTTAGGTAAAGCGAAAATGGATGAGTTTAAGAAGTGTATTCCGCTTCAGATAAGGATGCTGGATAATGTTATATCCCTAAATAAACTTCCAGTGCAGGAGTCTAAGATAACTAGTGACAAGTATAGAGCAATTGGACTAGGAACAAGTGGATATCATCATTTCCTTGCCAATAATAAAATAAGATGGGAAAGTGATGAACATTTAAAAGCAGCAGATGAGATTTTTGAAGAGATTGCTTATAATGCAATAAAAGCCTCAATGGAATTAGCAAAAGAAAAAGGCAGTTATCCCGCTTTTAAAGGTTCAGAATGGGAAAATGGAAAATACTTTGAAAGAAGAGGTTATAATTCTGATAGATGGAAAAAGCTTCAGGAGGATGTTAAAACTTATGGCATGAGAAATGGATATATTACTGCTATAGCTCCAACAGGCAGCACTTCAAATATAGCTAATACTACAGCTGGGATAGATCCTGTATTTAAAAAATTCTTCATTGAAGAAAAAAAGGGAAGCTTTACACCAAAAACTGCACCTGATTTGAGTGATGAGAATTTTTGGTACTATAAAGAAGCACATACTATTGATCAACAGTGGAGTATTAAAGCATGTGCTGTTAGACAAAAACATATAGATCAGGCTCAATCTTTTAACTTATACATAACTCCAGAATTGAAAGCTAAAGAAATATTGAATATGTATGTAGAGAGTTGGAAGCAAGGGGTCAAAACAATTTATTATGTGAGAAATAGATCCTTGGAAATGGATGAATGTACAAGCTGCTCGAGCTAATTTAGGTAAGAGCTAAGAAATAAAAGGTAAGAAGTAAGAGGCAAGGATGAAAAGCCTGCGGCTTTTCTTAAATTATGTTTTTTTGAAATCCCTTTTAGGGATTTTAATCTCTGAAAAGGTAAGTACAAGAAGGGGAGTTTTGGTTAATGGTTAAAAAAATGATTTTTAATGAAAATGGCAAGCGTGGAACGGAATCTATGATTAATGGAAATACTACAAATTTAAGAGAATGGAATAGAATAAAATATAGCTGGGCAAGTGATTTTTACAGGACTATGCTAAATAATTTCTGGATACCTGAAGAAATATCTCTTAATGAAGACATAAAGCAGTTTCCTTATTTAACGGATGGAGAAAGAAATGCTTTTGACAAGATTATTTCATTTTTAAATTTTCTTGATTCTGTGCAGAGTGAAAATCTGCCTAATATATCAAGATACATAACTGCAGCAGAGGTATCATCACTTATAAATATTCAAACCTTCCAAGAAGAAATACATGCACAAAGTTATTCATATATCCTTGATACGGTAACAAATCCAATAACTAGAGATAAAATATATGATGAATGGAGAACTGATGAAAATCTTCTTAAGAGAAATAAGTTTATAGCGGAAATATATGAAAAGTTCAATAAGAACCCTGAAATTAATAATTTTCTAAGAACAATAATGGCTAATTATATATTAGAAGGAATATACTTTTATTCAGGCTTCAGCTTTTTTTATACATTAGCAAGACAAGGAAAAATGACTGCAACTAGTACAATTTTTAAATATATAAACAGGGATGAAGTCACTCATCTTGTGCTGTTTCAAAATATTATAAAAGAGCTAAAAAAAGAAAATACAGATATTTTTACAAGCAGTTTAGAAGAAGAGCTTAGAGATATGATGAAAACAGGGGTAGAACATGAAGTTGAATGGGGACAGTATGTTACTAATAATGAAGTTTTAGGATTAAACAATGAATTAATAGAAAAATATATTAAGTATATTTCAAATCATAGGCTTATAGCAATAGGTTTACAGCCACTATATCCGGAAATTATAGCTCATCCAATGGAATGGATTGATAATTTTTCTAAATTGAATAATACTAAAACTGATTTCTTTGAAGCAAAAGTTACTAACTATACAAAAGCAGCAGCATTTGATTTTGATGATCTTGAATAGATCATTTATATTTTTTTGAATGTGCCTTAGTAGCGTAGGCAACGAATCTGTGCTTTTCTTGTGTAATATTGGTAAAAGATTATGAATACTATTTAATGCTTGAAAATTATTAGAATTTAAATTATAATTACAATAAATAGAGAATGTATCTATAACAGTGTAAAAAAGAAATTTCATAGGTGATGAAGTTCGCCTTTAAACATCTCTTTTGAGATTGATGACTTCTACTATAATAAAAATATAGTAGGAGTCTTTTTGCTTTTTAGATAATCAATTTTTAAGAATTGAAGAGGAAATAGGAAAAGATGCAATTACAACACAATTTAAATTAAAAAAATAAGTCTTATTATGGGACATACGCTGATTATGATAATTAGTATATGACTGTAATTTATATACTCAATATTTAAATATAAATGGCGAGGGGGAGTTAATAAAATGAATAGTTTGTTAAGAATAGTAGTTGGAGAATATGAATTTAATTCTAATTCACGTAATGTTTATAAAGATATAAGAGAATTTTTATGGAAAGAAGGTTTTCCGGGAGTTACAGTTAGACGAGGAGAGTTAAGTCTTGATCATAAAAGTGCTATTCACTCAGCTGTCCTTGAAGATATACAATTTAATGATTTAGCAATCATCATAGAATCAGTTGTTAATAATGATAAAATAGAAAAAGTTAAACAAGATATCATTAAAATGATACCGCATGGACAAGTAAGCGTTATTAGGGGGATGGAGGAAAAAGATATGGAAATACATAAATATTTTGTGGTTAAAGTTTATACTAAAGAAGATAATTCATGGTTTAAAAAGGAAGAGTATGAAAAAGTTTTGGAATTTTTTAAAAAGAAAAAAGTTATCTGGGCTACTGTAACTAAAGGAATTGTTGGATATGGTAAAGATCGAGTTGTTCATAAACAAAAGATATTTTCTTTTAGTGAAAAAATGCCGATTGTAGTAGAATGTATAGTTCCATCTGAAAAGCTACAAGATTTATTGGACGAGCTTAAAAATATTGTTGAGGAGGGTGCTGTGTTTACAACACCAATAGATTTAATAATTAATAAATAGTTGTATTAATTAGGTATTTGGTTACTAAACAATCAGCGAATTTATTTAATTCCAGCATTCCTATTGGGACATTAATAGTAAATGTAGTTGGTGGTTTTTTAATAGGAGTGATAAGTGAATTGAGTATGTCTACAGAACTAATATCACCTAATTTAAAGCTTTTTTTAATTACAGGAATTATGGGAGGCCTTACAACATTCTCAACATTTAGCTACGAAACAATTAGCTTAATGAGCGATGGAAGATACTTAGCAGGAATGGCAAATGTGTTATTAAATGTTTTCTTGAGCTTGGGAGGAGTTGCTTTAGCTATATCATTATGCAAGGCTATTGTATAATATGTATTATATTAAAAACTCAAGCAATTTATTTTCATAAATACTTGAGTTTTAATTATTTCTATTTAGTTTATAAGTAATACTATTAAATTAACTGAGATTTTCTAAACTGCAATCATCAGATATTTTACTAACATTATAGTTGATATCAACGCTATTTTTAAAACTAGTATTAACCAAAGTGATTTTATCTTTTCGTCCAAAATGTTCTTCAATAGATAATTTTATTGTATGCTCACCTTCATATAAATCTATATGTTGTTCTTGATCTTTGCTTGGAGGAGATGACCATGTACCACCATCGGGATTAAATGAACGATGTACTAGTCTGACACCTTTTCCGCTGCATTTGATCTTATAAATATTTAGTCCTTCAACACTAGGCAATTCTATACTTGAAATTCCAAATTTAAATTGACCTACAAGAACTTGATTATCTTTAGATTTTTTTTCTTCGATTTTCTTTTTTCTATAGTAAGCAAGAGTGGATTCTTGAGGTACTTTAATTAATCTACTTTTGCTTATACCAATCTTTTGAGAAGTATAAATACCTGAATGCCCAGAGAATAAATAACTTATAGCACAAGTCATAAACATAAATTCCATACCTGCTGAACCAAACATTTCTAAGCCTAAAACGAAAGAGGTTATAGGCGCATTTGTAGCTCCTGCAAATACTCCAATAAGACCTAAGGCTGCTAAAAATGATGGTGAAATATTAAGTATACTTGATAAAGTATTACCTAAAGTTGAACCTATTACAAAAAGGGGAGTAACCTCACCACCTTGAAAGCCAGTACCTAAAGTAAAAGAAGTAAATATGATTTTTAATAAAAATGCAAGAGGGTTAACATGTCCAGTAAATGAATCGCTAATTAAAGGAATACTTAATCCAAGATAATCCCTTGTTCCTATAATGTATGTAAATGCAATTATTATAAGCCCGCCAATAAAGCTTTTAATGGATGCATTTTCAAAGCCAGAAGAAAAAACTTCCTTTAATTTATGAGTTAGTTCACTAAATAACTTACTAATTAATCCAAATAAAATTGCAGCAGTTATAATTTTTAATACCACTCCATATGTAATATCAGGAATTTCTAAAATACTATAATGAGTATGATGAATTCCCCATACTTCTGTCATAAGATTTCCTACAAAAGCTGAAATAAAACAAGGGATTAGTCCAGCATAATTCATAGTTCCAAGAGCAGCTACTTCAAGTCCAAATATAGTACCAGCAAGGGGAGTGCCAAACACGGAACCAAATCCACTGCTGATACCACACATTAAAATAATTTTTGTATCTGTTTTGTCTAATTTTAATAACTTTCCAATGCTTTCTGCTATGCTCGAACCAATTTGTACACCTGTTCCTTCTCTTCCAGCAGAACCTCCAAATAAGTGAGTTATAAAAGTTCCGAGAAAAACTAAAGGTGCCATACGCAAAGGAATATGATCTTCACTGGTGTTAATTTTAGCTATTATCAAATTATTACCTTTGGATGAATTTTTTCCATATTTAGAATATAAGAAACTCACAAAAGCACCGCCGATTGGTAAAAGAAATAATAACCAAGGATTATCATTTCTTAAAGTTGTAGCAATATCTAAGCTTTTTAAAAAGAAAGCAGCAGCAGATCCTATTAGAGATCCTATAATTGTACTAATTACAATCCATTTTAAAAATGAGAGGCTAAGGATAGTGCTCGTGTTTAAGTTTCTAATAAATAAAATAGTTTTTAAAGTTTTTGAATTACTTTTTTGCATTATATTTCTCCTTTTCTTATTATAGTTATAATTGTAAATATTACTGTATTTGTTTGGAAAACTAAAAAAGACTCCTACAAAAAAGCGGATTACCGCTATTTTGTAGGAGTCATTAGCACTACGCAGTTAAAGGCGAACTCCATCACCTGAAAATATATTAGTAATATTATCATAATTAATTTGTTTGAACAATTTGTATAGATGCTAAGAATTCAAAATAAATTAATCTAGTATTATTATTAAACGATATCATTTCATATAGCTATAACTTTCAAAAAATTATTATGAAATTTATGGATTGGAATGTATATTCAAATTTGAAGCATTTTATTAAATCGAGTATAATTAAATATATAAATAGTGATAACAGATTTAGGCATTATATCAGTTTGAATATATAGTAATCCAAGGAGGATAAGTATGGCAAGACCAACGAAATTTAGAAGAGTTGAATTTTTCCCAGAAGATGATTATTTTGTACCATGGGGAAAACCAAAATGTAAAATTGAAGAAATAGTTTTAAAAGTAGAAGAACTTGAAGCAATGAGATTAAAAGATATTGAAGAGTTAAATCAAGAGGAATGTGCTGAAAAAATGCAGGTATCAAGGCAGACTTTTCAAAATATCATAGATAGTGCAAGAAAAAAAACAGCTATTGCGTTAACAGAAGGTAAGGCAATAAGAATAAGCGGTGGTCACTATACTACAAAGCTTTGTAAATTTAAATGTGCAGAATGTGGAACAATTTATGAAATAAATTATGATCAGGATAGAGCAGTATGTCCAAATTGCGGTTCTGAAAAAGTTATGTGTAGCAAAAAAGCAGGATTTTGCAAGAATTGGTGTAGAGGGAATAACACAGATATTAATACTTAATAGTTTAAATATTATTAGTATAAAAAATAAAGGCATTATTTAATTAGTGTCTTTATTTTTTATACATAAAAGATTTAAGTATGTAATTAAATTAAAGAAATATCATTTGAAAATGATTTAGAAAAGTATAAGATTTAACAGTATATAATAACTGATATGTTCACCATACATATTCTGCAGAATATGCGGTATAACCTAATTAATAACTTTGTAAGCACAATTATGATTTTATATATTAGTATAAGAAATTGCTCGAAAAAATTAACTAGAAATATAAATGCATTTCTAGTTAATCATAATTAAAAACTACTAATTGTGACAGTCATGAGCGTGGCATAAATCACCAGAATCTACAAGAGAGCCTTCAAGCCATTTTAAAGCTACAGTCTTTACATCTCCAGAGCAGCCACGTAAGACTTCTATTCCAGCGTTGTTTAACACTCTTACAGCGCCTTCACCCATATTACCTGCGAGCAAAATACTGACACCCATATCAGAAAGAGTAGTAGCAATATTTGATTTACAGCCACAGCCAGCAGGTGATGGAATAGTATCAGAATCTGTTATTTCTTTAGTTTGTGTATCAACTGTGAAAATTGTGTAATATTCGCAATGTCCAAAGTGATCATCAATATTATTATTACGTGATGGTAATGCTATTTTCATAAAATAGACCTCCAATAATTTATTTTAAAGTAACATATGTAATACGAGTTATTGGCATATGCCTTTTATATATTATAATAAACTTATAAATGGCATATGTCAATATAAGTGTTAGTAACTATTTATGGAATTTCGGTAGACTTATGCGATAACTTACCGAAATAATAAATATTTTTATTCCGAAGGACTATGAAAATGTTGCTGAAACAGAAATAAGTAACATATTGTGTGGAGTGTTTCATTGGAATACAATATGTTACTTATTTCGGCAGGTCAACACATAAGTCTGATATACATAGTATAAATCTATATTACCCAATATGTAATAAATGTTGCATAATAAGACCAATAAATGCTATGCTAATCCAACAACATAGTCCTATAATAATTGGTTTCCCGCTTGTTTTGACTAATTTGATAATATTAGTATTTAAACCTATTGCTCCCATGGCCATTGTAATGAAGAATTTGCCACCATTTGATAGTGGTTTTGTAATGCTAGGAGTAATATTAAAGACTGTACTTATAACAGCTGCTAATAGGAAGAATAAAATAAACCATGGAAATATTTTCGAAAAATTAACTGTAGTGGTTGTATTTTTCTTAGAACGATATAAAGCTAATATTACTGTAATAGGAATTATTGCAAGGGTTCGTGTAAGCTTGACTATTGTAGCATAATTAAGTGCTATATCATTGCCATGAGAGCTTGCCCAAGTTTGCCCAGCAGCAACCACTGAAGAAGTATCATTTATAGCAGTTCCGGCCCACATTCCAAAGCCTATATCATTAAGTCCTAATAAGTTACCGAGCACTGGAAATAAAAATGCAGCTATTACATTAAATAAGAAAATAACAGAAATTGATTTAGCAATATCTTCGTCGTTAGCATCAATGACTGGAGCAGTGGCAGCAATTGCAGAACCACCACATATAGAAGATCCTACACCAACTAATATAGAAACATTTGAAGGAATTTTCATTAATTTACTTATTAAATATGAAATAATAAGTGAAGTTGAAATTGTAGAGATTATAATTAATAATGATTGACTGCCAACTTTAAAAATATCAAAAAGATTCATATCAAATCCAAGTAAAACAATTGCATATTGAAGGATTTTTTTAGATGTAAATGCTATTCCATTTTGAAAGTATTCTTTACGTGGAAAAAATGCAATTATTAATCCTAACAAAATAGCAAATACCGGACCTCCTATAATTGAACTATAAACGAGCGAAATTGCAAACAAATATTTCCAGTCAAATAACCAAAGGGATATTTATGCAGCATTGAAAATCTCTAAAATGGCATCAAGAGGCTCTCCTGCTTGAGTTTTTTCATAAATGAAAGTGATTTTT
>JARLHR010000015.1 GCA_031292145.1 Clostridium sp. | reverse complement strand
CTCTTTTCTAATGTGCCTATTTTCCATCATACTGCGTCAGCAGATTGTCCTAATAGGCCCGCTATGAGATCAATCTGTTTCCTTGTATGATGAAAAATAATCATGGCATTTTGGACTTGTTATTTTCTTTCATGTGCCTAAGGTAATGGGCATAATTTTATAAGCTGAGATTTTCTATATTTAGAAAATCTCGGCTTTAATTATTTTATGCAAATTCATGCTGTAATACACATAAAAAGCTGGTGAATATTGGAAATGGAGAATCGTCTGCATAAAAGTAGTCTTAAAAGAACATTCTATTTATATAAATGCAGACCATTACGGATTGTATATCAAACTACGAAAAATTTATGTAATAAGTATAGTAGTTTTATTGAAGCTATGTATAAAGTGCTTAAAAATTAGAAAAATGAGAAATAGATGACAATTTTCATATAAAGGAAGGTGAGAACGTTATAAGGCACATTCAAAAAATAATAGATCAGTATGCTCATCTATTTCGCGTCATACTGCGTCAGTAAATTCGGCTAATAGGCCCGCTATGAGCTGAATTTACTTCCTTGTCTGACACGAAATATACGTCGCATCTTTGGTCTATTATTTTCTTTCATGTGCCTAAATTTGCCTTTGGTAGATTTATATAACGGGTAAATAATGAGAAAAAAAATTTTTTTTATAAGTTTTATTATATTAGGGATAATGGTATTTATGACAGTATTTAACCCTAAAAGCAATGAAAGTATAGAAGCCTGGCAAAAGAATAATAATAGTTTACCAAACCAAGTTAGAATTGGATATATAGTCTCACCCAATGGTGAATTATTGGCAAAAGCTAATGGAGCTGTTGAAAAGAAATTCGCCAATACTAAGGTTTACTGGGAAGAATTCAATAGTGGACAGGAAATAATTGAAGCTTTATCTGAGGGTTTAATAGATATGGGAACCATTGGCACTCCTCCTGCTGCATTAGGAATAGCCAATAACTTACCTTATAAAGTATATTATATTGATGATATTATAGGAGATAGCGAGGCACTTGTAGTTAAAAAAGATTCAGGAATAAATTCAATTAGTGATTTGAAAGGTAAAAAGATAGCAACTACTTTTAATTCAACTTCTCACTTTAGTTTAATAAATGCATTAAAATTAAATAAAATTAATCCCAATGATGTAACTATCATTGATATGAAAATGCCTGATATAAGTACAGCATGGGAAAGGTATGAAATTGATGGAGCTTATGCATGGGAACCAACTAAATCAAGGTTAGTGTCAGAAGGCGGAAAAGTTCTTATTACATCTGCTGATTTAGCTAAACAAGGAGCTATTACAGGGGAAGTTGGAATTGTTCAAAATGATTTTGCAAGTAAATATCCGAATTTTCTTAAAGCTTATATTTCAGTGTTAAATGATTCTGTTCACCAATATAGAAATAACCGACAAGAATCAGCAGCAGCACTTTCCAAAGAGCTTGGTTTACCAACAGATGAAACTCTTAGACTTATGTATGAAGTAACTGTACTAGATGCAAAGGATCAAACTAATCCAAAATATATTGGAACCAAAAACAATCCAGGAGAATTGGCTAAAATATTAAAAGATACTGGGGATTATTTGGCAAGTAATAATGTAATAAAATCTTCTCCTGATTTATCAGTTTATCAACAAGCAATACTGAATAATTTATATGACTAGATTTGTGCCTTATACCAGGGTGGATCTTAAATCAAAAGTTAATAAGTAGAGAAAAAGGCTGTTCAATTTGCAACAGCCTCTTTCTCTACTTGTAATATATATTAAAGTTTTCTTCCCATGATTACACCCATTGCTGATGCCATCATCAATCCTCTAGTCCAACCGCTTGAATCGCCTAAACAATGTAAGCCTTTAATATTTGTTTCAAAGTTTTTATCTAAATTAATTCTATTACTGTAAAACTTAATTTCCGGACCATATAACAATGTTTCTGTACTTGCAAAACCTGGAACTACAGTATCCATTGCCTGAATAAAGTTTAATATATTTGTCATTGTTCTATACGGAATTGCAGATGTTAAATCTCCTGCTTCTGCATCTGGCAGCGTATGTCTTACATTAGATTCATATAATTCATGTTCCCATGTCCTTTTACCATCTAAGATATCACCATATCTTTGAACTAATATTTTACCATTTCCAAGCATATTCACTAGTTCTGCAACCTTTTGACCATATTCAATAGGTTCATTAAAAGGCTCTGAAAAATTATGAGAACTTAATATTGCTAAATTAGTATTTTCTGATTTTTTATCTTTGTACGAATGTCCATTAACTATTGCTAAATTATTATCATAATTTTCTTGACTTACAAAACCACCAGGATTTTGACAGAAAGTTCTAACTTTATCTTTAAATGGAGCCGGATGACCTATAAGCTTAGATTCATAAAGTACATTATTTACACTATCCATTACTTCATTTCTAAGTTCTACTCGAACTCCAATGTCAACTGGGCCAGCGCTATGTTTTATATTATGTTTAATGCACATTTCTTTTAACCAATCCGCACCTTTTCTGCCCGTTGCAACAACTACTTTGTTTGAAAGCATTTCTTCATCATTACTTCTAGTTAATGAATCTGTTATTAGTACTCCATATATTTCATCATTTTTAATTAAAAGATTTTTTACTGTTGTATCAAATTTAATTTCAACACCATTATTTAATAAATGATTTTGAATTTTTAAATATATTTCTTGTGCCTTTTCAGTTCCTAAATGTCTGATTGGACAATCTACTAATTTTAATCCACCTTGAATAGCTTTTCTTCTTATTTCTTTAACTGCTTCATTATGTCCTATACCTTCAACTTTGGTATCTGCACCAAAACCTAAATAAATTGAATCTGTATAATCTATGTATTCTTGTACAAAATCAGCACCTGCAAGTTCAGGTAAGTCTCCACCGACTTCATAGCTTAGTGACAACTTTCCGTCTGAAAATGCCCCTGCACCAGAAAATCCAGTAGTAATATGGCAATAAGGCTTACAAGATACACACTTTTTAGTTTTATCTTTTGGACAATGCCTTTTATCAATACTTTTTCCTGATTCAATTAATAGAATTTTAGATTGGGGTTTCTGTTTCTTTAGTTCATATGCAGTAAATATTCCTGCGGGACCAGCACCTACTATTATTACATCATAATTCATTCTTATCTCTCCTTGATATTAAATATAATTTAGTTAGCAGACACTTATAGTCCTATAGCAATTTACGGCAGCTTGGTAGAAACATTCAACCCATATCGTTGAATTTATACAAGTGAATAATATTTGTTTTTTTTTATTAATAGTTCTGATTACTAAGTAATTTTAGCTTAAATATAATAAAAAATCAATAAAAAAATTAAATTGTTAGTATTATTTTTAAATAAACACGAACGTTATTGTAATTAAGATATCTTTAATGAAATAAGCGATGTTTGTAAGGTATATAAACTAGTAAATAATTTGAGAAATAATTCGCATTAATTTATCATAACATTTCTTGAGATTATAATTTATGATAATGGTTAATATATTACTGCAAACAAAATTATAATAAATGGAGGTGTAGATCAATATGTCTTTAAATCATAGTGAATCTAACAGAAATTTAGTGTCTGGAAAAAGAAAAGACACAAGCGGTGGAGCAACTGAGAATATTTCAGAAATTGGTTATCCTAATAATAAAGATAAAGGCAAGGGGAAAAAAGGTGGAGTAGTTGGAAAAGGATAAAAGAATATGAAAAATTCAAAATACTAAAATTAAATAATAAATTATACTTATTAATATTTAAGAAAGATTAGTTACAAAATTTAAGTAACTAGTCTTTTCTTGATTTACTTACCATATAAAAGATTGAAAAATATAGTTTTAAAATAAAGCTGGAGTTTTGATTATTGTAAAAATTTCAGCTTTATTTATGCTATACTAATAATTAAGAAATTAATAGATTAGTATGTTGTGTATTGTTTTTTTGATTGTGCTCAAAATGCAATTATTACTATTAAATGGTCAATAATATATATTGTAATTAACAATTGGTAATTCACAATGAAGGATGAAATTATTTGAGAATTTAACTATCAATTGATAATTGCAACATATTGAAAGAAAAATGATAAAGGAATTGAATTAAAGTATGAATTTTAATATAAAAAAATTATCTGAGGACTTTGAAAATAAAATTCAATTTTATACAAAGCAGAAGGGAAATGAATTAATTAGATTAGGGAAAATAAAGAGTTTAAAAGAAGAGGTAGATAGGGAGTATGATTTAATAGATATTGGTTCTATTGTATTATCACAAAGAAATTGCGATTATTATGAAGTTCATATATTAGTAGATGGAAATACAAGTACAATAGAAGAAACCTATTGTGAATGTTTAGATTATAAAAATCATTCAACTCAAAGTAATAAGTATATGTGTAAGCATATAGCTGCAGCTTTGTCTAAATACATATCATTAAGAATAGCCAAAAATGAAGAAAGTAAAAAGAAAGTTGAAAATATGGGAGCTGATATATTAAGTAAACTTGCAGCCCTAAAATCTCCAAAGGAAAAAGTCAACTTAGATGTAAGTTTAAGTCCTAAAAGATTTGATAAGTGTTTTCAAGCAGAATTTAAAATTGGAAATAAAAAAATGTATGTATTAAAAAATATAAAAGATTTTATAAAAGCAAGGGCTGAAAATAATAATATTGAATATGGAAAAGATTTTACATATTGCCCCAAGGAACATATATTCAATGAAATAGATGAAAATATAATTGATTTTATTGAAGAATTTGCGGCTAATGATGAAATACAAAGGTATAGTAGTGGTTTAGTTGATGGGAAGTATTTAAATATTAATGATTTATCTCTTAGACGATTTTTACATATGTTAAAAGAAAAAAGGATAATATATAATTCACAAAAAGTGAAAATTATAGAAGACGATATTCCTTTTGAAATTGATATTAGTGAAAAGAATGAAAAATATATTGTAAAAATAATTGGTGAGTCTTTTAAGCCAATTAGCAACAGATACGATGTTTTTCTCTTTGATAATAATATTTACTTACCTTCAAAATCACAAATACAGAGTCTTAAGTTATTTTATAAATATTTTGAAGAATTTAAAAGGTTGGAATTTAAAAAAGAATCAGCTTTAGATATGTTTAATGAAGTAATGCCTAAATTAGAAAATATAAGTTCTAATATTAAAATAGATGATAAGATTGATAATATAGTAAAAAATGACCTAAAAGCTGAATTCTTTTTAGATATAAGAAAGAACAAAGTAATACTAGATGTAAACTTAATATATGGTGAAGAGAAATTAAAATATTTTTCTAATACAGAGAATAAAAATAAAATTATAATTCGTGATACTAATAAAGAAGAAAAAATTTTAAATATTTTAACTGATCTTAATTTTTCTTATGGAAATAATATATTTGAATTTAATGGCGATGAATATGTCTTATATTTGTTTCTTGCCAATAAATATAAGGAACTTGAATCAATAGGGGATGTTTATTATTCAGATAGATTTAAAGATAGAAAAGTTTACTATACTCCTAGAATTCAAGCAGACATCAAAGATAATGACGATGGATTTTTAGATTTTTCCTTTGAAATTGATGATATATCTCCTAAAGAATATAAGGATATCTTAGAAGCATTTAATAATAAAAGAAAATATTATAAGCTTAAAGATAATAGTTTTATAAATCTTGAAGGGGAAGAAATTAAAGATTTGCTTACTTTAATTGACAGCATTGCTGGCAGTAGTAAAGAAGGAAAAATAAAATTTCACAAAAATAAAGCTTTTGTTTTAAATGACTATTTTGAAAATAATAATATGGCTTTTGTAAAAGGTAAAAATATTGTTGAAGATATTTCAAATAAGATTTTAGATCTTAATAATTTTGAATACACTCTGCCTGATGATTTAAAAACTCAATTAAGAGATTATCAAATCACTGGTTTTAAATGGTTTAAAAATTTAAGTTATTTAGGTTTTGGTGGAGTGTTAGCCGATGAAATGGGGCTTGGAAAAACAGTTCAAACTATTGCATTTTTACTTTCTGAGAAGGATAAAAAGTCTATAATAATTGCCCCTACATCATTAGTGTACAATTGGAAAAATGAATTTTTTAAATTTGCTCCATCTATGAAGGTATGTGTTATTCATGGAAATAAAAATGATAGGGATAAAATCATAGAAAATATAGCTGAATATGATGTTATATTAACTACTTATGGTACTTTTAGAAATGACGAAGAAAGCTATGAAAAATTAAATTTTGATTATTGTATACTTGATGAAGGTCAAAATATAAAAAATCCATTAGCTCAAAGTACAAAGAGTGTTAAAAATATCAATGCAAAAAGTAAATTTGTATTAACAGGAACTCCTATTGAAAATAACTTGATTGAACTATGGAGTATTTTTGACTTTATTATGCCGAATTATTTATATAATGGAGCTACATTTAAGAAGAAGTTTATAAGTAACAATGAAACCACAATTGAACTTCAAAAATATATAAGGCCTTTTATGCTTAGGCGTTTAAAGAAAGAGGTTATTAAAGAATTACCTGATAAAATTGAAAAAAACTATTATGTTGAACTTACGAAAAATCAAAAGAAAGTATATTCTGCATATGTAAAAGATATTAAAGAGAAAATGGACGATGAAAATTTTGAAGGAAATAAGATAACGATATTTTCTTATTTAACGAAACTTAGACAGTTATGTTTAGATCCATCTATAGTAGTAGATGATTATAAAGGCGGAAGTGGAAAAATAAAAGAAACATTGAATCTTATTGAAGAGAATATAGGAAATAGTCATAAAATCCTTCTATTTTCACAGTTTACATCTGTTCTTAATAATATATCTCAAGAATTATTAAGAAATAAAATAGAGCATATGTATTTAGACGGAAGTACAAAAGCAAGTGAAAGATTGCAACTTGTAGATGAATTTAATAATAGCAATGAAAAAAAGGTATTTCTAATTTCATTAAAAGCAGGCGGTACTGGGCTTAATTTAACCTCTGCTGATGTTATAATACATTTTGATCCATGGTGGAATCCAGCAGTTCAAGATCAAGCAACAGATAGAGCTCATAGAATTGGTCAAAAGAATGTAGTTCGAGTAATTAAATTGATTTCAGAAGGAACAATAGAAGAGAAAATCATAAATTTACAGGAAAATAAAAAGAAACTCATAAGTGATGTTCTTGATAGTGATTATCAAAGTGAAAATATGCTTTCATCCCTTTCTAAAGAGGAACTTATGGAGTTATTTTCATAATTGTATATAAGGCACATTCAAAAAAATAACAAGTCCATCTGTCAGAATATTTTCCATTGTCCTGCGTCGGCAAAATACCATAATAGGCCCGCTATGATGGCATTTTGCCTCCTTGCCTAATGAAAAATATTCATGTCAGATTTGGACTTGTTATTTTATTTCATGTGCCTAATGTGATAATAATGTTATGGAAATATTTCAAGCACAAAAAACTCCGCTAGATGTATCTAGGGGAGGTCTTCTTTTTTAAAAAAAATCTGTATTTGAGGCAGTGAAAAAGTTATTAGGTAGAGACCACATTTATAGGTTTTAAATTTCAAAATTCTATTAAGCTTTTGATAATAATTAGTGGAACAGGTTGCAAACTTTATAGTCAACTGTTACATTAATACGCGTTCTACATTAGACCAGGCTCTTTTTGAATACACGGTTTTTATCCCAAGTTTTTTTGCTTCTTTCTTTATATGTTCGGATAATTTATGGTTAACATAATCAATAAGAATTATTACTATATCAATATTTATAGGTATCTCTGCACATTTATGATTATTTTTCCTCCCACTTATATGTTTAACAATATTGAAACCTTTTTCGTAAAGATGGAAATTTATCATATTGATATTATCTCCACCAACTATCATAATTCTCATAGCACTCTTTTACCTCCTTATTAATTATTTTTTGAAGCTTATTTGCTGGGATATATATAATTTTTAATCCGAGAGATTTTAGTATTGTAATGATGTATAAAGATTTTTTGTTTAATTTTTTTATCCGTATAAATCCGATAAATATACTATACATTAAATATAATGTCGTTTGTCCATTTTGTCAACTATGACAAGTGATTATTTATTATAAGATTTAATAAGGCACAATCAAAAAAAATAATAGGCTAGTATGCGTGCATATTCCACATCTTTGACTTGTTATTTTCTTTCGTATGCCTAAATTAAATTATAGACATTAAGAAATTTAGATGTTATTATAATAACAATACATATGGGAATACTGTGAAATAAGTTTCGTTATAAGGGAGAATTTAAATGACAGAACGAGAATTTTTTTATAAATCGGATGATAAAATTAATTTATTTTTTAGAGAAATTATACCTGAAGGTCAGGTAAAAGCTGTAATATGCTTAGTTCATGGATTGGGAGATCATAGCGGATGGTTTAATAATCTATTCGATTTCTTTGTTAGTAACAACTTTGCTATTTTAACTTTTGATTTAAGAGGTCACGGTAAATCAGATGGGAAAAGAGGCCATATTCTTTCTTATGAAGCTTTAATGAAAGATATAGACTTGCTTTTAAATATAGCTAAGAAAAACTTTGATGGAGTTCATTTATTTTTATATGGACATAGTTTTGGAGGAAATCAAGTGTTAAATTATGCTCTTCGATATCACCCAGATATAAATGGAATTATTGTAAGTGCTCCATGGCTAAGCTTATATTCTAATCCATCAAAAATAAAATTATATTTCACTTTCTTAATGAGTAAGATTAAACCATCATTTATTGTGGATAATGTAGTTGAAGGAGCTAATTTATCTCATAATCCAGATATTGCAATAAATCAGGAGAAGGATCCTCTAGTGCACAATTTCGTGTCTGCATCACTTTTTACCAATGCATACAAAGCTGGTGAATGGGCTATAGACAATGCTTCAAATCTTGGCATTCCACTGCTGCTTTTTCATGGGGATTCAGATAAAATCACTTCACATATTGCAAGTGAGGCATTTATAAAGAAAGCGCCTTCTAATCTGACTACTTTTAAATTATGGAAAGGACTATATCATTCTCTTCATAATGAAATATCAAATAGGGATATATTTATAAATATACTTAATTGGGTAAATGCTATAAAGATTTGAAATGCAAGAACTCCACTAAATGCATCTAGTGGAGTTCTTCTTACAGAATATATTTAATATACTTTGCCATAAATATTCTAAGTACTTTAGGGCACATGAAAGAAAATAATAGGTCAAAGATACGCTTCTTTTATGTGCCTAAAGATTTTTGGTTTACATATTTTCTAACATGTCTGCTGGATTTTTTGCAGCATTTACCTTAGTAAAGGCTTTTGTAATTATTCCTTGCTCATCAATCAAATATGTAGTTCTCACCACCCCCATAGTTTTCTTTCCATACATATTCTTTTCTTTCCACACATCATAGGCTTCAATAACTGTTTTATCCGTATCTGAGAGCAGTGTAAATGTTAAGTTATATTTATCTGCAAACTTTCTGTGGGATTCTACAGAATCTTTACTTACTCCGATAACTTCTGCACCCTTTTCTAGAAAATCCGGATATCTTTCTGCAAATCCACAGGCTTGCTTGGTGCATCCAGCGGTATTATCTTTTGAATAAAAATATAATACAACTTTTTTTCCTTTAAAATCTAAGAGCGATACTGCCTTTCCGTCTTGATTTAATAAATTAAATTGTGGTGCTTTTGTTCCTACTTCTAGCATAATTGTCATTCCTCCTATACCTTTATCAAGTGAATCTGAACTTATCCAGGAGCGTGCAGCCGTTATCTCTACCTTGTATAAGGTGGAGTATTACGGATGCTAGCTATTGGATAAAAACGATGTTATTATCGTTTGAATTTTCTTGACTATATTTATAACCAAGTCTATTAAAGTTTTTTATTTCTGATATTTTCTCAATCTTTTCCTCAGCCATATAACGAACCATTTCGCCTCTAGCCATTTTTGCTAAGGTTCCTTTGGTTATAATTTTGCCTTCCTTATATTCACCAAAGGTACACGAGATAAATTGCACTTGATCATTAAGATAATTTTCAATGCATTTACTATACTCTTTAGATGCAAGATTTAATACTATATCTGTATCCTTGTATAATTTCTTAAATAAGCTATCGCCCCAATAATCATATAAATCTTTAAATCCTGAAAGCTTGATTACAGACTGCATTTCAAGCCGGTAGGGCACGATACCATCAAGTGGTTTAAGAATACCATAAAAGCCAGACATAATACATAAATGATTTTCAATATAGTCCCATTGATCTATATCAAATGCATTTGGAGACATATACTTATATTGAATTCCTTCATACGCCAATAATGCCGGAGTGAGTCTTTCTGTAAGGCTCATATTAGAAAAGTATTCAAAGCTTATCTTAGCGATTTTATCATTGCATTTCCATAAATTTTTAGCTTCCTCATAGCTTAGGCCTTGAAGATATTTCATTAAAAATTTAGTTTTATCTAAAAAACATGGCATATTATGTCTCTCAAATTCTGTATCTACATTCATTTTTTTCGCAGGTGATATAATAACCTTCAATATAATTCCTCCATATGATAAATTAGTTTATACATACAGTTCAGCAAGTATTATTTTACATTTGATTGATCTCTTATTTCATTAGAACTGATATCTATAAATTAATTGATTACTATTATATTATATCATGCTTAATTTTCAATTCGAAGAGTTAAAGTAGAAAACGTAATTTATATAAATGTTGAATTTTGTAAATGAAAATAAAAAAGCAGGAAAACGTTGTAGTGACGTAGAATATATAAAATATATCATAATTATGAAAGGATGTGTTTTATATGAAAAAAACAAAAATTCTAATTCCATTAGATGCATCAGAAAGAAGTACGCATTCTATTAATTGGATAAAAAAATACTTTGATAAGAGTGATATCGAAATTACACTAATGAATGTAAGAGAGATGATTGTAGCAGAGGATATAATAATTCCAGCTTACCCAGGATATACAGAAGCAGGAAGCGACCTGGTTTTAGATGAAGCAGCAATGGAATTAGAAGAATATGAAGTTGAAAAGTTTTTTACTGTTGGATATGTTCCAGATGAAATACTAAAAAAAGCTGAAGAAGGTAGCTTTGATATGATAATAATGACAAAGTCTACTAAAAAAGGATTAGTGAGAATGATTGGATCTGTAACAAGTAAGGTTATTAAAAATGTTAAAATACCCGTAACAGTTCTCCCTCAATAATTTTTATTAGCATTCTAATATCACTATAATGAATTGATATTTTATATAACCAAGTGAATTTTCACTTGGTTATATTTTAAATCTACTTTAGTTGCAGTAAAATAATGAGCAGTTTTTTTATGATATAATTGAAAGGATTGGTCTTCTTAGATGATAGAATTAAGATATGAATATGGGTTAATCCTTTGTTCTACAGATATAATGAATTAAATATTAGACCTGATAAATTTATAAGAGCAGGATAGCTACTATGGTAAATAATTAATGTGTAAAGAATAACAGAGTGAGAGAATTATCTACTAATAAGTACAAGGAGAATGTCTATGAAATTTGGAGAATTAAATAGTTCAATTTTTGATTCTTTATATGATGGAGTATTGATTGCGGATAAGGATAACAAGGTTGTATATGTAAATCCAGCATACACAAGAATAACAAAAGTAGAAGCAAAGGAAATTATAGGGAGGAAAATAGGAGAGGTAAGAGTAGGAAGCAGATTGCCAGAGGTGATAAGTAACGGAAAGAAGCTCTTGGGAATAAAAAGAAAGGTTAATGAAATAGAGTATTTTGTAAATATGGTTCCTGTTTTTGAAAATGGAGAAGTAGTAGCGGGCATATCCATATTAAATGAAATAAATGATATTTATAAGTTAATGGAGGAATTAAATAATTCCAAAAAGATTATAAAGGATTTGAAGAAGAAGATAAAAGCAAATGATAAGGCTAAATATACTTTTGATTGCATTATTGGAGACGATTTGAAAACAAAAGAATTAAAAGATTTTGGAAGAAAAATAGCTGAGAAGAAAGTAAACATACTTATTACGGGGGAGAGTGGAACTGGAAAGGAACTTTTGGCTCAAGCTATACATAATGAAAGTGATAGAAGAGATGAACCTTTTATAGCTATAAATTGTGCAACTTTCGAAGCTAATTTTTTGGAAAGCGAGCTTTTTGGATATGAGGAAGGTGCCTTTACTGGAGCTAAAAAAGGAGGAAAGATAGGACTTTTCCAAAAAGCAGAAGGGGGAACTATTTTCTTGGATGAAATTTCAGAAATGGATTATAATCTTCAAGCAAGGCTGCTTAGGGTACTTCAGGAAAATATAATAAGACCTATTGGTGCTGTTAATGAAATACCTATAGATGTTAGAATTATTGCTGCGACAAACAGAAGTCTTGAAAATATGATAGGAAATAAAGAGTTTAGAGCAGATTTATATTATAGAATAGCGGTTTTTACAATAGATACAGTTCCTTTAAGAGAAAGAAAAGGGGATATTGAACCACTTATTAATTATTTTTTACAGGAGTCAGAGTATAAGTTCGGTAAGAGAGTTGAAATTTCAGAAGAGGCTTTAAATGTTCTTTATAATTATAAATGGGAAGGAAATGTAAGAGAATTAAAAAATACAATTGAATTTGGAGTTATGATGACTGATGAGGTAATGATAAGAGTAGAACATCTGCCTAAAAAGCTTCAGATAGAGGGCATAAAAGAAAGTGTAGTAAATATAAAGCCATTAAAAGATGCAGTAAAAGAGTTCGAAGAAAAAGAAATAAATAAGGTCATAGAGATTTATGGAAATACATTAGAAGGAAAGAAAAAATCAGCAAAAGCTTTAGGAATTTCTCTTGCTTCTTTATATAATAAAACCTTGAATAAAGAGTAATTCACTAAAAAATTTTAATATAGATATGCAAATTAAAACCTAGAATTATGTGATAGCTAGCCGAAATAAGTAACATATTGTGTTTCGGTTTCTAAGGAATTTAGCTGGATGAGAAAGGAAACTCGACTCACATTCGTTCGCTGAGTAAGTTCGAGGAACCAAATACAAGATTTGGACTCTCACTTAAGAACAGAAGTTGTACCCAAAAGGCTTGCCTCAGAAATAAATTCTGAACAAGCCTTTTGGAACAACTTCTATTCAAGAATCATAACCAGCTAAATTCCTAATGAAACACTGCACACAACATGTTATTTATTTCTAGTGTAGTTATGAACTTAAATGCAGTAAATATGCATTAATATTCCAATATATGATTTGGATATCTATATAACGGGTTGAGGTCTAAATAAGCAATTCTAAAAATTTAGAAATTAAATCGTGCAATTCTAAATTTTTAGAATTGCTTGTTTTTTAGAAAATGTAAACATTTAAACATATATTTTATGTTTGTTTGCAAATATAATTCTAAAATTTTAGAATTATATATTTGCAAGTTGAAAATTGTATTCTATGAATTATTCGATGTAAACCATCTATATAACTGGGTTTGAAAATAAATGTAGAAAAAAATAAAAGATGGCACGGTAATTGCTTAATAATAAAAGTGAGAAACTTAAAAAGGAGATAATAACAATGAAAAGTATTAGAATAGGCGGCGGAGCTGGATATGGGGGAGATAGAATTGAGCCTGCAGTTGATTTAATTAAGTATGGAAATCTTGATTATATCATATTTGAATGTTTAGCAGAAAGAACGATAGCTCTTGGGCAATTGCAAAAGCTTTCTGATAATACTAAAGGTTATAATGAGCTTTTAGAATATAGAATGGAAAAAGTTCTACCTTTAATCAAGGAAAAAAACATTAAAGTTATAACCAACATGGGCAGTGCTAATCCAATCTCAGCAATGAACGTGATAAAAGAAATAGCAAAATCTATGAATATTAGCAATTTAAAAATAGCGGCAGTATTAGGTGATGATATTAGTAATAATATTGAAAAGTATCTAGATAATACTGTAATTGAAACAGGTGATAAATTAAGTGAAATTACAAATATCATTTCTGCAAATGCGTACATAGGCTGCAAAGGTATAGTTGAAGCCTTAGAAAATGGGGCAGATATTGTAGTGACAGGAAGAGTTGCTGATCCTTCTTTAGTTCTTGGACCACTTATATATGAATTTAAATGGAATTTTGCTGATAATGATCTATTAGGTAAAGGGACTTTGGCAGGACATCTGTTAGAATGTGCAGCTCAAGTTATGGGAGGATACTTTGTAGATCCACCTTATAAGGAAATAAGAGATTTATGGAATTTAGGTTTCCCAATTGGAGAGATAAATGAAGAGGGACGTATAGTGATTTCAAAATTAGAACAAGCTGGTGGAGAAGTTACAGTTGATACCTGTAAAGAACAAATATTATATGAAATTCAAGATCCTGAAAATTATTTTACTCCAGATGTAGTTGCAGATTTTTCAAAGGTCACAGTTAAACAAATAGAAAAAGATAAAGTTTTAATAGAAGGTGCAAGCGGAAAAGCAGCAACTGGGCTATTTAAGACAAGTGTAGGCTATAAGGATTGTTTCATTGGTGAAGGTGAAATAAGCTATGGAGGTACTGGAGCTTATGAAAGAGCAAAGATTGCAGGAGAAATAATAAGAAAGAGACTTGAATATATAAAGCTGCCCATTGAAGAATTAAGAATAGATTATATTGGCGTAAATTCTTTATATGGTTCTAGCTTGAAAGAAAAAGATTCCTATGATGAAGTAAGACTTAGAGTTGCAGCTAGAACTTTAACTAAGGAAGATGCAAATGTTATTGGAAATGAAGTAGAAGCACTTTATACAAATGGACCAGCTGGAGGCGGTGGTGCAAGAAAATATGTCAGGGAAATAGTTTCCATTGCATCAATTTTAATTCCAGCAGAGGATATAAAAATATCTGTTCAATATGAGGAGGTATAAAGATGAAATTAAGAGAAATTGCTCATTCAAGAACAGGCGATAAGGGAAATATTTCAGTTATTTCAGTTATTGCTTATGATGAAAAGGATTATCAAAAGCTTAAAGAAGAAGTTACCGTAGAAAAAGTAAAAAAACAATTCGAACATATCGTAAAAGGTAAGATAACTAGATATGAAATAGAAAGCCTAGGTGCACTAAATTTTGTTATGGAAAATGCACTTGGTGGAGGAGTCACTCGTTCTTTATCAATAGATCCTCATGGTAAATCCTTAAGCTCTTTGTTATTAGAGATAGTTATAGATAAATAAAATTGGAGGAGGTTATTATGTCGAAAATAACAACACCGCAAAAAGCAATTGAAATTATTGAAAGTGGAAATGTATTAATGGTTGGAGGCTTTCTTAAAGGAGGGCATCCTGAAACTTTGGTAAAAGAACTGTCTAAAAGAAATGTCAACAATCTTACCGTTATTTCTAATGATACAGGAACTGTAGAATGTTCATTATATAATGTAATAAAAAATAAGCAGGTTAAAAAGGTTATAGCATCTTATATTGGTGCAAATCCTGAGACGGGGAAGGGTCTAATAACTGGAGAAATTGAGGTTGAACTTTTGCCTCAAGGGACTTTAGCAGAAAAAATTAGATCTGGAGGAGCAGGTCTTGGAGGTTTCTTAACTCCAGTTGGAGTAGGAACTATAGTTGAAGAAGGAAAACAAAAAATTACTATAGATGAAAAAGAATATATATTAGAATTGCCATTAAAGGCTGATGTTGCGATCATAAAAGCGGCCAAGGCAGATGAAAATGGAAATCTTGTATTCAAAGGATCTTCTCGTAATTTTAATGCTATCATGCCATTGGCAGCAGAGCATGTTATTGCAGAAGTTGAAGAAATTGTTCCGATAGGTGAAATAGATCCTAACGATGTTGATGTACCAGGAATACTGATAGATAAAATTGTAAAGGTAGGTGAATAAACTTGGATAAAAGAGAAATTATAGCTAGAAGAGTTGCAAAGGAATTTAAAGATGGTGATGTTGTAAACCTTGGCATAGGAATACCAACTTTAGTTGCAAATTATATTCCAAGTGAGCTTAATGTACATTTACAATCTGAAAATGGAATTTTAGGACTTGGACCAGTACCAAATGAGAATGAAAGAGATGATAATGTTTTAGATGCTGGTGGAAAGCACATATCAACAGCAAAAGGAGCTTCATTTTTTGACAGTGCATATTCTTTTTCTCTAATAAGAGGAGGACATATAGATATAACAGTTCTTGGAGCACTAGAAGTTGACGAAGAAGGTAATCTAGCAAATTGGATGGTTCCAGGTAAAAAAGTTTCTGGTATGGGGGGAGCAATGGATCTAGTAGTGGGAGCTAAGAGAGTTATTGTGGCGATGGAACATCTAAATAAAAATGGAGAATGTAAAATAATTAAAAGGTGCAACCTTCCGTTAACTGCTGCTAAACAAGTGAATACGATTATAACAGATATGGGAGTTATGGATATTGATAGAGAAAAGGGGATAATCTTAAAAGAAATTGCTCCAAATGTAACCCTAGAAGAAATACAAAAGGCAACAAAAAGTAATCTGATAATATCAAAAGATTTAAAAGTTATGGAATTATAATTTGGATAAAATTATTAATTATATCAGGTAAAACTGTTTAACGTTTTAGTTAAACAGTTGATCGAAATAATACGATTTACTAATGGCAATTTTGAATTTGTTATTTATTTTCATATGCCTAAAATTTATTTAAGAAGCGAGGGATTTTAAATGTCATTATTTCAAGTAAGTTTTTTTTCAAAAGTATTAGGAAAAGCAACAATGTTAAGTGTAATAATACCAGAAAGTGATAGCAGAGAATATGCTCCTATAGACAGAACTATAAAACATCCTACCTTGTATTTATTACATGGAGGAACAGATGATTATTCTGCGTGGATGAGACAATCAGCAATAGAAAGATATGCGAAGGAATATAAAATTGCAGTAGTAATGCCAGATGCTGATTTGAGCTATTACACAGATATGGTTCAAGGAAGAAAGTACTGGACCTTCATAAGTGAGGAAGTGCCTGATTTTGTAAGAGCTCATTTCCCACTATCAGAAAAAAGAGAAGACAATTTTGTTGCAGGATTATCAATGGGGGGATATGGAAGCTTTAAAATGGCTTTAAGAAAGCCAGAGATGTTTAATGCAGCAGCAAGTTTTTCAGGAACTCTTTGTATGGATGATATGATAAATTATGTTCCACACAGAGAAAAAGAGTTTAAAGAGATTTTTGGTTCATTAGATGCAATTAAAGATTCAGAAAATGATTTAAGATATTTAGCACAAAAAGCTGTGAATGAAAAAGTTGATTTACCAAGATTATATCAAAGCTGTGGCACAGAAGACTTTTTATATAAAATGAATATAGAATTTAAAGAGTATGCAGAAGAATTAGGAATTAACGTTAATTACGAAGAAAGTAAAGGAACTCATGAATGGGGTTACTGGGATAAATGCATACAAAGAGCTTTAGAATTTTTCGAAATAAAAAATAATCAATAAAATGAATTTTAGTAAATTAGTAAAAATTAAATTAAAAGGAGTTTGAAGTATTATGGAAAAATCAAAATTACATTACTCTTGGTTTATATTTGCAGGGTGTTGCGTAATGTCATTTGTAGGATTAGGATTAATTATAAATACACAAGGTTTATTTTTTACACCGGTAGGTAATGAGTTAGGATTTACACGTACACAAATAGCGTTAATGTTAACGATTCAAAATATAACACAAATGATAACAATGCCTTTTGCAGGTAAAATGTTCCCTAAATATAATGCGAAATTTTTATTAACTGGAAGTTTTGTAGTATTTGCATGTGCCATAATAGCATGTTCTACATTTAATAACTTATATATGTTCTATGCAGCAGGAGTTGCAATGGGAGCAGTTCAACCATTTTGTGTAAGCTTAGTATTACCAATATTTCTTGGAAATTGGTTTGAAAAGAAATTAGGTTTTGCTTTAGGTATAGCAGCAGCGGTTTCAGGTTTAGGTGGTACTATATTTAATCCAATAGTAAGTAATATTATTGTAAACCATGGATGGAGAAATGCCTATATATTCATTGGAGTTGTAGCGTTAGTTCTTGTTTTACCATTTACATTGTTTGTAATGGTATTCAAACCATCAGATAAAGGGTTATATGCATATGGAGTAGATCCAGCACAAGTTAAATCTGAAGAGCAGGTAGGGCAAAGCGGATTAACTGCAAAAGAAGCTTATAGAACACCAGCATTTTACTTATTCTGTATAGCAGCAGTTGTATTACAAATGGTTGCAGGTCTTGTGCAACACGTATCAGCGCATGTTGTTAATCTTGGATATCCGTTAACTGTTGGAGCAACAGTTATATCAGGAATAATGCTTGGAGCAGCAGCAGGGAAATTTATAATTGGATTCTTATTAGATAAATGGTCATCAAAACTTGTAACTTGTATATATGCAACTCTTGGATTTATTGGCTGGTTAGGATTAAACTTGGCATTAAATCAACAATTAATGGTGGCATCAGGTTTTGTAATTGGATTAGCTCAAGCATTAGTACTTGTAGCATTACCATTTTACATTAAGAGAGTATTTGGAACAAAAGAATACAGTGCTATTTTTTCAACAGTGAGCTTATTAGCTGCCTTAGCTTCAGCAGCTTCAGTATACATCGGAGGAGCCTTCTTTGATGCAACTAAATCATATAGGATTCCACTTTCTTTAAATTCAGCATATTTTGTAGTTGCATTAATTACGATTATAATTGCAACTTCAAGTAAGAAAAAAAGCCAGGCTAAAGTTTTAAATGAGCAGCTAGGTTAGGAATTTAATATTTACATTATGGTTACTTCAGCAGAAAAAGTCTAAATTAGTATTGATTGTGCCTTACTGCTGAAGTCTTCCTGATGTAATGTAGAAAATTAACTTATATAAATTATCAAAATGTTAATTAGATAGGTGGTAATGTTATGGATGTAAAAGAATTTATAAAAGAAATCAATGATAAAATTCTTGAAGAATTACCTGAAGCAACTCATGAGGTTGCTAAAAGTGAACTGATTAAAGTTAAAATGAGAGATGATGTATCATTGGTTACTAAGGTATATTTCCCGAATGGTTATGGACCATGGCCAGCTATATTAATAAGATATCCGTATCCTAATAATGAACCAATATACTATGCAGCATACAGCCATTTTGTTGAGCATGGATATGTACTTATAATGCAGTCAGCTCGGGGGACAGGAGAATCTGAAGGAAAATGGGAGCCTTTCTTTAATGAAAGAGATGATGGTATAGATACTGTTAACTGGCTTGTTAAGCAAAAATGGCAGAATGGAAACATAGGCATGTTTGGAAGCTCTTATTTATCCTTTTGTCAGTGGATGCTTTCAGATTCACTTCCAAGTGAAGTAAAGACTTTGGTTATAGACTGTTTTGGAACTGAACGTTATGAACAGATTTATATGAACGGTATGTTTAGGCATGATATTTATACATCTTGGGCTTATGGTAATTCAGGATTAAATACGGATGTTCATCCTGGAGAATTATATCAAAAGGGTATTTTTATGAGACCTCATATTGATGCAGATAAAGAGCTATTTGGAAGTGAAATTCCTTTTTATAGAGAATATGTATCAAATGTAGAGAGTTCAGATGAATATTGGACAAATGGCGTATGGGCTCAGCTTAAAGAAATTCCTTCAAAAATTAATGTACCAATGCTTTTAATTGATGGATGGTTTGATCATCACTTAGATGGATTGGTTAAGGGATATTTAAATTTAAGTGAAGAAGTAAAAAGTAAGAGCCGTTTAGTAATTGGACCATGGGATCATATGGGTAATAGTCCGGGAGAATTAGAGTATCCTAATAATGAAACAATAGGATTTTTAAAGGTAAAAGCAGGATTAGAATGGTTTGACTATATGCTAAAAGGAAAGCCTTATGAACATAAAGTAGGAAGCATTGATGCATATATTGTGGGAAAAGGTCAATGGGAAACCCTTGAAACTTGGCCTCCAAAAGCAGAAATTCAAACTATGTATTTAGAAAAGTCAGAAGAGAAATATAAAGGTGGAATTTTAACAGAAAATAAGCCATGCAATGAAGAAAAGTTAGAATATAAATATGATCCAGATAAATATATTATGACAAATGGTGGTACAGCATTGCTTGCATGGATTACACCAGGATATGGTGATACTAAACATGGAGCTAGATTGCAGGAAGAACCAGGATATAGAGAGGATGTATTAACTTTTATATCAGAAGAATTTTCTGAAGATACAAAAATTGTTGGGAATATAAAAGTTAAGCTAAGAGTTAGCACAGATGCAGAGGATACAGCTTTTGCAGCTAAAATTATGGTTGTACTTCCTGATGGACGTTCATTTAATATATGTGATGGAATCAGTAGCTTGGCGTATAGAAATAAAACGGATCATGCACTTAAATATGTTCCAAATGAAATAGTAGAAGTTGAAATTGAAGCATGGCCTGTAAGCTGGTGCATTAGTAAGGAATCGAAAATACGCGTTGACATTTCATCATCAAATTTTCCGGCATACAATAATCACACTAATATAGTAGGAAATTGGGCAAAGCAAAAAGACATTTTTATAGCAAATCAAACAGTATATACAGGAAATATCAATTCATCATCTATTGAACTTCCAATAATAAAATAGAGATGTTTGTGTAAAAACAATAATATAGTACAGGCGTTGTTTTAGAATTAAGAGCGGTACAATATAGGAGGATTAATTTTGATTAGTATCTCGGATTATTGTTCTTAATTATATTTTAGGACAACTCTTGTATTATGTGTTTTATTGAACTGTAGAAATATAAGCCTTATATAAAATATTAAGTTGAATGAATAAAGATAAAATTGATTTAGAGAAATTATAAGTTAAGGAGTAGAAAGATGAAGTATTTAGTTTTAGATATTGGAGGAAGTGCTATTAAATATGCACTTATGACACAAGAAGTAGAATTTATTGAAAAAGGAAAGATACCAACGCCTCTTGATAGCATTGAAAGCTTTGTAGAGGTAGTTGGCAATATATATGATAAATATAAGAATGAAATAGAAGGTATGGCTGTAAGTATGCCAGGAGTCTTGGACAGTGAAAAAGGCTATGCTTATTCAGGTGGTTTTTTATCTTATAATAGTGGAAAAGAGATTATGAAGATTTTACAAGAAAGATGTCCAACAAAGATAACAATAGAAAATGATGGGAAGTGTGCAGCACTTGCAGAAGTTTGGAAAGGCAGTTTGAAAAATTATAATGATGGAGTGGTTATTGTACTTGGAACTGGCGTAGGTGGAGGTATCGTAAGAGATAGAAAACTACATAAGGGCAAAAATTTTTTTGCAGGTGAATTTAGCTATATAGGGACCGATGTTAATAATGCTCAAAATATCGAAAATTTATGGGGATTTTCAAGTGGTTCTAACGCATTAATAAATGCTGCTGCGAAGGCCAAAGACATACTATCAGAAGAATTAGATGGATACAAAGTATTTGAGTATGCAAATAATAATGATGAAGATGTTCTTAAAATATTAGATGATTTTACGTACAAATTAGCAGTTCAAATTTTTAATTTACAATGTGTTTTGGATCCAGAAATATTTGCAATTGGTGGAGGAATAAGTGCTCAAGATATATTAATAGAGTATATTCAAAAAAATATAGATAAATATTGCGAAAGTTTTAAGTTTTATACTCCAAAGCCTAAAGTGGTTAGATGTGAATTTAGAAATGATGCAAATCTAATAGGTGCATTATACAATTTTTTGACACATAATTACGTATACAAATAAATAAGTACTGTTTTAACGACTACATTTCTGTAGTCGTTAAAAATATACACTTATAAAAGAGTGAGAAGCATAATTTAAATGAAATTAATCGAGTTAGCGTTAGTTTATTATAGAATATTTAGATATAACATTAAATTTTAGTTGAATCTCCAACTGGTTCCAGGATTGAACAAAGGTTGTTAAAAACAGTTTCTATAGATTCGTTTCCTTATAGCTATAATTTAAAGTGATATATATATAAAACGCTTCATCATGCGTTTAGTCGTCTATAGCCCAGATAAATTGATGAATAGTGACTTTTAAATGGTTATCAAATAGCATATTAAGATACAATAATCGCTACTTGTAATGGGTATAAGGAATTTGAAGTAAAATATCCAAATTTATAAATAAGTGTTTAATTCATTAAGAAATTATCCTAAACTTAATATTATGTTGTATAATTTAATCAAAGTATATTAAAAATGCAAGGAGAAAGAGAAATGGCTACTATTAAAGATGTTGCAAAAAAAGCAGGAGTGTCTGTTGGATCTGTATCAAGGTATATTAATAATTTTGAAGTTAAACCTAAAACTAAGGCTGCAATAGAAGACGCTATAAAGGAACTTAATTATGAACCTAATGTATATGCAAGAGGATTTAAGGTTAACAGAACTAATACAGTAGCTCTAATAATTCCAACAGTGTGGAATTCGTTTTTTGCAGAATTAGCATTTAATATAGAAAAAAGCTTAAGAGACTTTGGGATTAAGATGATATTATGCAATTCCGAGGATAATTATGAGATTGAACTGCAATATATAACAATGGCAAAACAAAATAAAGTAGATGGAATTATAGCAATAACATATAGTGATGTGGATAAATATGTGCATTCTAATATGCCAATAATAAGTATCGATAGATATTTTTCGGAAAACATAACCTATGTAACTAGTGACAATTTTGAAGGCGGAAGAATGGCGGCTAATGAATTAATAAAAAGTGGCTGCAAAAATATAGCTTTTGCAGGTTTAGGTTCTAAAATAGATAATGCCACAAGAAATAGGAAGAAAGGGTTTGTTAATTATTGCGAAGAAAATAATATATCATATACTGTGTGTTATTCAACAGAGGGAACACAAAAGTTTGCAAAGATCTTAGATGAATTTTTATATGAAAATTTTAATGGGAAAAAGAAAATTGATGGAATATTTACAGTAACAGATGATCATGCTTTTGATGTAATTGAAAAACTTAAAAAGTTTAATATTAATGTACCAAATGATGTGCAAATAATAGGATATGATGGAATTAGAGCTAACAAGAAAGACTCAATTAAAATATCAACTATAAGGCAGCCAGTTGAAAACATAGCAAAAGAAGCTGTTAAGGCTCTTATAAATATTATTGATAATAAAGATATAGATAAAGAAATTAGCTTACCGGTAAAATTTATAAAGGGATATACAACTAAATAATAAGCAAAGTAGGTTATTATTTAGTTGTATATATTGTTTTTATAATTATCATATAAATTATGTTTTTATATTTAAAATAGCAAGAGAATGCATTGAGTTAAATTTTAGAATTAAAAAAATCATATAATTTTTAGCTTAAAAGTGTAATTGAAAATTTGACTTTAGGGTCATTATAAACTGAATAATAGGAGGAGGTGGGGATTATAAACTTATTGGAAAAACTTACATTTTGTAAACGATAAAAAAATTCTTGACTATAATTAGATTTCGTAATATATTTAATACATGAGATAAATGAAACGTTTCAATTTCATAGGAGGATTTCAGAATGACAAGTAAAAAAAGTTTCAACAATACAGCCAAAGATATCTTGGCATGTGTTGGAGGAAAAGAAAACGTAACCAGTGCAGCACATTGTGCTACAAGATTAAGACTTGTTCTTCATGATGACAAAAAAATAAATTTAGAAAAATTAGAAGAAATTAATTTAGTGAAAGGGTGCTTTAATAATGGGGCACAATTTCAGATTATTTTAGGAACAGGAATTGTAGATGCAGTATATAAGGAATTTGTTAAGCTTTCTTCTATATCTGAAGTTAGCATACAAGAACTAAAAAAAACTTCTACTGCTAAATTGAATATTATTCAAAGAACTTTATCAGCATTAGCAGATGTTTTTGTGCCAATATTACCAGCATTGGTTGCATCAGGGTTATTAATGGGACTAAATAATGTATTAACAGCTAAAGGTTTATTTATTTCAAACATATCTTTAGTAGAAGTTTATCCACAATTTAGTCAGTTAGCAGAAATGTTGAACTTGTTTTCAAATGCTGCATTTACATTTTTACCGATATTTATAGGCTTTTCTGCTGCGAAGAGATTTGGTGGAACACCAGTGTTAGGTGCGGTAATAGGTGCAATCATGATTCATCCAGACTTATTAAATGGTTATGGATATGGTAAAGCGTTGATTGATGGAACAGTTCCATATTGGAACATATTTGGGTTGAGTATTGCTAAGGTTGGGTATCAAGGTACAGTTTTACCAATAATAGTATCATCATTTGTATTAGCAAAACTTGAAGGTAAACTACATAAAATAGTTACACCTATTCTTGATAATATAATAACACCATTAGCTTCAGTATTAGTAACTGCAGCATTAACATTTATTATTATAGGTCCTGTAATGAGAACTGTAGGAAATTTCTTAACAGCAGGGGTTATGTGGTTATTTTTTGATTTGGGTCCAATAGGCGGTGCAATTTATGGAGTTGTGTATCCTTTATTAGTTATAACAGGAATGCATCATAGTCTTATTGCAGCTGAAACTCAAATACTTGCTAATATATCCACTTTAGGCGGATCGCCTACATTCGCAGTTGTAGCAGCTTCTAATGTAGCTCAAGGCGCAGCAGCTTTAGCAGTACTCATAACAGTGAAGAAAGATACTAAAATTAAAAGTATAGCTTCGGCTTCAGGAATATCAGCATTGCTTGGAATTACAGAACCGGCAATGTTTGGAATTAACCTAAAATTAAAATATCCATTTATAGGAGCATTAATAGGATCTGCAGTTGGATCAGCTTATGCTACATCTATGAAAGTCTTATCTCTTTCACAAGGGCCAGCAGGGCTACCAGGCATAATAGTAATAAGACCACAATCAATGGTTCAATACCTAGTATCACTCATTATATCCTTTGGAGTTACTTTTATAATGACGATACTTTTAGGAAAGAAATGGAGCAAAAAAGCTTAATTTCTTTTAAATAAAAAATGAAACGTTTCAAAAATAACGTTTTATATATTATTAATTATAAATATTAACAAAAATGAGGGGGATTCAAAAATGAAATTTAGTAAAAAAACAATAGCAGTTGTATCAATGGCAACATTATTAATGTTTTCAATGGTGGGATGTGGAAGTCAAGGTGATAGTAGTAAAACAGCTAAAAATGCTGATGGAAGTGTAACTCTTAATTTATGGGTACATGAAACAGATTCACCAGAAGGACAACTTTACAAAAAAGAAGTTGAGGATTTTAATAAGGCCAATGAAGGAAAAATAAAAGTTAATTTAACACAAATAGCTCGTACTGGAGATGCTTCAGGATATGATGATAAGGTTAATGCAGCTGTAACAACAGATTCGCTACCAGATGTATTAACAGTAGACGGTCCAAATGTAGCAGCTCAAGCTGAGGCAGGGGTAATAGTGCCTATAGATGATTTTGTAGATAAAGAAGATCTAAAAGATTTTAATAAAGATATAATTGACCAAGGAACATATAAAGGAAAACTTTATGGTTTAGGCGCAATGGATGCTTCCGTAGTAATCTATTATAACAAAGATATGCTTGCAAAAGCTGGTATTACAGCTCCAACATCTGTAAAAGATGCATGGACACTAGATCAATTATACGAAAATGCTAAAAAATTGACTAAAGATGATGTATATGGGATAGATATGAATCTTAAATCTGGTGGGGAATGGAACACATTTGCATTTTTACCATTAGTACAATCTTTTGGTGGGCAAATAGTTGCAGATGATGGAAAGACAGTAGATGGGTCAATAAATAGTGACAAATCAGTTCAAGCATTATCGTATATTAAAAAATTAGTTGATGATAAAGTAGTAAATCCTACTCCAATAGACAATAGTTTTGAAAATGGAAAAGCAGCTATGCTTTTAAGTGGACCTTGGGAAAAAGGAACTTTAGATAAATATCCAGATTTAAAGTGGGGGATAATGCCATATCCAGTAGCTACAAAGGGAGCAGCAGCATCCCCATGTGGATCATGGGGATTCTATATGACAAAAGATTGTGGAACAGAAAAGCAAAAAGCAGCAGCTGAATTAATTAAATTCTTAACTAATACAGATGCATGTATAGCAATGAATAAAGCTAATGGAATGCCACCAGCAAGAGCTACAGCATTTAATAAAATAGATGAATTTAAAAAGGAACCATTTAACATAATAGCAGAACAATTACAAAGTACAGCTAAAGTAAGACCATTAACTCCAAATTATCCAGTAATATCTGATCAATTTTCTAAAGCAATAACAAATACAATTCATGGAATGGATACAAAACAAGCGTTAGATGAAGCAGTAAAACAAATTGGGGTTCAAGTTAAATAGATTTAAAGAAGAATATATAAAAATTAATACTTAAGGAGCTATTGCAAAATAAAAGTTTTAATATACATTGTAAATTTTATATTTAGTGAAGTTACAATATATATTATGTGATAAATGTATTTTGTAATAGCTGCTTTAAAAGAGAGGTGGATTATGATTAGCATTATGAAAAAGAATAAAATAAAGAAAAATGCTGTATCGATGTCATTTGTATTACCTGCACTAATATTAGTATTTATGTTTGTTATTATTCCATTTGCGTTATCATTTTATTATAGTTTTATGGATTACAATATTTTAAAACCCAAGGCTATGAGTTTTGTAGGATTAGATAATTTTAAAAAGGTATTTACCGATACAGTCTTTATAAAAAGTATATATAATACTTTTAGATTCACTATTTTTGTAGTACCTTTGCAGCTAGCAGTAGCACTAGGATTAGCTCTATTGGTTAATAAAAAACTTAAGGGAATTAAATTCTTTAGATTAGCATTTTTCGCTCCAACAGTTTTGTCTCTAGTAGTAATTTCAATATTATGGACTTTTATTTATAACCCTAATAACGGCTTGCTAAATTCAATATTAAATTCAGTAGGAATAGCTAGTCAGCCATTTTTATCAGATCCAACTCAAGCAATGTATTGTATAATTTTTCTTTCAGCATGGCAAGGCGCAGGATTTCAAATGATGATATTTCTAGCAGGTCTGCAAGATATACCTCCTTATCTATATGAAGCAGCAGATATGGACGGAGCAAGTAAATATCAGCAATTTTTAAACATCACTTTACCAGGACTTAAAAATATATCTGTACTCTTATTTTTAACTATAACAATAGGAGCCGTTCAACTTCTTATACAACCTATGATGATGACTCAAGGTGGACCACTTAACTCTACTGTGACTATAGTATATGAAATTTATCAAACTGGATATAAGTATAGAAATATGGGATATGGTTCAGCAATGGCAGTTGTATTTACAGCTATAGTGTTAGTTATAGTCTTGATACAAAATAAATTGATGGTTAGTAAAGAAGATTAAACAAAGAATGGAGAGAAAGAATATGTCGATAAAAAAACAAAACAATAAGTTTGTTGAGTATATTATTTTATTGTTATTAGCAGTGTTTTTTATGTTTCCGCTTATTTGGATGATAGTTTCATCATTCAAGAATGATTCTCAAATATTTTCAGATATTTCAAGCGTTAAGGCTTTTATATTACCAGTTTTTAATAACAATTATTTTTATAATTATTTTGATTGTTTAAAGCAATTACCAATACTTAATTCGATGCTTAATTCATTCTTCTATATAGGAGTTATTATTGTGTTCAGCTTAATAGTAAATTCTTTAGCCGGGTATGGATTTGCAAGATTAGATTTTCCAGGTAAAAAGATACTTTTTACAATATTATTATCTTTAATGATAATACCAGCTCAAACAGTAATGTTACCTCTATTTTCAATAGTGTACAAATTAGGGTGGATTAATAGTTATTTAGGATTAATAGTTCCTGCTATAGCAAACCCATTTTATATATTTTTATTTAGACAAACCTTCTTAGGTTTACCAAAAGAAATTGAAGAAGCAGCTAAGCTTGATGGAGCTAATCAATATACAATATTTGTGAAACTTATAATGCCACTCGCAAAACCAATATATGCAACAGTAGCTATAATGATTTTTGTTGCAAGCTGGAATGATTTTGTATGGCCAGTAATGGTAATATCAGATCCGTCAAAACAAACAATTCAAATGGCATTAAGCTCATTATTTAGTATACAACCAATAAATTATGGAAGAGTAATGGCTGGATTAACTTTTGTAACTATACCAGTATTAATAATTTTCTTAACAATGCAAAAATATTATGTTCAAGGTATTGTTGGTTCAGGTTCAAAAAATTAGTTTAGAAATAGAAAAATAGTAAATGACATTAGAGATTTAATGAAATTTAGAAATATTTAATATAATATGAAAGGAAATGATTATGGGCAATATAATAAGAGGTAATAGTGAAATTTTAAATAAAGCAAGAGTTTTTGAAGAAGAGGCAGTAAATAATATTTCTGAAAAAGAGAGACCATTATTTCATTTATCTGCACCAATAGGCTGGATAAATGATCCTAATGGGTTTTCAATGTTTAACGGAGAGTATCATTTATTTTATCAATATCATCCTTACGATATTAAATGGGGACCTATGCATTGGGGGCATAGCAAAACAAAAGATTTTATAAAATGGGAGCAGTTGCCTGTAGCTCTTGCACCTGATGAAGAATATGACTTGGAAGGTTGCTTTTCAGGAAGTGCTATAGAATTAGATGGTAAACATGTACTTATTTATACTGGAGTAGTAGATAAGGTGGAAGACGATGGTTCGCATTTTATTAGACAAACTCAATGTGTTGCAATTGGAGATGGTATAGACTACGAGAAATTAGATTGTAATCCAGTTATTGATAGCTTTTTGCTACCAGAAGATAGTAATTTAGAAGATTTTAGAGATCCTAAGATATGGAAGGAAGGAGAAGACTTCTATGTAGTAGTTGGAAGTAGACATGCTGATGAAAGTGGACAAATTCTTTTATATAAATCAAAAGATTTAAGAAATTGGAGTTTTGTTTCTGTTCTTGATAGAAGCGAAAATAAGCTGGGCCGAATGTGGGAATGTCCAGATTTCTTTAAGCTTGATGGAAGTGATATTATGATAATTTCACCACAAGAGGTAAAGGCAAAAGGACTAAAGTTCCACAACGGGCACAATACAGCATACTTAATCGGAAAATATGATAAAGAAAATTACAAATTTAATAGAGAGTCTTATGAACCTATAGACTTTGGATTAGATTTTTATGCACCTCAAACCCTTGAAACTGAAGATGGAAGAAGAATTATGATTGGCTGGATGCAATCTTGGGAAAATAATATTGTTCCGAGCTTTTTTAAATGGTGTGGAATGATGACTATCCCAAGAGAACTTACGATGAAGGACGGTCATTTAATACAAAATCCAATTAGAGAAATTGAAAATTACTATAGAAATACTGTTAAATATCAGAATATATTAGTTAATGATAATGTGGAATTACCAGGAATATCAGGAAGAGAATTAGATATGTCGATTGAAATTAAAGATGCAGGCTATGAAGAGTTTACAATTAAAATTGCTAAAAATGAGGAATATGAAACATTAATTACTTTTGATCCAAGAAAAAAATTGATTTCATTTGATAGAAGTTATTCTTCAAAGATTGGCGATTTATTGCATAAGAGAGAAATGAAAGTAAGAAATCAAAATGGAAAGATTAAATTAAGATTAATAATAGATAAATATTCTGTAGAGATTTTTGTTAATGATGGTGAGCAAGTTATGACATCGACTTTTTATACAGAGCTAGAGGCGACTGGTATTTCTTTTTATGCAAAAGGAAATGCAACCGTAAGCATTGAAAAACATGATATTGTTGTGGAATAAAATGGACTTTTAAATGGAGGAGTTTAAAATGAATAAAAATGTCTTTTGTATAGGAGAACTTTTAATTGATATGGTTTGTGTTGATAATAAAGGTTTAAAGGATGGAGAGAAATTTGAGAAAAAAGCAGGTGGAGCACCTGCAAATGTGGCCGCAAGTATCTCTAAGCTTGGAGGAAATGCTTATTTTTTAGGGCAAGTGGGAAATGATTTCTTTGGTAAGCATTTAATAGAACTATTAAAAGATTTAAATATAAATACTGAAATGACTGTAGAAAAAGGAAGTACAACAATTGCGTTAGTTGGAATCGATAAAAATGGAGAACGTAATTTTGATTTCTTAAGAGGCAGTGATGGGGAGTATACTTTTGAAAATATTGATTTATCTAAAATAGCTAAATCAGATATAATTCATTTTGGATCGGCTACAGGATTTCTTGAAGGAGAATTGAAAAATACATATTTTAAATTATTAGAGTATGCAAAAGCAAATAATATCTATATATCTTTTGATCCAAACTACCGTGATGCACTTATTACTCCAGATAAATTAAAGCAATTTACTGATGATTGTATTAAATTTTTGAAAGATTGTGATTTCACCAAATTAAGTGATGAGGAATTATATTTAATAACTAAAGAAAAAGATATTACAGATGGAGTTAATAAGTTACATGAATTAGGTGTTAAAGTTGTAACTATTACTTTAGGCTCTAAAGGAACATATCTAAGTGTTAATGGGAAAAATGAAATAATTCCATCTATTAAAATTAAACAAGTAGATTCGACTGGTGCTGGAGATGCATTTGTTGGGGCTGTATTAAAACAAGTATCTGATATTGAAGATAAACAAAATATAAGCTTTGAAGAATGGAAGAATATAATTGCATTTGCAAATAAAGTAGGAGCAATTACATGTACAAACTATGGAGCAATAGCATCAATACCTACTTTAAGTGACATAAGGGGAATATATTAATGCTAATATATTATGGATATGAAAATGTGGTAAATTAACATTATAAAAGAGTATTAATTATTAGGGAATTATGGGAAAGTTATATTAAAAGAAATTATTAGTGTGTAATTTAAGAAAAAAGTGTGTGAAATAGAAACAAGTTTATATTAATAAGTATGTGAAAAATTCAAGTTAGTATAATACAGTTCTATTTACACACTTATTGCTGTTTAAAATAATAATTAGTATATAAGTAATCTGTATTAATTTTTATAATTATAAAAGCATATAGCGAAATCTTTTAACTAATTTAAATAAAAAGATGGTTTACTTTAGGTTTAGGATTTAGGATTAGAAACATTATATATTAAAACTACAAAATTAAAGGCAGGTAATAATCATATGAAACAAATTGATAAGATTTATAAGTATATATTATCAAATTCTAAAGAATTTACTAAAGAAAAATTATTTGAGATTAAAGGATTTAGTGCTCAACAAGTTGCAGAATATTTAGGAATATTAAGAAGTAATGCCTCTAGAGAACTTAATACTCTTTGCAGGGAAAAGAAAATAATTAAAATTAAAAATAGACCTGTTCTGTATTTTGATAGAGAACAATTTATTAAAATATTAAATGTATCTTTAAATGATGAGTCTGAAGAAGGCATAGAAATTAATGATTTTATTAATTTGGATGACAAAGAAGATAAATCATCTTTCGACTCGTTAATAGGCTTTAATACAAGTTTGAAAAATCAAATAGAGCAAGCAAAGGCTGCTTTATTATATCCGCCTAATGGATTACATACCTTAATAATAGGTAGCACTGGTGTTGGTAAAAGTCTGTTTGCTAATATGATGTACAAATATTATAAAACTATAAAAAAGTTATCTGAAGATCCCCCGTTTATTATATTTAACTGTGCTGATTATTCTAATAATCCTCAACTTCTTTTATCTTATATATTTGGACATGCCAAAGGTGCATTTACAGGCGCTGAGAAAGACAAGGAGGGTATAGTTGAAAAAGCTGATGGAGGTATATTATTTCTGGACGAGATACATAGATTACCACCAGAAGGGCAAGAAATGGTCTTTTATTTCATGGACACAGGAACTTATAACAAGCTTGGAGAAACAGATAGACAGCGTAAAGCAAATGTGTTGTTAATTGGAGCTACAACTGAAGATCCAAATTCTACATTACTGAATACTTTTATTAGAAGAATTCCTATAACAATAGCTATTCCATCTTTTGGAGAAAGACCAATCAATGAAAAAATAGAATTGGTACAATATTTACTTTCAAAAGAAGCTCAGAGGGTAAATAAAACTATTAAGATTTCATCAGAAGCCATAAAAGCATTGATAGGTAGTGCGACCTATGGAAATGTTGGGCAATTAAAATCTAATATACAATTGGTTTGTGCAAAGGGATTTTTTAATTGCATCAACACAAATAAGGATATTGAAATAAATTTAAGTGCATTACCTCCAAATATAAAAAGTGGAATATTGGCGTTTGGAAATCAAACCAAAGATAAAACAGCTATGTGGAATATGATGCCTAACAGTATTACTATTCAGCCAGATGGTAATAGGAGATTTTTGGAAACAAAAGATTATGAAACACCATTTAATATTTATAGAATAATAGAGGGGAAAACATCCATGCTTCAGGAAGAAGGTATGAATGATGAAGAAATAAAAAGTTTTATAACAACAGATATAAATATACATTTAAAACAATTTTATGATAGATTTAAAAATGATGTAAATCGTAGAGAAGGATTATTAAAGATTGTTGATAAAAATATAGTGGATTTTTCAGAAGAAATCAAAATATTAGCTGAAAAGAAATTGAATAAAAAACTTAATGAAAGATTTATTTATGCAACAAGCCTTCACTTTAGTGCATTATTTAACCGCATTAAGAAAAATACAGTTTCTTTTGAATCAAATATTGATTTATCAATATCAATTGAAAGCAAAGAATACGAGGTTGCCAAAGAAATTCATACACTTATAGAGAAAAACTTCAATATCATTATACCTAATGTAGAGATTGAGTATCTGGCATTACTTTTAAACTCAATACAGGAATCTTCTCGTCAAGAAAGAGTAGGTATTGTAGTAGCTTCACATGGAGTTAATATTGCAACTAGTATGGTTAGTGTGGCTAAAAAATTATTTGAAGCAGATAATATACTAGCTGTTGATATGCCTCTTGAAAGAGCACCATCAGATGTTTTGGATAATGTTATAGAAAAAGTTAAGCAAGTGGATGAGGGAAAGGGCGTATTACTTTTAGTGGATATGGGGTCTTTAAATAGTTTTGCTGATGTTATTACAGAAAAAACAGGTATAAATATAAAAAGTATTGATATGGTCTCTACACCGTTAGTTCTAGAAGCAGTTAGAAAATGTTCTGTTTGTGATGCAGATTTAAATTCTGTACATTCATATCTACTTACTGATTTTAGAGGATACACCAATAATATTACTACACAATCTTATCAAAAAAGCATGAAAAAGGAAAAAGTTGTAATTACCATATGCTCTACAGGAAAAGGAGCTGCAATTAAGCTTAAAGAATTAGTTGAGACTGTTACAAATAATATTGATGCTAAGAATATTAATATTATTTCACTTGGCTTAAAGAATTTAACAAAAATTATTCAGCAGATTTCAGAACAAAGTGATATCTTGGCTATAATAGGGATAACAAATCCTAACATTGGAATTCCATTTATATCAATTGAACAATTAATTGATGGTACAGGAGAGAATATTTTAGTAGGAATTATAAAAGGTAAAAAGAGTATACCTACTAACAATAAAAAAGATAATCAGATAATATTTAAAAATCTTTGTACGCAAACTATTGATGAGTTTATAACTTTCCTTAATCCTAAAAAGATTTATTCTTTATTAGATGAGTTCCTAAATTCAATTGAGGAGTTATTAAATGTAGATTTTGAAAATACAGTAAAATTAAGAATTATGTTTCATGTTTCATGTGCGTTAGAAAGAATGGTGTTAAATAGTGGCTTAAAATATGACGAGGAGAATTTGAGCTTTAGTAAAAAAACCATAGAAGCACTAAAAGAAGCAAGCTTAATTTTTAAAAATGCATTATCAATAAATTTAACAGATGATGAAATTTATTATATTGCTGACATCATTGGGGGAAGCTTGGGTTAATATAGGGAGCTTTATCTAAATCGTTGTTGAATTGATGGAATTATAATTTAAAAATACGGAATAAAAATCTAAAAGTTAACTGCCACTAATACATAGATCTAAAAAAGATTGTGTGTTAGTGGCAGTTAACTTTTAGATAAATGTGTGTTAATTCTTCTAAGTTATTTATCAAACTGTGTTAAATGTGATTGAAAGTATGTAAATCTTCAATTAATAGTGTAATTAAAGATATTTAAGTATGAGAAGAGGCAGTAATAGTCTTAGTTCTAGATATATTTTTTAATTTACACCCTTGGTTGGCATAGGAATTGCTATGTATAAAGGTATAAAAATAATATATGTAGCAAGAAAGGATGATGGAATAATGATCTCAGTAATTATAGGTACCCATGGAATGTTTTCACAAGAGATTCTTAAGTCAACAGAAATGATTTTTGGAACTCAGGAGAATATTAGTGCCGTTACATTTAAACCAGGTGAAGGTATAGAAGATTTGGTAGAAAAATATAACCAGCTTATAGAAAAATTAGATTCGAAAGATGGCGTACTATTTATGGTAGACCTTTTTGGGGGGAGTCCATTTAATGCAGCAAGTATAATTGCAATGCAACATGAAAATATGGAAATAGTAACTGGCGTTAATCTTCCAATGATTTTAGAAGTTCTAGGAAGTAGAGATTTTTCAAGTATAAAAGAATTGTTAACAATAGCAGAGAACGCTGGAAAAGAAGCTGTAAAAGTTTTAACTAAAAATATTAATATTGATGCCGAAGAAGAAATCATTTAAGGGCTTTAGTCTTATAAAAAATTATATGTAAATTAATATAAATCAAATACAAATATTAAAAAGTGAGGAATAAAAAATGGAAATTAGCTTTGTAAGAATAGATGACAGATTAATACATGGACAAGTAGCAACAGTTTGGACAAAGGAGAGTGGGTGCAATAGAATATTTGCCTGCAGTGATGAGGTCGCAGCAGATGATTTAAGAAAACAATTAGTAATTCAAGTATCGCCACCAGGAATAAAAGCATATGTGCTTCCAATAGCAAAAGCAATTGAAGCATATAATAATCCTAAATTTGACAGCTTTAAAACCTTATTTTTATTTACAAACCCTACAGAT
>JARLHR010000170.1 GCA_031292145.1 Clostridium sp. | reverse complement strand
GTTATAATTGAGCCAATGAACATTTATGATATCTCCTTGTTATGTTTTGTGTTGGAACCTAATTATAACAAATGATTTCATAAATGTTCTATTTTTTTATTGTTGGTAATTTATTGGATGTAAAAACGCTCGTTTATAGTTAAAAAAAAATAATAGGTAACAGACAGTATTTAAGGTGGTTTGCTGTAAAATACTATCTCTTTTTTTATTTGGTTAAGTTAATACTTCAATGTTATATATTTGACAAAACTACTAAATAATATACAATTAATTTATATGATTTTTGTGTTAAAATGTTATAGCATTAACATGAAATATTAGAAAAAATCAAACAATGAGTAGGAGAGAGTATTTATGGAAAGTAAAGATACTATATGCTATAGCAAAGAAGAGTTGGTAAGAGAAATATTAGAAAAAGATAAGGATTTTAAGGGAAGCAACATTGATGAAGAATTAATTCATGAACTTATTACTGGCAAGGTTTCAAAGAATATAAATAATGCACATGATGAAAACTCAACTTTTGGACAAAGAACAGCTGATAAAATAGCAGAATTTGGTGGTTCTTGGACATTTATTATAAGCTTTGGAGTGGTACTTGCAGTTTGGATTATAGGAAATGTTGTTATTCTAAGCAGTAACGCATTTGATCCATATCCATTTGTATTTTTAAACTTAGTATTATCTTGTCTTGCAGCTATACAAGCCCCAATAATCATGATGTCACAAAATCGTCAATCAGAAAGGGATAGATTGACTACTGCAAATGACTACCTTGTTAATTTGAAATCTGAAATAATAATAGAAGATTTGCATAAAAAAATTGATACTTTAATGGAAAATCAAGAGGAAAGTAGAAGAACTCATGAATTATTATTAAGCACAATAGAAGAATTAAGAAAGCAGTTAAAATAAACTTTCTTATAGGTAAAGATATAAAGTTGGGATTTAATTTTGTCCTAGCTTTATTTTTTGCACAAAAATAGAGATAGTATTTAGATGGTATACAAGAGGTAAAATACTATCTCTTTTCTATATATTGAATTAAATGATGGTATACTAACATTATTGACAAAAGTTTCTATTAATATACAATAAATTATGTAATATTAAAAAATAAGGGGGATGTTTAATAATGCAAAAATTTAAAAGATTAATTGCCAGTGTTATTACATTAATAACATTATTAGCAGTAACACCATTAGCGGCACATGCAGAATGGAGACAAGGTAATAACGGTTGGTGGTATTCACAAGGCGGATCATCTTATGCTACTAGCTGGACTAAGATTGATGGAAAATGGTACTATTTTGACACTAATGGATATATGCAAACTGGTTGGATATGCGATGGCGGAAATTGGTTCTATCTATATGGCGATGGAACTATGGCTCATGACACTAAGATTGATGGCTATTACTTAAATAGTTCTGGAGCTTGGACAAATAGTGTACCTACTTACAGTGGTGGAAATACTAGTGGATCAACTGCAAGTGCAGCAGGAGATACTCAAAGCCAAACAGTATATGTATCAAGAAATGGAATATATCATTCAAGTCCAAATGCACATGGAATGAAATATTATACTGCAATGTCTTTAAGTGATGCAATAAAAGCTGGATATAGAGCTTGCGAAAAATGCTATTAATAAAATAATTAATAGAAATATTAAAGCAAAATTGAGGTAGTATGGGGTGATTAAGATTCAAATACTACCTCCTTTTAATATTGTGGGTTATTATTTCTTCGAAGGCATTATTGACAGTAATTATTAATAATATACAATTGATAGTAAATATAGGAGGGATTTTGGTGCGAAAAGTTAAAAAAATATTAGGTATATTGCTAATTGTAATGTTTTCAGTTTTTACAATTTCATGCGGAAAAAATACACAAACTAGTAATACAAAAAATACGCATGAAGCAGCAGAAAAAGTAGCAACAACTGAAAATATAACAGTAATGCCAGACTTGAAAATTCATTATATCGATGTTGGACAAGGGGACAGTGAATTAATTCAAATTGGAGATGAAAATATATTAATTGATGCTGGAACTAGTGATAAAAAAGCTTTAGACTATTTAAAATCTATTAATATTACTAAATTAGATTATGTTATAGCAACACACCCTCATGAAGATCACATTGGAAGTATGGATGATGTTATTAACAATATTACTGTTGGAACTTTCTATTCTCCAAAAGTAACTACAACAACTAAAACTTATGAAAATATGATAAAGGCTTTAAAGAATAAAAATTTAAAATTAACTGTGCCAAAAGTAGGGGATCAGCTTACTATAGGAAATGCTACATTAACATTTTTAGCACCTAATAGTGATAAATATGATGATTTAAATAATTATTCTATAGTTGTTAAATTAAAGTACGGAAATAATTCATTTATTTTTATGGGGGATGCTCAAGACATAAGTGAAAGTGAAATTTTAGCAAAACAATTAGATGTTCAGGCGGATGTTATTAAAATAGGACATCATGGAAGCTATTCTTCAACAAGCCAGGCATTTTTAGATAAAGTAAATCCTAAATATGCGGTGATTAGTTGCGGAAAAGGTAATGATTATGGTCATCCACATAAGGAAACTATAACTAAACTAAATGCTGAGAATATTAATGTGTTTAGAACAGATTTAGAAGGAACTATAATAGCTACATCAGACGGAACTAATATAACATTCAATGTGAAACCAGTAGATAAAAGCTTAGATGTGCCAGGAAGTGCAAGTAAAAAATAAAATTTGAATGAGACTAGGAGATTAAAAATTTCCTGGTTTTTATTTTAGATTAAAATATTCTTTTTAGGTATATTATATATACATATGTAAAAACTTACTTAATTTCTTATATTTAAAAGAATTTGTATTACGATTTCTGTTGGATTTTATTGGTGATACAGTTAAAATAATCATAGAACGCGTTCATTTATTATTAAAATTACATAAGGGAGAAATGATAAATGAAAAAATACTTTAAAAAGTTTAGTATAATGTTTGTAATGTTATTAGCTATTGTAGGAAATGGAGCAATTCAAAATGGAAGCATAGCTAATGCGGCTACAGTTGGACAACAATTAAAAAGTCCTGAGACTGGATGGGCAAGATATGATGACGCAAATAGTAATATAAGTTACATTGGAACTGGATGGTATACTGGAGTTAACACAGACGCACAAAATGGTAGTCTACATGCAAATAAAAGTCCAGGAGAAGTACAATTTAATTTTACAGGTACAAAACTAAGAATTATTTCAAACGCAGATAAGATTACTGGATTTAGTGATAATATAAAAATAACTATTGATAATACTGTAATTGATAATTATTCAGAAGATATACAAGGACAAGCAGAAGGGATGATCCTACTATATGAAAATATATCTCTAAAAAATGGTGAGCACTCAGTAACGATTACAAAACCAAATGATGGTAAATATATTGAAATGGATACAATAGATATAGATTCTGCGGGAATCTTAAAGCCTTATAATGAAAATATCTCAAGTATATCATTAAACAAATCTACAGATGAATTGCAAGTAGGACAAACAGATATTTTAGTTGCAACAACAACTCCAGCGGGTACAGGAGTAATATGGTCATCAAGTGATTCAAGTATAGCTACAGTTGATAACACTGGTAAAGTTACAGCGGTGAAAGAAGGACAAGCAACGATAAAGGCTACTATTAATGATGGAAGCAATTTAAGTTCATCATGCACTGTTAATGTAACACCACAAACAATATCAGCATCAGGAATTACACTGAATAAAACAACCGATTCAATGGTTGTAGCACAAACGGATAATTTAATTGCAACTGTTACACCAGATAATGCTACAAATAAAAATGTAACTTGGAGCTCAAGTGATCAATCAATAGCAACTGTAGATTCAAATGGTAAAATTACAGCAATAAAAGCAGGAACAGTAACTATAACAGCAACTACACAAGATGGAAGTAATTTGAGTGCAACTTGCATAGTTAATGTGGCAAATCAAACAATATCAGCATCAGGATTAACACTAAATAAAACAACTGATTCTATGGTTGTAGCACAGACAGATAATTTAAGTGCAACAGTTACACCAGATAATGCAACTAATAAAAATGTGATTTGGAGTTCCGGTGATCCATCAATAGCAACAGTAGATTCAAACGGTGTAGTTACAGCAATTAAGGAAGGAACAGTAACGATAAAAGCCACTACACAAGATGGAAGCAATTTGAGCGCAGCGTGTACTGTGATAGTGACAGCACCTGCAACGACAGGCGGAACTACAGGAACAGGTGGAACAACAACCAATACTAGTGGCAACGGAACAACTAATATAGTTAATACTGCTACTGCAAAAGGTGATAATACTAATAATGCTAGTGGTGGGGTTTCTATTATATTCAATGGAGTTCCTGATACTCAATTAAGTGTTGTAAAAACAGCTAATGTAAAATCTGTATGGGTAGGTGATACTTTTACATACACAATAGTAGTTACTAATACTGGTTTAAAGACAGCTAAGGCAGTAGTAATTAATGATAGTGCTCCTAATCACATTCAATTTACAGCTAGTGGAATAACAACTACTCAAGGTACAGTTGATCCAAGTTCAACTAATTCAAATATTATAGTTAATGTTGGTGATATTCTTCCTTCAGGAACAGTCACAATTACAATACCTGCAACTGTAATTCTTTAGATATATAAAATAAGTAGACTGGTTTTAAGTAAGATAAATTAAATAATGTTTATATTAAGGCACTTGTAGAAATGCAGGTGTCATTTTAATACATTAATGAAGTACTGATTTGTTTGATATAAAAAGAAAAAGTAGAGATAGTATTTGGTTGTAAAAGGTGGTTCAAATACTATCTCTTTTATTATGTGTAATAAATGTAGAAAAATTATGTTTACTTTAGTATTATTGACAAAACTACCAAATAATATACAATAAAGTGTGTAATGTTTTAAAACAAGGGTAAAACAAGGGGGATATTAATAATGCAAAAATTAAAAAAAATAGTATCAATGATGCTACTATTGGTACTAATTACAGGAGTATACGGATGCGGAAGTAAATCACCATCAAATGTCGTTAAAACGTATTTTGAGGAACTCCAAAAAGGAACAAATGCTGATTTTACACAAATGCTTAATAATTCTTTAGAATCAGCAGGAAATACAAGTAAATCAGATACACAAGGAAATAAACTTTCAGATGAGTCAACTAAAAAAATAATTGACTCCATGGCAAAAATAACTTATACAATAAACTCTGAAAAAATAGATGGAGATTCAGCAACAGTAAATATAAAAGTTAATGGTCCTGATATGTCCAAAGTAATGGCTGATTTTATGCAAAAAGCAATTTCTACTGCTCTTTCAAACTCATTTTCAGGGAATAAGATGAGTGATAAGGATAATAATAAAATGTATCAAGGTATATTATCAGATTGCTTAAATAATATTACATATGCTGATAGAACTGGAGATATTTCATTGAAAAAATCAAATGGAGAATGGAAAATTGATGCTGACGATTCTTTAAAAAAATTATTATTAGGAATTGATACATCTGCTTTGAATGGAAAAGCTACTAATGATACAAGCTCTACAAAAGAAACTAAAGAAATGACATTGAATGAACCATTTAATATACAAACAGAATATGGTAATTATACTCTTACAATAGAAGGTGCTAAAGTCACCGATAAAAGAAATCAATTTTCCGAAAAGAATGTTACTAAGGTTGTTATGTTAGAATATTCTTATGCAAATGAAAGTTTTGGAGAAAAAATCGGACAAGACTTACTTGTTGATAGTACAGCATTTCAGGTTTTAGATGATGAAGGAAATGTATTAGATACATATCCAGTAAATGATGAAAATAGAGTTGCTAAAAATGCACCAGTAGGTGGAAAATCATCAGGATCAATAGCATATGGATTAACAACTAATAGTTCTAATCTAAATGTTACATTTGTTAGAGGTTCTGAAAAAGTAGCAAAAGTTAAAGTGCCAATAGAATAGAAATAAGGCTAGGCAAATTAAATATCTAGTCGTAGTTATATAATAATTTTTTAAGCTAGGATGAAATTTCCTAGCTCTTTTAATAATTAACTTAGTATATTATTTTGTTCTTTTTCAATTGTTTCAATTTTTTTTATGTAGGCGTTTGCAAAGAATAGAAATATTTCAGTTTTATCGGCATCTAATTCTTGGGCTAATTTAATAATGATTTCTATGGAGACATTGATAAGTTGGCTATTTTCCAATCTACTTATATAGCTTTTATGTTTCCTGATTTTTTCCCCTAATTCTTTCTGGGTTAGTCCCTTTTTCTTTCGCATTTCTTTTAACATTGTAAATCACCTCAATGATTTTTGCTAATTCAAACGATAAATTTACATAACATACTATTTTTGCAAAATAATTGATAAAGTATTTAGTTTTAGTTTTAGTTTTAGTATAAAATTAAATTATAATATAATAATACTAAAAATAGAGTTTTATTACTAGTGAAAACATTTTCCTTTGTTTGATGTAATAGTAATTCTGTATTAATTTATAGCTCGTTCCAGTATTGGTGAAAGAAATTTCTTGCATAAATCTACATTCTTATAATTAATATTAAATTATTCTTAAAATACACATCTTTCAATCTGCAATAAAATTCCATTTGGTTTACAACCAAAACATAATATATGTATATTCGACTTATATTGCTGTTACTATAATAGGATTTGCAAGATAAGTCGAAAGTTTCCAGGAGTGAAACCTTTTTTGTGGTAAAATTATATTGTATACATAACTTACGAGTTGATATCAACCTCGTATTTATTGGGAGGCTAATATGGGGGAAAATAATATAGAAAAACTTAGGGCAAAGTTAAATAAAGCGATTGAAGCATATGGGAGAGATTCGCCAAAGGTTTTAAAAATTAGCCAACAGCTAGATTTATATATAGTTGAAGAAATGAAGGAAATGGGAAATAAAAATGTAAAGAAGCAATAGAATAGAAATAAAATTAGGTAAAACTAAACTTCTAGTCATACTTTATATATTAATTTTTTAGCTAGGATTAAATTTCCTAGCTTTATTAATTAACAAGAAAGCATTAACATTACAAACAACAAGGAGGCAATTATTTATGGAACAAACGTTACTAAGTAGGCAAGATCTTGCTAAAAGATGGGCATTTACAGGCACTAAAGTAATTTCAAATTATGAAGCTGATGGAATTATAAAAAGAGTACCTGGACTACCTATTCCAAGATATGCATTATCTCAAATAGAAGAAATTGAAAATGCTGGACTTGATTTAAACCCATTATCTCCAGTAGAACGTAGAAGGCTAGAAAAGAGAATTGAATATCTAGAAAAAGAACTCGATATTTGCAAAGAAAAGATTGAAAAGGCAAAGATGTGTTTAGGATAGTAATAATTATTTTTTTGCTAGGATTAAATTTCCTAGCTTTTTATTTACAAAATAATCTAAAAGTAGTAATATATAAACAAACATAAGTTCGCGCGAATATACATTCGTAAAATATGGAGGTGTTAGCATGTTTTTATTTAAGGATACTAGATGCAATTATTATTATAAAGATAGTAATAATGATTTGAAAAGTAACGAATTTGAATGTAAAGTTATATGCCAAAGTGGAACTGCTAGCTTGGGAATATATGAAGTAGGATTACAATGTCTAATAAAAGAAAAAGTCTTAAGAGAAGCATTATTAAACTATAAATCAATTACAGCAGACGGTATATATATAAATTTTAAAGATAAAAATATAGCGCCAGTGGAATGTAAATTTAATTTAAGCGTAACAAAAAGTTTAACAAAATTTAAAATATCAAATAAGGATAGTTTTTTTGAAATTAAAACTGAAAATTTGCACAAAGTATTACACATAGAATAAGGAGAGGATTAAATGTTGACGGATAAGGAGAAAAAAATATTGAATATTATTATAAGTTATATCAAAGAAAGGAAGATACCACCAACAGTTAGAGAAATATGTGAAATTGCAGGATTAAATTCCACATCTACTGTACAAGGATATATTAATATATTAGAAAGAAAGGGTTATATTTTTAAAGAAAAAGGCTGCAGCAGGAGCATAAGGGTAAAAGAAATAAGTTAAAAAAATAAGGGAGAGATTTTTGATGATAAAAGATAACCAAAATGTATTTAAAGGGTCAGCTTATTTTGGAAAGAATGGAATTATAGAGTTAGATGGAGAATCAAAACGTAATGAAAGTCATTTAATAGATGCTGTAGATAAATATTTTAAACTTAACTACTATGAATTATATTATAAGAACGACTTAGAGGCTATATTCATGAAAGCAAGAGAAAATAAAGATGTAGAGAAAAAGATAATTAATGCTATTACTAAATTTATTCTTAACTAACTAAAATTGATATAACATAACAAAAAAATATAAGCATTAAACTTTATGTTAAAATTAAATTGAAAATTTAGAGTTTTCTTAGAAATCACCCAATAACGCAATGCGATATATTATATCGGTATTTGTTATTGGGTAGATAAAAAGAAAAACGTTAAAATAATTAAGATTATAATCCCCGATATAGGAGAGGATACATATGATAAGAATTTATTTATCTAGAGTATTAGGGGAAAAGAGATGGACTCAAGCTGATTTGGCTAGGAAAACTGGTATAAGACCTAATACTATTTCTGAACTTTATAATGAATTAGTTGACAGAGTAAATTTAGATCATATTGATAGAATATGTGAAGTTTTAGAATGTGATCTTACTGATATATTAAAATATGAACCAAATAAAAAGAGCACAAAGTGATTTTGGTGCTCTTTTTGGCATAAAAAAAACTAATATTTCCATGAAAATCCAGGTATGAATCTTTTCTTCATTATATATAGAAATTAATTTTTTTATGTAATAAAATTAATTTCTGTTTCCTAATTAATAATTTATTTAGTTTAATGTGCTTTTCTTAGTTAAGGATAAGTTGTCATAATAAGTATATCTATATATGTATAAGGCAAATATTATGTTATAATATCCCTTGAAATGAAAGGATTAGTTTTTTTTGAGATTAAATTTAAAAACAAAAAGAAAAAAACAAATAGTAAACAGCATAATTTAGGGGGAAATGAAATGAAACAATCAAAAATAATTACATTATGGCTAATATTAATAGCATTAATATTAAGTGGATGGGGTATTTACAAAAGTGGAAAAGTGGAAAACTTATTCACAAAATCAGTTACGAGTACAGAAAAAGAAGAATCATCAAGTTCATCAGTTGATATAATACCTATATCGAAAATAAATACAGCTATGAAAGGACAAGATGTAAAAATAAAAGCTACGATAGTTAATCGAACAGAGGATAAAAAAGGCAATATTTTTTTAAATGTATCGGATGAAACAGGGAAAATTGATATTGCTATATTTGTAGATAAGAAAATTGATAAACAGTTGTTTAGTGTAGATAAATTATTATGTTTTTCAGGAAAGGTCGATATTTATAATGGGAATTTAGAAATAGTTCCTCAATCTCAGAGTGATATTTCTGTGGTGCCAGAGATTAAAATTACAAAAGATAACATAGGAAAAGAGATTATTCTTAAAGGAAAGGTAATATCAAAATATAACCAAGCGACTGGAGATATATTTTTAACTATTTCTGACTCTAATAGCAATGAGGAAGTAAGTGTACCTATATTTAGCAAATTATCATATGATAGCGAAAATATGCCTACTAACTCCATAGTAAGTATAAAGGGGAAAATATCTGAGTACAAAGGCAAAATAGAGGTTATACCAGAAAAATCTGAAGATATAAATGTCATAGAAAAAGGGGATGAAAGCAAAATCGAATTTATAAATGTAGGTGATATTGCTGAAAATTATAGAGGTAAAATGATAACTTCCTGTGGGTATATAACTAATGTTACAGAAAACAACGGAAATGTGTACTTTACACTTATTGACCAAAACGATAAAAATAAAAAAATAGATGCAGTGATGTTTCATGCTGAAGGAAATGAATTACAAGCAAGAAAAACTTTAATCTATAATGCTGCAAATAGTCAATCACTTGTTTGGGAAATTGCCATGGTTGACCAATATAATGGAAAATTAGAATTGATTATTGATAAGATATATACTAAATAGTAGGGGTGATATATTATGAAAAACAATAATATAACTATATCGCTAATGATAGTACTTATATCAATAACAACTCTTTTTATTCCGCTGTCGTTATTTTATATAGTTGGTTTTATAACAATATTGGCAATATGTTATTTAATATATTTACAAGCTAAAGATCAAGTTAAAAGTGGAATGAGTTTTTGGCAATTAATTATACTGACAGTAACATTTTTGGTGGCAATTATGTCAGATGGAAAAATAGCGTTATGCTTCTATTATATTTCATTATGTTTACTAATTTGGTTTGTTTTATACAATGTTATTGTTGGTTACTATATAGTGCAAAAAAAAATAGATGAAAAATTTAGTATGAGTGAGGAACAGATTGAATCTATATGGTTATCAGTTAAAAATAAAGAACAATCAAATGTGGTATTATACAACGAACAAGTTAAAAGACTTATAGAAGAACGAATTAATTTGTCAAAGGTTGAAATTTATAATAATATGGATAGTCAATTTGATTCTATAAAGAATGAATATCAAAATAACATTGACGTTGAGAGTTTAGAAAAAGAACTAAAAAGTCATATAAATAGTATTATGAATAGTTATGCAAAACAGGATGTGAAACGACTAAATTCACTTGTGGGAAATATTTCGGCTGAAAAATCTGATTACAAAAAATTTAAAGAAGAAATGAACAAAAACTTAGATGATTTTAGAGAAAATCATATTGCTTCTGTAAAAAAGAGTGTTAATGAAATGCAGGGCGTTGTAAAACAGTTAAGGGAATTGAGTGCTACTAATCTTGAGATAATTAAGAATGAGAAAATAAGATTAAAATTTGAAGAGGCATTTAAAGTAGCAGAGAATGAAATTGATATAGTTAGTCCATGGATAAATAATCATGTTATGAATAATACAGGTGTATATGATTATATAAAAAATTCTATTAACAAAGGAGTAAAAATAAGAATTGTTTATGGAATAGGGCGAAGTGAGAATAGTTATAGAGATTACTCTAATTCTCGAAACTCCCGAAACATAGGATCCGATGAAATTGCACAAAGATTGGAAAAAAACTTTAGGACATATGGAGATACTTTTAAAATTAAAAGGGGAGATACACATAGCAAAATTTTAATTTGTGATAACAAATTTGCAATAATAGGTAGTTTTAATTTCTTATCATTTGATGGAAATTATAAGGAAGATGTGCGAGAAGAATTAGCCGTAGTGACTACTGATCAAGCAACAATAAATAAGCTAAGGAATCAAGAATTTGATTTTTAGGCGAACCATAAAAATTTAAGTGAAGTGAACTGAATATAGTAGTAACAAAATTGAAATAAAAACCCTTACAATTTAAATAGTTGTAAGGGTTTTTATTGTTTTGTGGTAAAAATCGAGCAAATAATATAGTTCGAAGTAGTGGTAATATAAAAACAAGTTGATTAGTTTGGTATTTTTTTATATTTACAATTGCAAATGGAAAATCCAATCAATATTTTTTTATTTATTATAATAATTAATCAAAATAATTTTTAGGAAGATTAAAAGCTTCAATAATTAATTGTTGGGATTCTTTGGTTGGCACAAATACTCCAGATTCCCATTTAACAATAGTATTTTCGCATTTATGAAGCTTTTTTCCAAAGTTAATTTGTGACAGTCCAGTAATATATCTCACTTTTCTAATTCTATTTGCAATGGTATCTTCAAAGGAGTTAAAAAAATCATTATCTAAAAATTCTCTGTAACTAATATAATATGGTTCAAATACTTTCTTAAATGTTGCACTTTCGTATATGGTGCAACTGGTTCAGGCAAGAGTACAACTCTCTACACAATATTAAAAGAAATTGACTCTAAATCTTTGAATATTACAACATTGGAAGATCCAGTAGAAATCATTATGCCTAATATAAATCAAATGAGCTTAAATAAGAAATTAAACATAGACTTCTCCAATGGTCTTAGAAGTATATTAAGGCAGGATCCTGATGTAATTATGAAATAAGAGATGAGGAAACAGCAAATATGGCAGTAAAAGCTTCTATTACAGGGCACAAGGTATTTAGTACGATTCACTGCAAATCTGCAAGAGAAGTTTACATGAGATTAGAAAACATGGGCATTAAGCCTTACTTATTAAGTGATGCACTGGTTGGAGTAATATCACAAAGGTTAATCAAAACTTTGTGTAACGAATGCAAGGAAATAGACAATGTAAATTCTATAAATGAACAAGTAATATATAAGAAATCTGGATGTAAAGCTTGTAATTACGCTGGTTATGGTGGAAGACAAATTGTAAGTGCAGTGCATTTTTTACAAGAAAAAGATAAAAAGAAAATAGAAGAATTGCATGAGGATAGCAGTTATTTATCAAATGATAATATGAAATATGGCTTGGAAAGGTTGTTGTTTTTAGGAAAAATATCTTATGATGATTATTCTGAATTTATAGAGGGAGAACGATTAAATGAATAGGAGTAATGAAAATCAACTATCACTAATATCGGGAAGCTTAGCTCAAATTTATATGGATGGGATACCTATAAGCATAGCTTTAGAATTGGTAGAGGATGTTGTACCAAATAAAATATATAAAAATAGTTTATCAAGAGTATTATTTTCTGTAAAGCAAGGAAAAAGCTTATCGGAGAGCTTTGCACAATTTAATGATTTATACCCTGAATTTTTTACAGGCATAATTTCTATAGGAGAAGATACCGGTAAATTATATGAAGTGCTAAAAGGGCTAAATGTTTTTTATGATAAAGTATTATTTATAAAAAAGGAAATTAGAAGTGCATGTGCATATCCAATATTCGTTTTTATCTCTATGATAATACTTGGATTATTTTTATTAAATAAAATAATTCCAAGCTTTTGTGAAATTTATAAGTCTATGAATATTGAATTGCCTGCTAGCTGTAAATTTCTATATGATGTGAACAATAATTTTAAAAGTAATCCTATTATCGGAATAACCACTATAATCTCTTGGATGACAATTGGAGTAATTATTTTTAGGTTTATTTTTAACAAACTAGATATTGGTATGTTCGTAAGAATAAATATAGTAAATTTATTTATTGAATATATGATGGTGCTGCTATTTTCAATAATAACGAGTACAGGAATAAATATTTCTCATGCATTAGAATATTGTGAAAATAACATGAGTATAACTTATTTTAAAAAGAAAATAAGAGAAATAAATAAACATATCAAAGATGGAGCAACTTTGACTCAATCAGTGGAAAAAAGTAAATCATTTTCTAAATATACATTAGCAATGATAAGAGTCTATGAAGAAGGGGGCCGAATAGATGAGGGGTTTAAGGAATTAGCACAAAACTTGGAACATAAATTGTATGATAAAATAAAGCGATATCTAAAATATATTAACCCTATATTTATATGTATTATGGCTAGCTTTATAGTAACATTTATTTTAGGATTTGTATTGCCGCTATTTGATAAGCTACAAAGCGGCATAATAAAATAATGAAAAAAGCTGCATTTACATTAATAGAAACAGTAGCAAGTTTATTTATATTAACAATTTTATTTAGTTTAGCAATATCATTATGTAAATTAGGAACAAATATAAAAAGTGATATAGAAGAAAGTGGATGCATTTATGAAATACAAAGTTTACTTACATATGGCAAGGCAGTTTGTAGCGAAAAGAATAAATATGGAAAAATTACAATAACTGCAAGTAAAAATCAGATTCGTTTTATAGAAGGATGGGATGGTATAGAAAAAATTATAAATTTACCCAAAGGAATACAAATAATCAGTAAAGATATAAGTATATATATAAATCCTAACGGCCGAATTGCGCAAGGTACTACAATAGAACTTATTGATAAGAATAAAGAAGAGCAGGATATAACAATTGGCGTTGGAGTAGATTTAATTGTTATAAAAGATGGTAAGTTCATATGAAAAAACAAGGTAGTATTTTAATCGAAGTAGTTGCTTCCATAATGATCCTATCATTGACAACTGCATTTGTTGTAACGACATATATACAAAGCTCCAATATCTTAAAAAATAGAATTTTACATGAGGAAGTTGAAAGATCCGTTTGTAATTTAATAAAAGAACTTAAGTATAATATATCTAAAGATGAAATAGAAACACTGTTAAGTAATGGAACAATTGGATTCAAATATGATAGTGGTTTTTCGAAAAAACTAATTAATATACCTATAACTGAGCTTGAACAAGGAACTGATATTGAAATAAGCAAAGTTGCTGAAGATAGTATGGGATTGAAATTAAAAATCATAGCCAATATTCAAAGTTCCAGAAGTAGTGCATTAGTTGAAAAAGAGTTTATTAAAAGCTGGTGGATGGATGAAGTATAAAAACTATTATAATATAACTAGAAAATTAGGTTTCACCATTATAGAATCTTTAGTATATATTTTTTTGACAACTATGATTTTAGTAGAGGGGATTAGTTTATATATTTCAATGTACAGGTCATATATTGAAACGGCAAAGATAACAATTAAGTATAATAATTACCAAAGTTTTTTTATAAATTTAGATAGCATAATATCAGAAGGCTGCCTTGAAAAAATAGTGGTAAATGATAATTATGTTTTATTTTCTAAAAGTTATAAAAGCGACGACTTAGATAAAGTTATTAAATCAAATGAAGGAAAAATTTATGTCAAATATATAAAGAATAATACTGTAGAAACAATAAATACTATGCTTGATAATATAGATAGCCTTGAAATTAAAAAGAATGGAAAGCTAACTTATTTTATTGTGCGTGATAAGGAAGGAACGGAATTTATTCGATGCATTTAAAGAAAAAAGGAACGATATTAATAAGTTCAGTAATAATATTATCTTTAATTAGCATACTTGGAAGTCTTATGTTTAAGATGATGAGATATGATAATGAATTAAGTTCATTATATAATTCTAGTATGGATATTTATGATTTTGATGACAATGAAGAAAAGAATTTATATGAGTTTATGATAAAAATTAATAATAAGATTAAAGAAAATCCCGATGATGCAGATATATTCTTGGAGGATTTTGAAATGAAAAATAAAGATAGTATTCTTAAGTATTCTAGTAAAAATAATGAGTTGATTTTAATAACTAGTAGATCTAATAATTTGACTAGGGAAAGGCAAATTATGTATTTGCATAAAGAAGAAAAAATAATATTAGTTCCAACTTTTAAGTTTATAGATAAAAATGAATAAAAAATTTATTATGAAAGTAATTTCAGCTATGCGTTAGTAGTTTTATAGGATAGGAGTTTTAATGAAAAAATCTATAATTTTTGCGAGTAAGGATTTCTTTATTTACAATAAAGAAAAATATGAATTTGATAATATTAGTGAAGTTAGTCATTTATTTCGATCAAACATTAAAATAGTAATTCTAGAAGAAGATCTATTGGTTAAGCAATTTAAAAATAAGATAAATAAATTCAAGTTATCTAAATTTGTAAATAAAGTCATAGATAATGATTTTCCTCAAAATGGAGATATATTATATGACTATGAGAAGAAAAACAATAATATTATGATTTACTATATAAAGGGTGCTAGAAGAATAGAAAGATTAGCAGTAGATACAAAAAGTATAGAAGTGACACCAATTCAATTGGTAATTAAAGAAGCTATGACTAAAACGTTAAAATGCAACAATTTTACTTGTAATGCTCTAATAAAATTTGAAGAAGTTTATTACTATATTTTCTTTAAAGAAGGGTTATTTAATCATGGGATAGTTGAGGAAAATAAAGAATTCGTATTAAATAAACTAATTGAAGATTGTGATGATAAGAAGATATATATAGATGAGAGTGCAATTGATATTGTATCGTCACATAACGAAATGAAGTTCACCAAAATGAATATAAGGAGATATTTTGATGAGAAGATACATGAAAAACAAAAATTTTATTCCAGAAAAAATTCGGTGTAAAATGGAGTTGAAGCAAAGCAAAAGAAAAAAAGAAATATTAATATTTTTTTTAGTTATAGATTTAATTTTACTTCCAACAACTTTAGGGAACATTGCTGCAGTTAAGGAAAAGCCTTCATCAAATAAGCAGGATATTAAGAAAAAATCAGTATACTCTGATGATATAAATATATGGATTAATAATATTTTTGATGATAATATTGAAGAAGCGCATATAGCGAATAACAGCGGAGACATAATCATTAGTAATTTTGATAAGGTTAGTAAATTAAGCTTAAATCCTTCCATAAGAATAAATGATATAAATTTAAGTAATAATGAAAAATATAAGTTAGGGGTAAGCTTAAATGAATAAATTATTCAAATATATGGCCATAATGGTTATGATTGCATTTGTTTTTATTCAAATTTACTGTATAAATTATTGTGAAAAAGATAAAAATAATATTATAGTATACAATTCTCAAAATAGAGTACATAATAATAAAACTTTAAAGGAGTTTAGCGAAGAATTAAATTATTTAAGCAATAAAAGTATTTTATCGGCTAATAAAATTGATGGTAAGTGGTATGTAAAAGTGAAGATAATAGGCAATAAGGAAGAGCTATTAACGGAGTTAGGAAAATTAAAAAATTATGATATAAGTGACTATAATATAAACAAGACTCCAGAAGAAAGTAGTGTTATAGTTCAAATTAGTGCAAAAGATGGTATTTAAAATATACTAAAATTATAAAATATTACAGGAAAGTAATCAGAAATAATTGCAATTACTATTTTCTTTTGATAAAATATGATTGTTATGTCAACGATTAAGTATATTAACTTAAGGTTTGAGGATGAGTTACAATGTAATTACATTATAAATTTGGAGGGATCTTTAATGATAACAGCAGGAGATATAAGAAAAGGAACAACTTTTGAACTGGATGGACAAGTATTTACAGTAGTAGAATTTTTACATGTTAAACCAGGAAAAGGAGCAGCGTTCGTAAGAACTAAGCTTAGAAATGTAATCTCAGGTGGAGTTACAGATACAACATTTAACCCAACTACAAAATTACAAGACGTTGTAATTGAAAGAAAAGAATTGCAATATCTTTATACAGATGGGGAATTATATTACTTCATGGATCAAGAAACATTTGAACAAATTCCTTTAAATTACGAAAAGGTTCAAGATGCAATAAAGTTCTTAAAAGAAAATATGTTTGCAACAATCAAATTCTTTAAAGGTGATGCTTTCTCAGTAGAAGCTCCAAACTTTGTTGAATTATTAATCACAGAATCTGAACCAGGTGTTAAAGGAAATACTACTACTAATGCAATGAAACCAGCAACACTTGAAACAGGTGCAGTAGTAAATGTTCCTATGTTCGTTAATGAAGGTGATGTTATAAGAGTAGATACTAGAACTGGAGATTATATGGAAAGAGTTTAATTCATACATAGGTTGCTAAGTATAAAGCTTAGCAACTTTATTTATGCATAATGCAACATTTTTTCATAAATAAAGAAAAGGAAGTGAAACGATATGGAAGAGCTTAGAAAAGAGATTGAAAACTTAAGAAAAAGTATAGCTAAAATTGAAAGTAATGAATACAAAGAGTGTTTTGATAATGTATTTTCTATTTTAGAAATTATGAACCAAAAAATTGAAGAGTTAACTGTAACTCAAGAATCCATTGAAGAAAACATTAAATTTATGGATGATGATTTAACAAATATTCAAGATGAATTGTTTGAAGAGTTATCTATAGATGAATTGAATGATATGGAAGATGAATATACAGAAATTAATTGTGTTCATTGTAATAAGCCTATTTTTATTGAGCAATCTGCCCTAAGCAATAATGAAGAAATTCCGTGTCCATATTGTAAAAAGAATATCAAGGGATAATTAAGTTATTAGCACTATCTTAAAGTTAAATTTAAGATAGTGCTTTTTTTTATTCTGTAATATTTTGAATTAACATTACATATTAATTAATAAAAGAACCCGAGAGGAGGCAGTTAAAAATTTGATTGGTGGAGAAGAGGTTATAGGAATATTTCCACTTAGGATAGGAAATTTACTTAGAGAAAGGCTTTTAAAAGAGCAAGTATATGAAATTAGAATTAAGATATCAATGCCAATTTTGGTTTATTCAAAGTTTGGTGAAAGTATTATAAATTATTCAATTACTAAAGAGGATATGAAAAGCATTATGCAAAGAATTTCCAATTACTCATTGTATGCTTATGAGGAGGATATACGTCAAGGATTTATTACAATTAGGGGAGGGCATAGAATAGGTATAGCTGGAGAATGTGTAATGGATAAAGGGGAAATAAAGACTATACGAAATATTTCGTCTTTAAATATTAGAATTTGCAGAGAAATAATTGGATGCTCAGATAAAGTAATAAAATACATTGCTTCAGAGCGAAAAATCTATAACACAATAATAATTTCTCCACCGAAATGTGGGAAAACCACTATTTTAAGAGATATAGCTAGAAATATATCAAATGGAATATCATCTCTAGGTGTTAATGGAAAAAAAGTAGTAGTAATAGATGAAAGAAGTGAAATAGGTGCTTGCTATTTTGGAATTCCCCAAAATGATTTGGGGATAAGAACAGATATTTTAGATAATTGTCTAAAAAGAGAAGGCCTAATTATGGCAATTAGAAGTCTTTCACCAGAAATTTTAATTTGTGATGAAATTGGAACTAAAGGGGATATCGAAGCACTTTTGATGGCTTTTAACTCTGGCGTCAATATAGTTACAACTATTCATGGATTTACAATAGAAGATTTATATAAGAGGAAAGTTTTTAGTGATTTGATTGATAATGAAATTTTAGAAAGAGTAATAATATTGAGCAATAGAAATGGCATTGGAACAATTGAAAATGTATATAGCTTAAAAGGTGGTGAAAATATCTGTTTAAGATAATAATTGCAATAGTTATATTTTGTATTAGTACATATATAGGTTTTATATATGGAGAAACTTTTAGAAAAAGACAAGAACAATTAAGAGAAATATTAAAAGCATTAACAATTCTTGAAAATGATATTGTGTATGGGACAACTCCTTTGCCAGAGGCTTTAACAAATCTTCTGAACAAGGTGAGTCAGCCTATAGATAATTTCATTGAAGCCATTGCTAAGAGGTTAGATAAAGGAGATGTAGAAAGTGTATATCAAGGTGCCTTAGAAGAATTTATATTATTGGAAAATCAATTTTATTTACATGCTAATGATAAGAAAACAATGGCAGATTTTTTTAGGTCATTAGGGTCTTCAGGAGTATATGGTCAGGAAAAAATATTTTTTTTGGCAATTGAAGGAATAAGAATGAATTTAAGAGAGGCTGAGGAAAATGCAAAGAAAAATATTAAGCTTTATAGGTACCTTGGAATTTGTTTAGGGGCAATAATAGTAATATTTATAATTTAGAATGGAGGTAGAAAGATGCATGATATAAGTATTCTTTTTAAGATTGGCGGAGCAGGGATACTTTTAGTGGTTTTAGATAAGGTATTGACTAGTAGTGGAAAAGGTGAAATAGCAGCTATAACGAATATTGCTGGAGTTGTAATAATTCTTCTCATGATAATTTCTATTATAGGGGATTTATTTAGCACTGTTAAGACGATGTTTGTAATGTAGGTGTAGAAATTATGTTAATAGTAAAAATTGTATCAATAGCATTTATAACATTATTTATAATGCTATTGTTCAAACAAACTAAAAGCGAATTAAATACATTTCTTGTTTTAACAGCAGGTGCATTAATTCTTCTAATTATGATAGAGCCACTTAGGGAGATAATAGATTTTCTAAAACAAATTGCTGATAAAGCAAATATTGATATGGTGTATATAGGAATTGTATTGAAGATTTTAGCAATAGCATATATAGCATCATTTTCTAGTGCATTATGTAAAGATGCGAATGCAGATAGTCTTGCTACTCAAATAGATATTTCAGGAAAAATAATGATTTTAGTACTTGCTATACCAATACTTATGGCAGTTTTAAATTCTATATTGCAGATAATGTAGGTGTTTATTATGAAGAGGATAAAAAGAGTTACATTAATATTAATAGCTATATTAACAATTAGTATGGCTACAAGTATAATTCCTAACTATACGGTTCAGAAAATAAATATGGTTTATGCAGCTGTGGAAAGTAATGAAAATACGAGCAACAATATAAATTTTAATGATAAAAATAAACAAGATTTAGAGAAAAAAACTAATATTGATGAACTAGATGGGAGTGCTAAAGAGCAGATCAACGTTTTATACGATTATATAAGCAAAATGAAAACTGACGTAGAACTTATGGATAATTTAGACCCAGCAGAATATATAAAAACATATATTAAAGAAGGAAAAGGAAATATATCTTTTGATACTATATTTAATGCAGTTTTAAGTTTGTTTTTTAAGGAAGTTAGAAGTGTTTTAAAACTTGTAGTATCAATAGTTACAATAGCTATAATATGTTCACTTTTAAAAAATCTTCAAGATGCATTTTCAGATGAAAGTATATCTCAAGTTGCTTTTTATGCTTGTTATGTCCTGATAATAATGGTTTTATCTAAGAGCTTTATTATTTCAATATCTGTTGCAAAGGATGTAATAAATAATATTTCAAATTTTATGAGTGCACTTTTACCAATACTTATAACAATGATTTCCCTTTCAGGAGGAATAACAGCAGCGACAACTTTAGATCCAATAGTACTGGGGGCAGTTGTATTTATACCAAAAGTGTATTCAAGTGTAATAATTCCAATGATATTAATGGGCTTTGTTTTAGAATTTGCAAATAATATTTCCACAGAATATAAAATAACAAATTTATGTAAGCTGTTTAGACAAATTGTTATTTGGTTTCAAGGAATAATAGTTACAGCGTTTATAGGTCTATTAACAATTCGTGGAATTACATCAACTACTATTGATGCAGTAACGCTTAAGACAGCAAAATTTGCAGTAGATAATTTTATTCCTATAGTGGGAAAAGCTTTTTCAGATGCAATTACTTCTGTTGCAGGATATTCTCTCATAATAAAAAATGCAATAAGTTCCATTGGGTTAATTGTAATAATTTTAATTCTTTTATATCCACTTATTAAACTTGTACTGATTACATTAATATATAAATTATCAGCAGCTTTAGTAGAGCCAATTAGTGACTCTAGGATAACAAAATCCATAGACGCAGCAGGAAATTCTATGGTACTAATAATATCTTGTGTTTTAACTGTGACATTAATGTTTTTTATATTAATTGGTATCATGGCATCTTCAGGAAGGTTTATTGTCGGAGGATAGGAATATATTATGTTTATAGAAACTTTAAAAAACATTGTAATAACTCTTGTAACAGTACTTATTTTTATAAGTGCTGTGGAGATAATGACACCTAATAATAAAATGAAAAAATATATTAAATTTGCTTTAGGGCTAATATTAATATCAGTAATTTTAAACCCTATAATTCAATTTATCTCAAATGGTCAAAAAGGTATTGCTGATAATATAAAAAGCTATGAAGATATATTTTCAAAAGATGAAAGTAAATCGAAGTTTGATAGTGTAAGCACTTTAAATAGTAATGATAAGCAAGACAATAAGAAACAAATATTTATAAATAACTTTAATAAAAATTGCGAAAGTTTACTTGAAAACAAATTTAAAGATATGACTTTTAAAAGTCAACTTGACTGTGATGTAGATTTCAACAATTTAACTTTAAATATAAAAAAACTAAGGATAGGTGTAAGTGATAATAAAATCAAAAAGATAAAAAAAATAGTAGTTGGCAGTGGAACAAATAATACAAAAGAAGAAAATATGGATTATTCAGAAATAATTAATTATCTGTCCAGTGAAGTAGACGTATCAAAGGAGAAAATAGAAGTTTATCAATTAGAAGAATAGGAGGTATATGTATGGATAAAGATCAATTTAAAAAGGATATTAATAAGGTACTAGGGCAAAAAAAAATTAAGAATCTCATAGCTGTATGTATTGTATTAGCATTTATTTTAATTGCGATGGATGTATTTTCGCCTGGCAATAATAAATTATCAGCTGCTACAACTACAAAAAATAATACAGACACAACCAAAATAGTTAATCAAACAGATGAAAATAATTATGAAGAAAATCAAAAAAATGACTTAAAAAATATATTAAAGAAAATGAATGGAGTTGGTGATGTTGAAGTAATGATGACCTTTGAAAGTGGGGAAGAAAAAGTACCAGCATATGATAAAGATGGGCAAAAAACAACTACTGAAGAAACTGATAATCAAGGAGGAAATCGAATAAACAAGCAAGATACAGATTCGTCAAAGGTTGTAATGACAACAAATGATGGGAATAATGAGCCGTTTATACTAACAACTTATAAGCCCAAAATTATCGGCGTAATGATACTTGCAGAAGGAGCTGAAAATAGCAAAGTAAAGTATGAAATACAGCAAGCCATTTCTAAACTATATAACTTAAGTTTAGATAAGGTTAATGTATATAGCATGAAGAAGTAGCATATAATTTAAAAGAAAAAGGATGGGAGGAAAATATTATGACAAAGAAACAATGTGGGATTATCTTTACATTATTAGCATTAATATTATGTGTAGGAATGCTAGCTGCAAAACTTAATAAGGGAGGATTAAACGATCCGACAGATTTAAGTCAAGTTTTATCCACAGACAAGGCTAACACTGAGCAAGATGCACAAGCTTTAAATCAAGAAAACTATTTTTTTAATGCACGTAGTGACAGGGAAACGAATGATTCAAAAACAATTCAAGGCTTAAATCAAATAATTTCAGATTATAATACATCAAAAGAGGATAAAGCTACAGCAACTAAAGAATTGACACAAAAAACAATGGCAAAGGATAGTGAAGGAAGAATAGAACTCAGTATTAAAAATAAAGGTTATGAAGATGCATTATGTATGTTAGATAATAATAAAGCGACAGTAATAGTAAAATCACCAAATGAGCTTCAAGAAAGCGAAACTGTAGCAATACAAGAAATAGTCCAAGATATATCAAAAATAAAAGATGTAATAATACAAGTTCAAAAATAGCAGAAAAACCAGAATATAATTGTAATGTTAAATTATATTTGATATAATAAACAAAAGATTATCATGTTTTGTTATTACAAAACCTAGGAGGTTAAGTAACATGGAAGATTTAATTCAAGAAGAAAATACTGGAGTAGTTAAAATTTCTGATGAAGTAGTAAGTGTTATAGCTGGAATTGCTGCTCAAGAAATTGAAGGAATATTGGATGGTCAAGTAGGTGTTACAAACAACTTGACAAATATATTTAAAGGTAAAAAGAACACCACAAAAGCTAGCAAAGTAACATTGGAAGAAGATAAGGCAATTATAGATATGAATGTATCAGTTGAGTATGGCAGAAAAATAATGGACGTTGCATCTCAAGTACAGGATAATGTAAAAAAGACTGTTGAAGCTATGACAGGATTAAATGTAGAGGCAGTTAACGTTTATGTTCAAAATATTTACTTGCCAAAAAAGGAAGAAAGTGAATCTAATTAGTTTGATTTTCACCCTCTGAAGCTTTCAGAGGGTGTTTCTATGCGGACAAAATAAAGCAGAATTGTTCGTATGCTAAAGGTTTAAAAGAAATTAAAAATGTGTATAATTATAAACGTACATTTTGATTTAGGCATATGAAAGAAAATAGACTAGCATGCTGATTTATTATTTTTTTGAATATGCATTATATATTTAGGAGGAATTAAAAAATATATGAATAGAAAATTATCAAGAGACAAAGCCCTAGAGTTATTATTTGGTATAACTTTAAGTAAAGACACAATTGAAGAAGCAATGGAGGCATTCATAGAAAATTACGAAGAAGATATAAAAGAAGTTGATTTAGCTTATATAAAACAAGCTTTAGCTGGAGTTGAAAGCAATAAAGAAGAAATTGATAAGGTAATAGAAGTCAATTTACATAATTGGAAAATAGATAGAATATCTAAAGTTAATTTAAGTATATTAAGACTTGCTACTTATGAACTACTATATGATGAGACAGTTCCGAGAAGCGTTGCAATTAATGAAGCATTAGAAATAACAAGAAGATATTCAGATGAAAAAAGTGTCTCTTTTATAAATGGAGTGCTAGATAAAATTAAATAGAGAAAACTTATAAGAGTGACAAGTTATAAGTGGCAAGTGACAAGTTGAGGAGAAAATCCTATTAGGTATTTTTGATAAAAAATATATATTTAAAAGAAAGCCTCTGGCTTTCATCCATAACTTGTAACTTATAACTTGTCACTTCATAACTAATATAAAGATAGGTAGGTGTTACAATGGGACAAATAATTAATGGTAAGGAAGTTGCATTAAAAGTAAAAGAAGAAATTAAAGATTTTGTTAATTTTAGAAAAGAAGAAAATCTTAAAATACCAAAAATTGCATCAATATTGGTTGGAAATGATGGCGGATCTATTTATTACATGACAAGTCAAGAAAAGGTTGCTAAATCCCTAGGTGTAGAATTTTTAAAAGTAACATTGCCTGATACTTGTAGTGATTCAAATGTAATAAATGAAATACATAAATTAAATGAAGATGATGATGTTCAAGGTATTATATTACAATTACCACTGCCGGTTAACTTTGATGAAAAGAAAATAATCAAAGAAATATCTCCTGACAAGGATATTGATTGTTTAACATTTGAAAGTCAAGGAAAATTATATATGGGAGAACCAAAGTTTTTACCTTGTACGCCTAATTCTGTAATTAATTTAATTAAAAGTTTAAATATAGATATTGCTGGAAAAAACGTAGTAGTCCTTGGAAGAAGTAATATAGTTGGAAAACCAGTAGCACAGCTTTTATTAAATGAAAATGCTACAGTTACAATATGTCATTCAAAAACTAAAAATTTGAAGGATGTTTGTAAAGGCGCAGATATTTTAGTAGTTGCTATTGGAAGACCCAAATTTATTGATGAGAGCTATGTAAATAAAGATTCTATAATAATTGATGTAGGAACATCTTCTTTTGAAGGAAAAATAACAGGAGATGTAGATTTTGATAAGGTAATAGATAAATGCAAATATCTAACTCCGGTTCCTGGTGGAGTAGGTGCTCTAACAACAACTCTTTTAATAAAAAATGCATGTGAGGCGTTAAAAGAAAATGAAAATTAAGACTTTGACTGTTTCTGAGGTTACAAATTACATTAAAAGAATGCTAGACAATGATTTTATTTTAAGCAATCTCTCTGTAAAAGGAGAGATTTCTAATTTAAAATATCATAGTAGTGGTCATATTTATTTTACGCTTAAGGATAACAACGGGAGAATAAACTGTGTTATGTTTAAAAGTAATGCCATTTTAATAGATTTTGCTTTAGAAGAAGGTATGGAGGTTATAATTAAAGGTAGAGCATCTATATATCCAGCGACTGGAAGCTTTCAGCTTTATTGTGATGAAATATGCAAAGAAGGTCTAGGAGATTTGTTTATTAAATTTGAAAAGCTTAAAGAAAAAATGTCAAGAGAAGGATACTTTGATGAAGATTATAAAAAGTCTTTGCCCAAATACCCTCAAAGAATAGGCATAGTAACGTCACCAACAGGAGCAGCAATAAGAGATATTATAAATGTCACAACTAGAAGAAGTAATTTAGTTGATTTAATATTATATCCTGCTAAAGTTCAAGGGGTAAATGCATATAAAGAAATAATTGACGGAATAAATTATTTTAATAAAAAGAAATCTGTCGATATAATAATAGTAGGAAGAGGTGGCGGTTCTATAGAAGAATTATGGAATTTTAATGAAGAAGAATTAGCTAAAGCCATTTTTCATTCAAAAATTCCTATAATTTCAGCTGTAGGCCACGAAATAGATTTTACAATTTGTGATTTTGTAGCAGATGTTAGAGCAGCAACACCATCTCAAGGCGCCGAAATAGCAGTTCCATTAAGTAGTGACATAAAAGAAAAAATTAATGATATGTCCATAAAGGCTGATAGAAAAATAGACTATAAATTAAACAAATGCCGTAGTGATATAGAAGGTGTAGAAAAACTTTTAAATATTTATTCTCCAATAGCTAAAATATCTAATTCATATTTAGAATTGGATAGATTACAAGAAAGATTAAGATTTGTAATTAAGGCAAAACTAGAAAAAGAAAAAAATAACATACAAAGTTTAAATAATCTGCTTTTTGCTCATAATCCAATTAATGTTATATCAAAAGGATATGCTATAATAGAAGATGGTGAAAAAAATCTAATAACATCAAAAGAACAATTAAATGAGAGTAAAGAACTAAAGATTATTCTTAAAGATGGAGAAGCAAAAGGTAATTTTACACCATTAGAATAAGGAGTTTAAAATATGGCTAAAAAAGAAAGTTATGAAGAAATGCTTACTAAGCTTCAAGAAATATTAAATAATTTAGAAACAGATGAGTTAAATCTTGAGGAATCTATGAAATCATATGAAGAAGGAGTCAAACTTATAAATAAGATTTACAAGGTTTTAGATTCATATGAAGCAAAAATTTCGATAATTAAAGACGAAAAAGAAGTGGAGTTTAGTGAAGAGTATGGAGATAAATAATTTAAGGAAAGAGATTAATAATTATTTAGAAGATTATTTTAAAAACAAAGGTACATATAATAAAATTATATATGATTCATGCAGTTATAGTTTAAACATAGGTGGAAAGAGAATACGTCCTATATTATTAGCTTTAACTTATTATATATACAAAGAGGATTATAGAAAAGTAATGCCAATAGCAGCTGCTGTAGAAATGATACATACTTACTCTTTAATTCACGATGATTTACCTTGTATGGATAATGATGATTTAAGGAGAGGTCAACCTACTAATCATATTAAATTTCAAGAAAATATAGCAGTTCTTGCAGGAGATGCTTTATTAAATGAAGCAATGATAATTATGATGAATTATGCTTTGGATAATAAAGGGAATTCGTTAAAAGCTGGGCATGAAATAGCTGCTGCTGCTGGTGCTGAAGGTATGATAGGTGGGCAGGTTGTTGATATTATTTCTGAAGGGAAAGAAATTTCTAAAGATGAATTACAATATATGCATGCTAAAAAAACAGGTGCATTAATTAAAGCATCAATACTTGCTGGAGCAATTTTAGCAAATGCACCAGAAAATGATTTGAAGGCTTTAGAGGAATATGGAAATAAGCTAGGCATAGTATTTCAAATTAAAGATGATATATTAGATGTAATTGGAGACAGCAGTATATTAGGTAAAAACACACATGCAGATGAAGAGCATAATAAAACTAATTTTATATCAGTTTATGGACTCACAAAATGTAATGAACTATGTGATTTATTAACAGAAGAATGCATAAAAATTCTTAGAAACCTAAGTGTTAATGCTGAGTGTTTAGTTGACTTAACATATACTCTTTTAAATAGAGAAAATTAACAAAGGGAATGATTGTTGTGAAATTATTAGATAAATTGAACTTCCCAGAAGATTTAAAAAAGCTTAATGAAGAAGATTATAAGGTTCTAAGTGATGAGATTAGAGAGTTTTTAATAGATAGTGTTTCTAAAACAGGTGGGCATTTGGCATCTAATTTAGGGGTAGTGGAGCTTACATTAAGTTTATTTAAAGTTTTTAATTTCAATAAAGATAGAATTGTATGGGATGTAGGACATCAAAGTTATATTTACAAGATTTTAACTGGTAGAAAAGATAAATTTATAAAACTTAGGCAGTATAATGGGATAAGTGGATTCCCAAAAAGAAATGAAAGTAAATATGATTGTTTCGACACTGGACATAGCAGCACTTCTATATCAGCTGCTCTTGGAATTGCAAGGGCAAGGGATTTAAAAAAAGAAAATTATAATGTGATTTCAGTAATAGGCGATGGTGCCTTAACTGGTGGAATGGCTATTGAAGCATTAAATGACGTGGGATTTAGAAAAACAAAAATGATTATTATTTTAAATGATAATCAAATGTCAATTTCAAAAAATGTTGGAGGTTTATCAAGGTATTTAAATAAGCTTAGAATAGATCCTGGTTATAACAAACTAAAAACAGATATATATGCATCACTAGAAAGTTCAAATTTAGGGAAAAATATAGCAGGGAAAATATCTAAAGTTAAAGATAGTATAAAACAATTAGTTGTTCCATCTATGTTTTTTGAGAATATTGGAGTTAAATATATTGGGCCTATTGATGGCCATGATATAAATGCAATGGAAGATGTATTTTTAAAAGCTAAGGAGATTAATGAGCCAGTAATAATACATGTTTTAACTCAAAAAGGAAAAGGATATGCATTAGCTGAAGAAAGTCCAAGTAAATATCACGCGTTAGGGCCTTTTAATCTAGAAAGTGGAGAATTAAATGTATCTCCTAAAAATAGTTATTCAAAAGCATTTGGTAAAGCATTAGTAAATTTAGGTGCACACGATGAGAGAATAGTTGCAATTACAGCAGCAATGCCAGAAGGAACTGGCCTTAATTGTTTTTCACAAAAATATAAAGATAGATTTTTTGATGTGGGTATAGCGGAGGAACATGCAGTTACCTTGGCAGCTGGAATGGCGAGTAATGGATTAAAACCTGTTTTTGCGGTTTACTCAACATTTTTACAAAGAGCATTTGATCAATTATTGCATGATGTTTGTCTTCAAAATTTACCAGTGGTATTTGCAATAGACAGAGCGGGAATAGTTGGAGAAGATGGAGAAACTCATCAAGGTATCAATGATTTATCGTATTTATCTATGATTCCAAATATACATATAGTTGCGCCAAAATGCTTAGAAGAAGTTGAAATTTTATTAAAATGGGCATTAAATAAAAACGCACCCGTTGCCATTAGATATCCTAGAGGTGGAAACATAATTAATACCCTTTCACCAATTAAAGAGGTTGAGGAAGGTAAATGGGAAGTGATAAATAAAGGATCTAAGGTATGTATTATTGCAACTGGTAAAATGGTTCAACATGCAATACTAGCAAAAGATATATTATATGAAAAAGGCTTAAATCCAACGTTAATAAATGCTACATTTATTAAACCAATTGATAAAAAATTACTAGAAAATATTAAAAAAGAAGGATATAATATTTTAACGATAGAAGATAACATTTTAAAAGGTGGGCTGGGTTCATCTATTAAAGATTATTTAAGTGAAATAAATTATAAAGGAACTATTAGATCTCTTGGATATGATGATGAGTTTATTTCTCAAGGAAATGTAGACATTTTATATAAAGCATATAAATTAGATTGCGAAAACATAAGTAAAGCTGTTATAAAACTTTATGATTAAAAGGAGAGACACATGGCAGAAAAAAAGGAACGACTTGATTTACTTTTAGTGGAAAAGGGTATAATTACTTCTAGGGAAAAAGCAAAAGCATGCATTATGGAAGGAAAAGTTTATGTTGATGGACAAAAATTAGATAAGGCAGGGGAAAAAGTAAATGTTAATGCTAATATAGAATATAGAGGAGAGACTCTTAAATATGTTAGTAGGGGTGGACTTAAATTAGAAAAAGCAATGAATACTTATAATATATCTTTAGAGGGTAAGGTTTGCATGGATATAGGTGCATCCACTGGAGGCTTTACTGATTGCATGCTTCAAAACGGAGCAAAAAAAGTATTTTCTGTAGATGTTGGATATGGACAGTTTGCTTGGAAACTTAGAACCGACGAGAGAGTAGTCTGCATGGAAAGAACTAATATAAGATATGTGACATTAGAGGACATAGGGGAACAATTAGATTTTGCATCTATTGATGTATCTTTTATATCATTGAAAAAAATTATGCCGGCAACTCTAAATCTTTTAAAGGATGATGGTGAAGTTGTGGCTCTTATAAAACCACAATTTGAAGCTGGTCGTGAAAAAGTAGGAAAAAAAGGTGTTGTGAGAGAAATAAACACACATAAAGAAGTAGTTCATGGTATTATTGATTTTCTTATGGAACAAAATTTAAATGTTTTAGGTGTAGGATATTCGCCTATAAAAGGACCAGAAGGGAATAGAGAATATTTAGTATACTTTACAAAGAATGTAAGTAAAATGAGTGATTATAAAGAAGATGATATAAATATAGTAGTTGAAGCATCACATGTAGAAATTTAACTTCTTTTGGAGGGGCTATGAAAAATATTGGGATTGCAATTAATCCATCAAAAGACAAAGATAATAAAATATTAAATATGATTGAAAATAAATTTAAAGAAAAATTTCAGTTGAAAGATATTGAGATTTTTAATTCTTTTGATATAGGAAATCAAAATTTGAAACATATTGATTTACTTGTTGTATTAGGTGGTGATGGAACGCTTCTTGGAATAGCACGATCTTTAAATGAAAGTTTTGATGGTCCAATCTTAGGAATAAATATAGGAAACTTAGGATTTTTAGCAAGTGTTGAAATATCTCATATCGATGTAGCATTAAACAAGCTTTTGGAAGGTAAATATAAAATTGTAGACAGAATGATGTTAAACTGTAAAGTAGAAGAGGCAGGGAATAAAGAGGAAGTGAAAGCCTTAAATGATATCGTACTATCTAGAGGAACGTTGTCAAGGATGGTTAAATTCACCATATTTGTAGATGGCAAAATATATTCAACATTTAAAGGTGATGGACTTATTGTGGCAACACCTACTGGGTCTACAGCATATTCTTTTTCAGCTGGTGGTCCATTTATATATCCTGATTTAGAGCTTATAACGATAACACCGATATGTCCACATACAAAAAGTATGCAAACTATTGTATTAAATGGAAACAGTATTATAGAAATACATACGGACCACGAAGAAGAAAAAATTTATTTAACAGTAGATGGTCAAAAGGCAATTAAAATTAATCATGAAACTTCAGTCAGTATAAGCAAAAATAAAAAGAGTGTGAAATTACTTTTATTTGATGATTATGATTATTTTAAGGTTTTACGAAGCAAAATTTTAAATAATTCTAAAGAATGTGATGGTGATTAAACTATGAAATCAAAAAGGCATACCAAAATATTAGAAATCATAGGAACGAGAGAAATAGAAACTCAAGAAGAACTAGCAGAGGCATTAAAAAAGGACGGTTTTGATGTGACTCAGGCAACTGTATCTAGGGATATTAAAAATTTAAAGTTAGTTAAAATGCAATCGTCAAGTGGCAAGTCTAAGTATGTCGTATCTACTGGAGAGCAAAAAAATATTATTGATAGATTAAGCAACATTCTAGCTAACACAGTCCTTTCGGTTGAAAATGTAGATAAAATGGTGGTTATTAAAACCATAACAGGTTCAGCACCAATTACAGCTGAGGCTATTGATAACTTAGAAAGTGCTGATATTGCCGGAACGGTAGCTGGAGATAACACTATTTTTATTTTAGTTAGAAGCATAGAAAGTGCTGAAGATCTAGTTGATAAGATAAGAAGAAGGATGTCATCATAAAAATAAGGTGGGATTAGATGCTAATTCAATTAAATATTAAAAATTTTGCATTAATAGAGGAAATAACTATAAACTTTAGTGATGGATTTAATATACTTTCTGGAGAAACAGGAGCAGGAAAGTCTATTATGATTGATGCAATAGATTTTGTTCTAGGTGGAAAATTTTCTAAGAACTTAATAAGAACAGGTGAAGATAAAACCTATGTAGAAGCTCTATTTACCATTGAAAAATCTAAAGCATGTGAAGTTTTAGAAGAATTGGATATTGAATATGATGACATACTAATAATTTCAAGAGAAAGTCATGTGAGTGGAAAGAATTTAATTAAGGTAAATGGAAAAAGTTTGATTACATCACAGCTTAGAAAAATCAGAGCAAAATTGTTAGATATTCATGGTCAACATCAAAATCAAGAACTTTTGCAAAGAAATACTCACATATTATATTTAGATGGATATATAGGCAGCGAAATATTAACTCCTCTAAGTAAGTTTAGTGATTTAAGAGAAAGTTTACTAGCTGTAAGAGAAGAAATTAAAAGAATTTGTGGTAATCAGGATAGAGATAAATTGTTAGATTATTTGAAATTTCAAATTGAAGATATTGAAAAAGCAAAGCTAAAGGTAGATGAAGAAGAAACTCTGAAAGAAGAGTATAATATTTTGGCAAATGCTGAAAAGATAAATAATAGCTTATCAATTTCATATGGAATATTAAATGGAAATGAAGAATTTAGCGTAATTGATTCAATTTCGAAAGTGATACAGGAATTATCAAATGTGGAAAATCACTTCGAAAAAATAAAAAAGAATAAACAAACAATTGAAGAAATTTTCTATTCGTTAGAAGAAGTTAGTCATGAAATTAGAGACATGGTGGAAGATGTTGTTTATGATCAAGATGCTTTAGACAAGGTAAATGCAAGAATTTATGAAATAAATACTTATAAGAAAAAGTATGCACCAAGTATTCCTGAAATTTTACAGTATTATGAAAAAATAAAAAAAGAACATGATGAAATTATAAATTCTGAAAAAATAATACTGGAATTAGAGGGAAAAGAAAAAGATATTTTATTAAAAATGGAAGAACAAGCTTTAATTATTCATGAGCTAAGAGTAAATAAAAGTAAGTTCTTAGAAGAAAAAATTTTAAAAGAACTTGCGTTTGTAGGGCTTGAAAAATCAAGAATGGAAATAAGTGTTGTCAGAGAAGACGACTTTAACGAAAGAGGTTTTGATGAAGTTAGCTTTTTAATATCTACCAATCCTGGAGAACCACTTATGCATCTAGAAAAGGTATTATCTGGTGGAGAACTCTCAAGAATAATGTTAGCTTTAAAATGTGTTTTTGCAGAGAAAGATGAAATTCCTACTTTAATTTTTGATGAAATAGATACCGGAATAAGTGGAACTGTTGCTCAAAGAGTTGGTGAGAAAATGTATCAATTATCAAAAACACATCAAATCTTATGCATAACTCATTTACCACAGATTGCAGTTCTATCAGATTATCATTATTTTGTTATGAAACGTGTAAAAGATAATAAGACTTTTACAAAAATAAAAGTTTTATTAAAAGAAGAGAAGGAACTAGAGATATGTAAAATGCTTGCAGGTGATGATGTGACAGAAGCAACACTAAACAATGTTAAAGAAATGGTAAAATTAAGTGAAATTAAAAAAATAGAAATTAAAAAATAAATACATATCTTGAGTAAAAATGGAAAGAATAAAACTATGTAATACATAGTTTTATTTTTTTTATAACATTAAAAAAAGTTTTTTGTATGAAAGAGATATAATTATTATATTTTTAAAATTTAGTATAACCTATTTTTTTTGACTGCAATGACAGAGTTCCTATAGGATAGGACTTTGATTTAAAGGGAAAATTAAATTTAGAAAGTAGAAGGAGGAGAGAAAAATGAAGAAAATATTATTATGTGCAATAAGTCTAATTGTAACTCCAATACTTATTCTAATTTTAATTACCTCAATAAGTATAAGTAAATTACCAAATAAAATTTATACAAAAGATGAAAAAACAGTACAATCACTAGCACCTATAGGTAACACGATAAAAAAAGTTACTAATAGTAATAATTCAAATGAATATGAAATAAAATTTTTGGGAATGATTTCACTTAAGTCGGTAGAAGTTCAAAAGATTAAGGATTTAGAAATATATCCTGGTGGGAACCCAATTGGTGTGAGAGTAAATAGTGAAGGTGTCCTTGTTGTGGGATATTCTGACATAGAAGTTAATAATAAAAAAGAAGAAAGTCCAGGTAGAGCAGGTGGACTTGAAGTTGGTGATGTAATATTAAAAGTAAATGGAGAAGAAATGGAAAATTGTGTTGATTTATTAAAAACCATAAAAGAATGCGATAATGAAAATATAAAAGTTGATATTTTAAGAAATGGTGAATCAATAACAAAAATTATACATTTAATAAAGGAAAACAATAAAGATTACAAAATTGGATTATGGATTAGAGACTCTACAGCCGGAGTCGGAACTATGACATTTTTTGATTCTGATACTAATAAATTTGGAGCACTAGGCCATCCGATTACAGATTGTGATACAAATGAACCCTTCTTAATCAAAAAGGGAGATGTATTACAATCTTCCATAATAAGTGTTAGAAAAGGAGAAAGAGGATCACCAGGTGAATTAAAGGGAATATTTTTAAATGAAGATAGTCCAACCGGGAAAATTCAAAAAAATACTCAAAGCGGAATTTTTGGGGAAGTAATAAATACAGAAGCATTAAAGAAGAATAAAAAACCGCTAAAAGTAGGCTTTAGAGATGAAATTTCAATAGGAAAAGCAAAAGTTCTTACAACTATTGATGAAAATGGACCACAAGAATTTGATATTGAAATTGAAAAAGTCTTAAGTCAAACTACACCTAATTCAAAAAGTATGGTAATTAAAATTACAGATCCAAGATTATTACAAAAGACGGGTGGTATAGTTCAAGGTATGAGCGGAAGTCCTATTATCCAGAATAACAAAATTGTTGGAGCAGTAACACATGTACTAATAAATAAACCTGATACAGGATATGGGATATATATAGAATGGATGCTTCAAGATGCAGGTATAATAAAGTAATAATTTAGGTGGAATTAATATTCCACCTAAATTATTGCTTTATGTCAGATTATTTAATAATTTAGATTGTAGAAAAACCAATATAAATATATAATATATATATAATAGCTTAATAATTGATAATTGAGGAAATATATAGTTACATTTTTATTTAAAAAAATACTTTAAAGTATTTTAAAGAAGGTATTTACTTCCTGAGAAAAAAAGTGTATAATTTACAAATAGTGGAATATAAATACATTATTACTCTTTACTCTAGTAATTATTTATATTAACAGAAATATATTAAGAAATTTTATGAAATAAAAGAGAAAATGTACATACCCTAATAAAAAATCTTAAAATATGTAAGTATAATTTGTAATCATATGTTTTGAATATTAGAATAGTTAAGTTAAGATAAAATTATTGGGTTTAAATGATATATTAAAAATAAAACATAATAAATGAATGGACAAAAAGGAGAGAAAATAATATGGAAGATTCAAAAATATCTGTACTTATAGCTGATGATAACAAAGAATTTTGTAGCATCTTAAATGATTACCTATTAAATCAAAAGGATATAGTTGTTACAGGAATTGCAAAAGATGGTAGGGAAGCTTTAGATTTAATTGTAGAAAGAAAGCCTGACTTAGTTATTTTAGATATTATAATGCCTCATTTAGATGGGTTAGGAGTTCTTGAAAAATTAAATACGATGCAATTAGAAAAGATTCCAAGAATAATAATCTTATCAGCAGTTGGGCAAGATAAAATTACTCAACAAGCGATAACGCTTGGAGCAGATTACTATACAGTAAAACCTTTTGATATGGAAGTTTTCACTAAGAGGATAAGGGAAATGTTTAATGGAGTTCCAGTACAAGAAACTAGTGTTAGAACTTCTTCATACGCGCAAGCATCAGCATCAATATCTGTAAGTGAAACAAAATCAAAAACTCCATTAGATTTAGAAACAGAAATTACTAATATAATACATGAAGTTGGTGTTCCTGCTCATATAAAGGGTTATATGTATTTAAGAGAAGCTATAACTATGGTTGTTAATGATATGGAATTACTTTCAGCTGTAACAAAGGAATTGTATCCTTCGATTGCTAAAAAGTATAATACAACAGCTTCAAGAGTTGAAAGAGCAATAAGACATGCTATAGAAGTAGCTTGGGGTAGAGGTCAAATAGATGCTATTAACAGATTATTTGGATATACTGTCCATACTGAAAAGGGTAAGCCTACTAATTCAGAGTTCATTGCTATTATTGCAGATAAGCTTCGCTTAAAAAACAAAGTTTCTTAGTGGTGGTAATGTGAGTTATAGAGTCATTTCTTAAAAAACTCATATCGATAAACTCTATAAAAATTGATTTGAATTTAGATGGTTTATAATTATAAATACTAAATACTAAATACTAAATACTAAATACTAAATACTAAATACTTAGATAAACATCTTTTGTTTATTAGTAAAAGCTAATGGACAAAAGATGTTTTTTATAATGATTAGGCACATGGACTTGTTATTTTTTTGATTGTGCCTTAAGTAATAAAAATAGCCCACCTTTTAATTAAAAAGCGAAGCTACTATTACATGAAACTATTCTTTATGTATCTATATGTTAGTGTTTTCCTTACATTTTTCGGAAATAAAATCTAAAATCAATTGTCTATGATTTGTCTTTATATCATTAAACTTGTAGGCAACCCTTTGATGTTTTAGATCCTCGGAGTTATCAGTTCTTATCTTCTCAGACAGAGTTATAATTTTTTCGTTTTTTATTGAAAGAGATACTAGAGCATATTTGCTGTCTACGTCATTCTTTGAAACAACAAAATATACACCTCCAGCACTAATATTTACTGTATAAGCTCTTTTAAAGTATCTAAAATACTTTGGTTCAACATTGCTTAATTTTTCATAAGTTGCCTCAAGTGGTAATGGTGAATATTCCATATCCATAACAATAGGAAGTCTAGTAAATTCCCTTCTATTAATCCCTAGTATAATCTTTGGAATGCTTATTATTACAGCTTGTTCAAAATCATTTTGAGTACATCCAAGTATAACTGAAGTACATTTTACAGCTTTCTGATCATTAGCTAAGATTAAATCAACAGATTGTTTTTTATTCAATATTATGAATGAATCTTGCCTGGTGTTGATTGTGACACCTAAAAAATCCTTAGATACTTTTTTTATGATTCCATCAACCAATGTTTTATTTGTATTAATAAACTTAATTACATCATTCTCTTTTATATTATTTACATCAATAATCTCCATAATTAGTACCTCTTTCTACGTTAAATAAAATTAACATAATAAAATTTAAATAATTAATACAAAAATTATATATATTTCGATTTAAGATTTCAAATTATAAAAAGTTATTCCATTTAATATATATATTAGCATATTTAGCACCTAGGATAAATAGTTTTGATAATTAAGGATCAAAAACGGTTTGAAAATTAATTCCTAATAGTTATATTTGTATGAAAATCTTGACAAAGTATATAGTGTTATGTTAATTTGTGAGAGACATACTTTTAATTTAGCTCTGAGAAGCTAAGAAGGGGGATTAATATGATAACTAATGAATTATTAGAAAACAAAAATAATTTTGTGGATGTAACAGAAAAAATTTCTTTGAAGAGGGCAATTCCACTAAGCTTTCAACATCTATTTGCTATGTTTGGATCATCAGTTTTAGTTCCGCTTATTTTTAAAATTGATCCAACTACAGTCTTATTTTTTAATGGTATAGGTACATTATTATATGCATTTCTTACTAAGAAGAAAATTCCAGCTTATTTAGGATCAAGCTTTGCGTTTATAGCACCAGTATTACTCCTATATAGCCAAGGTTATAATTTTGAGACAATCCAAGGTGGTTTTGTAGCTGCAGGAGTAGTTTTTTCAGTAATAGCAATTATTGTAGGATATACAGGAATAGGATGGATTGATAAATTATTTCCGCCAGCGGCCATGGGAACAATAATAACCATAATAGGTCTGCAACTAGCAAGTACTGCAGCTGATATGGCAGGGTTTCCGGTAGGTGGAAGCAACTCCACAACATTAAATGTTACTTGGGTGATTGTATCTTCTATAACTTTAGTTACAGTGATTTTATGCAATGTTTTGCTAAAAGGATTTTTAAAGCTTATACCTATATTAATAGGTGTGGTGATAGGATATATTACGTCATTATTTATGGGACTTATAGATTTTAGCGCAGTAAGTAATGCAAGTTTCTTTTTACTGCCTAACATAAAAGTTGCTCATTTTGATATTAATGCAATATTGACAATATTACCAGCAACATTTGTAGTAATAGCAGAGCATGTAGGACACTTAAAGGTTACTAGTAGCATTGTAGGGAAAGACTTAGCAAAGGATCCAGGACTTCACAGATCTTTGTTAGGAGATGGATTATCTACAATAATTTCAGGAATGCTTGGTTCTGTACCAACAACAACTTATGGTGAAAATATAGGAGTTCTAGCATTAACTAAGGTATATAGTGTATATGTAATTTGTGGAGCTGGTATATTCTCAATAATTTTAGGTTTTTCAGGCAAGATGTCAGCACTTATTAGCACAATTCCTACACCGGTTATAGGGGGAGTTAGCATATTATTGTTTGGAACAATAGCTACATCAGGTCTTAGAACTTTTATAGAAGGAAAAGTTGATTTTTCAAAATCAAGAAACTTAATACTTACCTCAGTAATATTTATAGTGGGGTTAAGTGGAATAAAATTAACTTTAGGAAGCACAGAAATAACAGGAATGGGTTTGGCTACATTAGTGGCTATGGTATTAAGTATAAGTTTCATGATATTTGATAAACTTGGAATAATGAATGAAAAAGAATAAAGTATATAATTTCCCCATCTACAAATATTGTAGATGGTTTTTTTTGAATATGCCTCAATAAACATAGGAAGAAATTTTTATTTTTATTCAACTTATGAATATATAAGATAATTAAAACAAAAACTACACTTAAAGATAATAATTAGGAGGAAAAAGAATGAAATTTAAAAAATTTTCAAAAGTAATATGTTATTTTATAATTTTTATTATGCTTATTGGTAGTATGGTAGGTGCTGATATACCAGATTTTAAAGTTATAACAGATAAAAAACCTATAGATAAAGTTCAATATGACGGTTATGACTTTAATGTTAGTAGATTGAGGATACAAGGCAGTGATAATGTCATTTATTGCTTGGAGATAACTAAAAAATATCCTTCTGGACAGGTATTTTCTTCAATCGGAAACCTTAGTAAAAATATTGAAAATGTTGTCGCTGCTGGATATCCAAATAGATCTTTTAGAGCATTAAATTTAGATAATGAAGATGAAGCTTATTTCGCCACTCAAATAGCAATATGGAGCGCTATGCAAGGTTATGATGTAAACAAATTTAAAGGTAGTAATCCTAAAATTTTAGATGCCATAAGGAACATTTATAATGATGGAATGAGTGGAAAATACGCAAATAAGATAAGAACTAAAGCATATAAGACTAATGATGAATCTATTCAAGAAATAATTACAGTTCTTTTAGACGATTTATCAGCAGAACAAAAAGCAGAGTCAAAGCAAAAAGAATTTCCACCTCAAGAGGGATAAACACAATTGGAATTTTTAACTGTTACTAATGCATATATTGAACTATTAATATGGAATCCTGCATAGATATCCAATTTAAGAAATAGATTTATTAATAAACATCTACACATAATTGCGAGATTATGGATGAATACTTATACCAGAAATTAGAAATATTTTTGTGCAGCAGACATTTGAAAATGAGCTGTTAAGGGTTCTTAGTAGAAGGTTGTTCCACTTTAGCTTGTCCCGCTAAAAGTGGGATCATGCTAAAGTGGGCACAACCTGCTACTTAGAACCCTCAGCGACATTTTCATAGTCCTGCGAAACAAAAATATTTCTGATTTCGGTAAATCACCACATAAGTCTAATTACTGCATAGGGTATCTATATATTGGCCTTTATTGACACAAATAGTTTAAAATGATAACCTTTTGTTATATTATTGTAACGCATTTTGTATGCGAGGTGGTGGAGATAGTGTTATTAAAGGATTATAGCGAGGAACAAATTAAGAATTTGGTAGAAATTATTAAAGATTGTGTTCGGGAAAATAAATTTACAGTTTCTTTAGAGGAAAACAAATTAGAAAACATTCAATTTATTGAGGAATATAATATAAATGAAAAAAAACGTATAAACATTTTATATAGTTTAGATTATAAGGATTTTTGTTATGGATTACAAAATATGAAAGATGGAGTAGAGCAAAATAATCTTTATGTGTTTTGTGTGCAAAAGGAACTATATAATATTGAAGATAAGATGGAATTACTTGATATTTATATGAAATTCAATATAATATGCAACGATTGTGGAGAATATAGAATATTGGTCTCATTACATAAAAGAAATAAGCCAATTACATATGTTTTTAAGGAATCTGAAAGAAAATAACAAGTCAAAGGTTCTTAGGATATTTTGCGCTAGGCGAAGAACCATAACCCGCGCATAGCGAGCTATGTAAGGGTTGTGGTGATGAAGCATAGCACAAAATAGACCAGAATCTGAATAGTTATTTTTTTGAAGATCCCTAAATAGCAGTAATTAGCTTCAAGTTAAAGGAGGGGGAATTTCATGCAGCAATCTTTCTGTGAATATTGTATGAAAGAAAATGAATACAAAGTACATAAAATAAATAAAATATCAATATTAAATGATGAAGAATTGAATTATAGAGCGAGAGAAGCTATTTGCAATAAATGTGAAAATATAATTTTTGTATCTGATGTATGTGATTATAATTTAAAAAAATTATACGAAGAATATAAAAAAAAGCATAAGATAATAAGCGTTATAGAAGTGCATCGTATCATAATTAAATATTGCATTAATGACTACGCACTATCCTTATTGTTAGGATGGAAAAGTGAAACCATTAGTAGATACTTAGATGGAGATATGGTTGAAGATTCACATAATGATATTCTTGAAAAAATATATTCAAATCCAAATTATTATTTGATTTTATTACAAAGCAATAAAGAAAGAATAAGTCCTGTTGATTATAATAAAAGCAGACAAGCAGTTAAAGAGATTTTAAATAAAGATAATACGGAGGAAAAAATTGATGCTGTAATTAAATATCTATTAATTAGGTGTGAAGATTTTACACAATTTACTCTTCATAAATTATTATATTATATACAATCTTTTTATTACGTTTTTACCAATAAATTTCTTTTTGAAGAAGATTGTGAAGCTTTTATAAGTGGGCCTATTTATAGAAGTGTATTAGAAAGATATGAAAGATTTGGGTATGAAGACGCAAATAAAGGTATATTAGCTAATAATAAATTAAAATTAGATAATGTAGAAAGAAACGTTGTTGAGAGTATAATAAAATTTTATGGCTGTTATAGTGAAAAAATATTACGACAAATGACTCAAAATGAAGCACCATGGATGTTAACTAGAACAAGTATAATTAATAAAAATGACTTCGAAGATAATGATTATAGTGCAATAATAGAAAAAAATTTAATTTCTGAGTATTTTAAAGGAATCAAAGAAAAATATAATATGGAAAACCTATTAGATATACAAAAGTATAGTGTAGATTTATTTAATAATATATCAATGTAAGACACATGAAAAAAATAATAGGCAAGCATACTGGCCTATTATTTTTTATTGTGCCTAAAGAAAGAGGGAACACATGAAAACTGTAGTATTACTTATAAGGCATGGAGAAACAGAATGGAACACGTTGGGGAAATTTCAAGGGTGTACAGATATAAATTTGTCTAAAGAGGGGGGGAAGCAAGCTAAGTTATTAAAAGACAGACTTAAAGGAGAATTTGATTATATATATACAAGTCCTCTTAGCAGGGCGTTTGAAACAGCTAAGATAATAACACAAAATACTAATAAGGAAGTTGTTATCGCTCCTGAAATAAGGGAAATTAATTTTGGTGAGTGGGAAGGTTTAACTGTTCATGAAATAAGAGAAAAATATCCCGAAATCTTTAATTCTTGGACAACTGATAAGAAAGAAAGTTATATTTGTGGAGGCGATTCAAGTATCCATAACGCAGTGAATAGAGCAACTAAATGTGTATTAGATATGGTAACTAAACATAAGGGGAAAAAGATTGCAATTGTTGCTCATGGAGGAATTATTAAAGCTGCTCTTATTGGGATATTTGAATGGGATATGACAATGTACCATAAGATTGCACTTGGAAATACATGTATTAATACGGTTACGTTTAATGATGATTTAATGCCAGCATTGATTGGATTAAATGATACTAATCATTTAGAATATGAGGTGAAAACTGTATAAAGGAAAAGTTTCTATGCATGGAGGCTTTTTAATAAAGCTAGATAAATTATCTGAAAATATTTTAAAAAATTATTTTTATTGAGGAACAGTTATGTAGTATCAAGAATATATTATAGTATACAAAAGATAAGTTGGAAATTAGAGGTAACGAAGGATAAGAGAGTAATTAATAGAAATTATATTGTGAAGGTTGCAAATGATGTAAAATTTGAAAGAGCTGCTATGAATACTATTGTTATTGTAGATAATGCAGATATAGTTATAATTATGTTATAAATGCTCCAAATCATAATGTCAATTAATTGCTTGAGTAAAAAATAGAATAAAGTAATGAATTTTGATACCATATTATTTACTCTAAAATAATATGGTATTTTTTATAGCACAATTTATGAAATAGTATACTTTTGTATAATATACATTTTATTTTTATAGGGTTATAATATTAAACAGAGAGAGATTTAATATAAAATGAATTTTTATAATTGCTAAGGGTTCAATATATAGCAGTTATGACATGGATAATGTTGATTTAAAAGGGCTTTTATTACATGGAATAATAATTTAAATTTAATGTATCCCCTCAGGTTACAATATTTCTAATGATAAATAAAAATCAGCATTATCTTAAATCAAAGAGAATCAAAACATAAAAGTGTTTTAATAATCGAAATAAACTGAGTTTTATTTATGGTTATAAGAAAACAATTTTTATGTTTTTTTTGTGTATAAGGCACATTAAAATTGGACTTGTTATTTTCTTTCATGTGCCTAAAGCTGATTGTTATTAGAAATAATTAAATTATAAATGCTTATAATTGTTCCCGATAATGTGGTAAAGGTTATAATATGAAAAGATATAAACTTGTGATATAATTTTGTAAATAAGAGAATTTAATGTAATAATATAAATTAATTATGCTTTGGGAGCAATGGAATATGGAATTTACTAATTTACATGATAAAATACAATTTCAAAAGTTTCAAAATGAAATTCAGCAATATAATAATAATTGTTCATATGCAAAATCTACAACTATATTGATTGATGCAATAAAGTGTTTTGAAAACCACCCAGGGCTTCATTATCTTTTGGCATTAACTTATTATAATTGCAAGGAATATTTAAAAGCAACTGAATGCTTAAAAGCAGCTATACATTATGATGAAAATAATAATAAATATTTAGGGCTTATAGGCTGCTGTTTCTTTGAAATAAATGATTTTGAAAGTGCGTATAATTATTCTAAAAAGGCATATGAGCTTGATAATTATAATTTAGATTCCATAATAACCTTAGGAAAAATAGAATTGCGCAGGCATAATTACGATGAAGCCCTTCAGTTTGCAACATTAGCAGTGGATATTGATAAGGAAAATTTTCAAACAATAAGATTGCTGAGTAGATGTTATATTGCTAAAGGTGAAGATGAGAGTGAAGTTTTAGATTTTCTAAATAAAGCTAGAACTTTAGGTAGTGATGATGAGCTTGATTTTGATATAATTAAATTTTTATATATAAACGGTGAATATTTTGAATGTTTAAAAGAGTGTAAGAAAAGTATTGTTGAAAATGCAGATTCTTATATTGCACAAAAAGCAACTAAGTATGTTTCTAAAATATATGAAAAAGTGATGCTTAGTAAAGCTAGAATTAATCAAGATTTAGAGCTCAATAGTGGAAAAAATTCTAATGATGAAAGAATTTTAAAAGAAGAATTTCAAATTAATGAAAGTAAAGTAAAATCATCTATAGATGACATTATGGATATGGGGCTAAATAACGAAGATTTAAACAAACCTAAAGATGGTGAAAACATAAATAATGAGGAAATGTCAAAAGAAAAAGTTATTAAATCAAAAGAAATTATAGGAAATAATGACAGAAGTAAAGAATTAGTAGAAAATAGTGATGGGAGAAATGCAAGTTCTTTAGAAGAAGCATTAAATAAGCTGGATTCATTAATGGGATTAGATAATGTTAAAACTGAAATCAAAAGAATTGTTCAGCTTATTAAATATGAAAATAATAGAGCAAATGTGTTAGGAATTGAGAAAAATATTAATCAGTGCTATCATTTTGCTTTTTTAGGTAACCCAGGAACAGGGAAAACTACAGTTGCTAGACTTATTGGAGATATATTTTTTTATTTGGGAATCTTAGAAAAAGGTCAATTAATAGAAGTTGATAGAAGTATAATTGTTGGGAGATTTATAGGAGAAACTGCAAAGCTTACTAAAAAGGCAATAGATAAGGCTAAAGGAGGAATTTTATTTATAGATGAAGCTTATTCTTTAGCTAAAGGAGGCGAAGGCAGCAATGATTATGGAGCAGAAGCTATAGAAATTTTAATTAAGGCCATGGAAGATAATAGAGATGAATTTATTGTCATTTTAGCAGGATATACAAGAGAAATGAGAAACTTAATGAAGTTAAATCCTGGACTTAAAAGCAGAATTAATTTAGAAATTGAATTTGAAGACTATAAGGATTATGAATTAGTTGAAATTGCAAAAAGTATGGCAAATGAGGATTATTATAAACTTGATGAAGATGGAGAAAAAGCATTTTTAGAAAAGATAAAAATAGAAAAAGTTGATGAAAACTTTGCCAATGCAAGAGCGGCAAGGAATATCTTAGAATCAGCCATAAGAGAAAAAGCTTTTAGAATTGGAGATAATGAAGTTTCAGAAGAAGAATTAGTAACACTTACTTCAGAAGATTTTGGCGTAAATCTTGAATTTAATGCTCGTGATAAAATGGAAGAATTACAAGATGAATTGAATAATTTGGTTGGACTTAATGAAGTAAAAAACATTGTAAAAGGAATAATAAACACTTTAGAGCTTCAGCATAGAAAAAAAGAAATTGGGATAGATTCTGAGGATATTTCTTTAAATATGATTTTTGCAGGAAATCCAGGTACAGGAAAGACAACAGTTGCAAGGATTATAGGTAAAGTTTTAAATGCTATTGGGGTATTAAAGAAGGGGCATATTATAGAAGTAACACGTTCAGATTTAGTGGGAGAGTATGTTGGTCAGACAGCTCCAAAAACTCTAAGTAAAATAAAAGAAGCTTATGGTGGAGTATTATTTATCGATGAAGCCTATAGCTTAAATGGAAGCACCGGAAATGATTTTGGAAAGGAAGCTATAGCAACATTAATAAAGGAAATGGAAGATAATAGAGATAAGCTTGTTGTAATAATGGCTGGTTATACAAGGGAAATGAAAGAACTTCTTAATTTAAATCCAGGTATGGAGAGTAGAGTTAAATTTACAATAGAATTTGCTGATTATAATGCAAATGAATTGACAGAAATTTTTATGGGTCTATGTATAAAGGAAAGTTATGTTCTTTCTGAAGATGCAAAAGAAAGACTAAAAATTATATTTAAAACTAAATATGAAAATAAAGATGAGAATTTTGGAAATGGGCGATTGGTTAGAAAATATTTTGAGAATATAAAAATGAAACAAGCAGATAGGGTCATTAAATATGATATAAGAAACAAGGATGAGTTGTTACAGATACTATTGGAGGATATTATGAGTTGTGATGATTAGCGTAATGGCTTATTTTTAGGGAATGGGAAAGGATATGAATGAATTTGAATATTAACGTTAGCAAAAGTTTTATAGAAAAAGAACTTAGTTCAACTAAAGATAGAAAAAGAAGTATTACAAAAATAAAAACGTTATTTGATTTGAAGGAGAAAAGTGAATTTACTCTTGATGATCAAACATGGAATGATTTAATAATGGACGAAGTATTTTATGAATTAGATAGGACTTATTCAGCAGAAGGAGAAGCGGCCTTATATACAATGCTTAGAAATCCAATTATGAATGAAGAAGAATTAAAGGAAAGAGGAAAATTAATAGATGCATTTAAAGAAAATACAAATTTGACAGTAGAGATACGGAGAATATTTTATAATCGGATTTTTGATAGGAAAAATAGATTGATAGATATGATGAATGGAGTGTTTTTGGTCAGTAAGTTAAAATTTTTCGTTTATTCTTTTTTAGGTATTTTACCAATTCTTCTAATAGCTGCTGTTATTATACTTAGAGACCCTAGAATAATGACGATAGTAATGATAGATATATTTGTAACAATGTACATTCATATGAAGGAGCATGATAATATAAACGCGACTGGGCTTACTTATTTACGGGATCTAATATCTTCTGCTAAGAAATTATCGCAATTTAAAAATAATGAAATTCAATCTTATACTAATAGAATTAAAGAGTTATTAGAAGAAGTAAATTCTATAGACAAATCCATATATTTGCTTAAAATTGTGAATTCTTTTGGCGGCTTGTTTGAAATGTTTTCTTATCCATTCTTAATAGAGGAAATTACATATTATAAGGTAAATGATAAATTATTAGAAAAGAAAGATATAATATTAGAACTATATTATTTAGTTGGAGAGCTTGATGCGTTGATTTCCATTGCAATTTATGAAAGTAATAATAAAGAGAAATGCAGTACTCCAAAGTTTGTTACAGAAACAGTATTGAAAATTAGTGATGGAATACATCCACTTCTTAAAAAGCCAGTAGCAAATTCCATAGACATCTCCAGAAAAGGAATTGTATTAACTGGAACAAACATGTCTGGAAAGTCCACATTCTTAAGAATGATAAGCACCAATATACTTTTGGCACAGACTTTTAATTTTGCCTTAGCTAAGGAGTATGAAGGATGTTTGTTAAATATTGTATCATCTATAAGTCCAAAGGATGATATTCTTAATGGTAAAAGCTATTACTTAGCTGAAGCAGAGTCTATTTTAAGAATAATTAAGGCATCAGAAAAGAATGCTCCCGTGTTTTGTCCGATAGATGAAATATTTAGAGGGACAAATCCACTTGAAAGAATTTCTTCATCAGCAGAAATTCTTAATTATATTAATAAGGGTAAAGCTATATGTATTGTAGCAACTCATGATAGAGAATTATCAGATATGCTAAAAGAAAATTATGATTTTTATCACTTTAGTGAAGAAGTTGATAATAAAAATGGTCTTAAGTTTGATTACAAACTTAAGAAAGGAATATCTAAAACAAGAAATGCTATAAGACTTTTGGAATATGTAGGTTATCCAAAAGAAATTATAGATAATTCATATAAAAGAATTGAACGAATGGAGGGTTATGTTTAAATAGTGAATTATAATTAGATGCTTGAGGAATTTTTGATATAATTACGATGAAGCTATTAATAATTTAGGAACATATTTATATGTAAGTATTAAACATTAAATATAGTTCCTTTTTCATATAGAAATATAACTGATAAATAAGTATAATAGATACAATATACTGAATGATGGAAAGTGGACTAGTAGATTTGCTTGTTATTTTTTTGATGTTTCAAAATAAACAGCGTAAAAAAGGATGGAGATACCTTATGGATAGTAAAAAAATATTAATTGAAAATTCCCATAAGAGAAGCGAAAGTTATGGCGTTGAAAAAAAGTCAAATTGCTCGAATAAAGTTCTTTATGGTGAAGAATTAGAAAATATATTAATAAAAAATAAAGAATTAATAGAAGTATCTAAAATATACATTGATATGGTGTTTTCAGCTGTTATGGATAATGAGTTTATTATAGTATTAACAGATAAAAATGGATGTATTTTATATATTAAGGGAGCAGAAGAGAATAACAGTAAACTCGGAGTTGACAATCTTAAGGTTGGAGCCTATATGGATGAACAAAACATAGGTACTAATGCTATGGGAACAGCTATTAAGGAAGATAGATGTATTCAGATAACTGCTACAGAACATTATATCGAAGGATTTCATAAATTAACTTGTTCAGCGGCACCTATTCATAATACAAGGAGAGATATTATAGGAAGTTTAAATTTAACTGGCAGAAGTGATATGAAACATCCACATACTTTAGGATTGGTAGTATTTGGTGTAAGGGCAATTGAAAATGAATTGGATAAGAAGGAAGTATGTGATATTTTAAATCAAACCTATAATTATATGGAGAGTGTAATAGATAATGTAGATAAAGGAATTATGATTGTAAATAAAGATAATAAAATAATTAATATTAATAAACTTGGGGCGGGAATATTTAATAGGGATAAGGATTCTTTGTTAAATGTAGAAATACAGTATGTTTTACCAGACTTAGGAAATATAATAGAAGAATTGCATAATGATAAAAGTATTATTGTTAAAGAAGTGAAGTTTAAACATACGAGTAAAAATAAAACGAAATTAGTTTTCAAAGGGATTAAGTACAAGGAAAGCATTGTAGGAATGGTTGTAACCATGAGTAACGAAAAAGAAGAGCAGGATGCAAAAAATGCAACAGGGGCATTCTTCACTTTTAATGATATAATCGGAGAAAGTGTTGCTATCAATAATGTAATAACAAATTGCAAGATTATTTCTAATAGTCCGTCAACTGTTTTAATTCAGGGGGAAAGTGGAACTGGAAAAGAAATTTTAGCGCAAGCAATGCATAATTATAGCTTAAGAAGAGGAAATAAATTTATTGCAATAAATTGTGGTGCGATACCTGCAAATATCATAGAAAGTGAATTATTTGGGTATGAAGAGGGTACATTTACTGGTGCAAAAAAGGGCGGTAATCCAGGTAAATTTGAAATTGCAAGTGGTGGAACTTTGTTTTTAGATGAAATAGGAGAAATGCCTCTTGATGCACAAGTTAAGCTGTTAAGAGTAATTCAAAATGGCAGAGTAACAAGACTTGGTGGAAGCAAGGAAATTCCGATTGATGTTAGGGTAATAGCTGCTACTAATAAAAATCTAAAAAAAGAAGTTAGAAAAGGAACTTTTAGGGAAGATTTGTACTATAGATTATGTGTGATTCCAATTACTCTGCCACCTTTAAGAGAAAGAAAAGGTGACGTGAAAATGCTTGTAGACTATTTTTTGAGGATTAAATCTTTTAATTTAAGTAAACCAATACTAGAGATTGATGAAAATTTATATAATGATTTATTATGTTACAGATGGCCAGGAAATATAAGACAGCTAGAGAACTATATTGAGAATATAGTGAATTTAGATGGAAGGTTATCCTTTGATTTATGGGAAGATGGAGATAGTGAAAATAGTAAATTGATATGTAAAGTAAATGAAAACAAAGATTTAATGGAAGATAACTATTATAAAAAAGATTTTTATAAAGAGGCAGTACATAATGAATGTTTAGAGACGAGGGATGATGAAAATTTAGAATTTAAGCTAAATACTTTTAATTTAGAAGCATTAGAAATGAGAACAATTAGTGAAGCTATAAGTTTATATAACAATAATATGACAAAAGCGGCTAAGGCTTTAGGAATAAGTAGAAATACATTGTATTTAAAGATAAAAAAGTATAACCTTCAAGTGTCCTAAAATAATACGGTGTCCTAAAATAATACGCAATTGATAATTTATGTGTATCATTTTAGGACACATATTTGTTAAAATGTTTTTATGAGAAGATAGAATTATGACAGATTGATGTATGTAGATTTTTATTTATTAAATATTATGTTCGTTAAGATTAGTTGCTAAATACTAGGTTTTATACAATAACACAAAGTTATTAGAAAAAATATTACAGTTTAATTTGATACTATACTATATAAAAATAAAAAAACTTTGATAAAATAATAACAAAATGGCACGAATATTGCTATATATATTTATGTGGTTAACAAATGATATATATCACAACATAAATAGCATATTGACTTATTAATTTTGTGGTATGTCTAAATAAAAAATGACAGATAAATTTTAGGAGGAAATATTTATGGCACGTTTTACTTTACCAAGAGATTTGTATCATGGAGAAGGTGCACTAGAAGCACTTAAAACATTAAAGGGCAAGAAAGCATTTGTAGTAGTTGGTGGTGGCTCTATGAAAAGATTTGGATTTCTTAAGCAAGTTGAAGATTATTTAAAAGAAGCAGGAATGGAAGTTGAATTATTTGAAGGTGTTGAACCAGATCCATCTGTAGAAACAGTTATGAAGGGTGCAGAAGCTATGAGAAACTTCGAACCTGATTGGATAGTTGCAATGGGTGGAGGTTCACCAATAGATGCAGCAAAAGCTATGTGGATATTCTATGAATACCCAGACTTCACTTTTGAACAAGCAGTTATCCCATTTGGATTACCAGAACTTAGACAAAAAGCTAAATTTGTAGCCATTCCATCAACAAGTGGTACTGCTACAGAAGTTACAGCATTCTCAGTTATAACAAACTATTCAGAAAAAATTAAATATCCTTTAGCTGACTTTAACATAACTCCGGATATAGCAATAGTAGATCCAGCATTAGCTCAAACTATGCCTGCGAGCTTAGTTGCTCATACTGGTATGGATGCATTAACTCATGCTATTGAAGCATATACAGCATCACTAAGATCAAATTTTACAGATCCATTAGCAATTAAAGCTATCGAAATGGTTCAAGAAAATTTAATTAAATCATTTGAAGGGGATAAAGTAGCTAGAGACTTAATGCACGAAGCTCAATGTTTAGCTGGAATGGCATTTTCAAATGCTTTACTTGGAATAGTTCACTCGATGGCTCATAAGGTTGGCGCAGTATTCCATATTCCTCATGGATGTGCAAATGCAATCTTCTTACCATATGTAATTCAATATAATAGAGTAAAATGTGAAGACAGATATGCTGACATAGCAAGAGCATTAAAATTAGATGGAAATAGCGACGCTGAATTAACAGATGCGTTAATAGAATTAATTAATGGATTAAATGATAAATTAAGCATTCCTCATTCAATGAAGGAATATGGAGTTACTGAAGAGGATTTTAAAGCTAATCTTTCATTCATTGCTCATAATGCAGTATTAGATGCATGCACAGGATCAAATCCTAGAGAAATAGATGACGCTACAATGGAAAAATTATTTGAATGTACATATTATGGTACTAAGGTTAATTTATAATTTAAATATTCGTAATCAATATTTTAATATAAATAAATGCTCATAATCAAAATTTTAATATATAGTAGGCAAAGGCTCTCGCCATAGAGGGCTTTTGCTATTAAAAAAACTAATAGGAATAATGTAGAAGAATAACCAATAAAAGCGATTGGTATTTTTCTTTAATATATAAAACAATAGGGGGAAGAAAAGTGTACAAAATAGTTAGTAAAAGAGAACTTACAAATAACATATTCTTAATGGATATAGAAGCACCTAGAGTTGCTAAATCAGCAAAACCAGGTCAATTTATAATTATAAAAAATGATGAAAAAGGTGAAAGAATACCTTTAACAATAGCTGATTATGATGTGAAAAAAGGGACAGTGACTATAGTTTTTGCAACAATAGGAAAAGGAACTAAACAATTAGCTACTTTCAATGAAGGCGATTATGTTTCTGACTTCGTTGGTCCATTAGGTGTACCAAGTGAATTTATTCATGAGGATTTAGAAGAATTAAAGAAGCAAAATATTTTATTTATAGCAGGGGGAGTTGGAGCGGCTCCAGTATATCCTCAAGTGAAATGGATGCATGAAAATGGAATAGATGTAGATGTTATTTTAGGAAGCAGAAATAAAGATTTATTAATATATGAAGAAGAATTAAAAGCCGTTTCAGGAAATCTTTATGTAACAACTGATGATGGTTCATATGGATTCAAAGGAACTGGTTCAGATATGCTTAAGGATTTAGTTAACAATCAAGGCAAAAAATACACACATGCTGTTATAATAGGACCAATGATAATGATGAAATTTACATCAATGTTAACTAAAGAATTAAATATTCCAACTACAGTAAGTTTAAATCCAATAATGGTTGATGGTACAGGTATGTGTGGTGCTTGTAGAGTGACTGTTGGAGGCGAAGTTAAGTTTGCTTGTGTTGATGGACCAGAATTTGATGGACACTTAGTAAATTATGATGAATCAATGAGAAGACAAACAATGTATAAGACAGAAGAAGGAAAAGCAATGCTACAACTTGAAGAAGGAAATACTCATAACCATGGTGGTTGTGGGTGCAAGGGGGATAAATAAAATAATGGATATGCAAGAAAGAATGAAAAGAACACCTGTTACTGAGCAAGCTCCGGAAGTAAGAGCTAAGAATTTTAAAGAAGTATGTTTAGGATACGATGAAGAAAAAGCTGTAAAAGAAGCAAATAGATGTTTAAATTGTAAAAATCCAAAGTGTGTTGAAGGATGCCCAGTATCAGTTAATATTCCTGGATTTATTGCAAAAGCTAAGACTGGAGATTTTGAAGGCGCAGCTAAAGAAATAGCAAAATACAGTGCATTACCAGCAGTTTGTGGTAGAGTATGTCCACAAGAAAACCAATGCGAAGGTAAGTGTGTACTTGGAATAAAAGGGCAAGCAGTAGCTATAGGAAAATTAGAAAAGTTCACTGCTGACTGGTCAAGAAAGAATAATGTAGATTTATCAGATAGAGAACCATCTAAAGGAAAGAAAGTTGCTGTTATAGGAAGTGGTCCTGCTGGACTTACATGTGCAGGGGATTTAGCTAAAAGAGGTTATGATGTAACTATATTTGAAGCTTTACATGAAGCAGGCGGGGTTTTAGTTTATGGGATACCTGAATTTAGATTACCAAAAGATGAAGTCGTTAAAGCTGAAATTGAAAACATAAAGAAGTTAGGAGTGAAAATTGAAACTAACGTAATTATAGGAAGAACAATAACTGTAGATGAATTAATTGAAGATGAAAACTTTGAAGCTGTATTTATAGGATCAGGAGCGGGTCTTCCAAAGTTCATGGGAATACCAGGAGAAAATGCAAATGGAGTATTTTCAGCTAATGAATTTTTAACAAGAGTAAACTTAATGAAAGCGTTCAAAGAAGGCTATGATACTCCAGTTAGAGCAGGTAAAAAAGTTGCTATAGTTGGCGGAGGAAATGTTGCTATGGATGCAGCAAGAACTGCATTAAGACTTGGCGCAGAAGCTCACATCGTTTATAGAAGAGGTGAATCAGAACTTCCAGCTAGAGCAGAAGAGGTACATCATGCTAAAGAAGAAGGCGTAATCTTTGATGTTTTAACAAATCCAACAGAAATCGTAACAGATGAAAATGGATGGGTTAAAGGAATGAAATGCGTTAAAATGGAACTTGGAGAACCAGACGCTTCAGGAAGAAGAAAACCAGTAGAAGTAGAAAATTCTGAGTTTGTTTTAGACGTAGATACAGTAATAATGTCTCTTGGGACATCACCAAATCCATTAATTTCATCAACAACTAAAGGTTTGGAAATTAATAAGAGAGCATGTTTAGTTGCCAATGAAGATGGATTAACAACAAAAGAAGGCGTTTATGCCGGTGGAGATGCAGTTACAGGTGCTGCAACTGTTATACTCGCAATGGGAGCAGGAAAGAAAGCAGCAGCTGCTATAGATAAATACTTAAGCAAATAGCATAGTACAACATGTAATCTAGAGTTGAGTGGCAACTTACCGAAATCAAATACATTTGTGTTACGCAGGACTATGAAAATTTCGCTGAAAGCACTAAGAGGTAGGTTGCATCCACTTTGGCTTGCTCCAACCATTCGGTTGGACAAGCGAAAGTGGAACAACCTACCTCTAAGTGCTTTTAGCATCGAAATTTTCAAATGCCTGCTACACATAAATGTATTTGATTTCTGATGTAGTTATTGACTCAAAGTAAAGTAAAGTAAATATGTAAATGTACTATACTGATAAGTATAATTAATAAAATATTTATCTAATTTATGGATTTAACTTATGTTAAGTGCAGATAAGAATTATAACTAAATTTAAGTAAATATATACATCAGAAATAAGTAACATGTTGTGTTTCATTAGAAACCGAAACACAACATGTTACTTATTTCGGTTAGCTATTTCATAAATTTAAATTTTGAATTTATTTGATATTTGTACAAGTCTTTCAGAGGTTTCTTTAACTTCTAAAGTTTTTTGAACAACATTTGAGGCTTTTTCAGAAACAGTAAAGATTTTTTGTGAAATATCCTGTGTAGCTGTAGCTGAATGCTCATTTACAGTTGCAATTTCACTTATAGAATTTAATATTATTTCCATTGAGGAGTTTAATTTATCTGAAGATGAATTAAATTCGGAGGTTATTTTATTAAGTGAAACAGCGTTGTTATTATATTCTTCACCAGAGATTACAAAGAAGTCATAATCCTTTATAACATCAGTATTTATAAAGTTAAGAAGCTCTGTAGAACTATTAGATAAATTATTAACTGAGTCTACTACATTGGCAGTCACAGCCTGTATTTCTGCAACAGTTGACTGTGAGGTTTCAGCCAGTTTTCTGATTTCCTCAGCAACAACTGAAAAACCTCTTCCAGCTTCTCCAGCTCTAGCGGCTTCAATAGCTGCATTTAATGCAAGTAAATTAGTTTGTGAAGCAATTTGTAAGATAGAATCAGAAAGAACAGTTATTTTGTTTACTTCTTTAGATTTTTCTAAGGCATTTAATAATTTTTCTTCAGTTAGTTCATAAATATTAATAGTAGAATTTTTCGAATTTACAGCATTATTTTTTAATTCACTAGCTTTTTGACTAATTTTTGAAGAGGTATCAACACTTTCTAAGGATTTATCAGCTATTAAATTTACTTCATCTTTTATATTATTGGCAGTATGTATTAAGTTTTCAGCTGTAGCAGCAGTTTCTTCAGAAGTTGCAGTTAAATCTTCGGTAAAAGCAGATACTTTTTCAACTTCTGTATTTAGATTAAGCATACTTTCTTTTGTTGAATATGAAATTTCTTCAAGATGTTCAGATTCGTTTATTATATTTTTCATGACATCCTTAACCGAAACTGTCATAAAGTTTATAGCTCTAGCCATATCTCCAATTTCATCTCTTGAATTTAAAACTTTCTCTGATATATCACTAGTTAAATCGCCACTTGTTATTTTATTACAATGTTCATTTATAGCCTTAAATTTATAACGAAGTTTAAAAATTTGAATTATAGCTAAAGAACCTAAAATAATAACAGCAACTACTGAGATAATGGAAAAAATAATAATATTATTTTTAAGTTCAGTATTGGTTTTGCTTATGAGTTGTGTGCACTGTTCGTCATTATAGTTAGCCATATCAGTCATTAATTCAACTATTGCTGTACTATCAGAGTTTACTCTATTTCTTTCATCATTATCATAGGTTCCGGTTAAATTTTTATCTTGTATTAGTTTTTCTGTGTCTTGATTATATTTTTTGATTTTTTCTTTTAAATTATTTATATTATCTAGGTCTGTTTTATCGTCAATATTATCCGTATTATATAAATCTATTGAAGCTGCAAGTAAATCCCTAGATTTGACGACAGAATTATAAACACTATCATTAAAAGTAGAGGAGTCTAATATTTTTACGTAATTAGCCCTTAAATTATAAAATGTAGCTTTAGCATTTAATATAGCAGAGGTAGGAGAGTATAAATCTTCGTATAAAACGTTTTCTTGTATTCGGGTATTCTTTAAACTATTAATTCCAATAGATGCTAGAGTGCTTAAACTTACTATTGATATGAGTAGCATAATAATAAAAGAATGTATAACCTTGAGTTCATGTACCTTTCCTAATTTTTTAAAATTAATAGTTTTTTCTGTTTTTTTCATTTGGCCTAATCCTCCTGTAATAAGTTGTTTTAATTGATTGTACTTAAGTGCACGTTTAGTAGTAAAATATAAACTTTTAATGAATATTTACATGTTAGTTTCAGTAAATTTAATACTTTTATTGTTAACGTGTTCAATCAATTACATTATCGAAAGATTTTCCAATAAATTTAGCGTTTTTGAAAAATAATTTAAAAAATAATATAATTAAATAAAAAACCTTATAAAGGAAACAAAAGATTAATAGTAAGGTTTGGAGGGAAATATGGAGAATATTATATTATTACTTCATTGTACTAATATGAATAAGAATACCTGCAAAGCATTGCTTCAAATAATAAAAGGATGCATTAATTTAAGCTGCAATGTGTAAATTAAAAGTTGTGGTGTATTTAGGCATGCTTTCTTGTATTTTAAAATAAAAATAAACTATGTTTAATGACTAGTTGATAATTAACTGAACATATCAAAAGTAAGAGATAAAATGTGTTGTATTTATAACGGGGAAATCAAGAAGCTATGTTATAATATAATTAGATAGATGATGATTTTGGATTTAGGAATATTAATGAAAACTATAGAGATAAATTAACAGCAAAGGAGGTAAAGAGTTGCTAAAATATTTATAATTATATTGCTTAAAAATTATTTAATATTAATATAATATAATGTATTTTAGTTGACTCACATCAAAAAAATGATAGACAAGCACTCTTGTTTTGTTATTTTCTTTCATGTGTTTAAATATAAGAAAGTGAAGTGACATAAATGAATGATAATTATCAAGATAAAATGATGAAAAAATTAATTAAGAAAGATTTTAATAAACTTGGATTAACAATTTTGATGAATAGTCTTATTGCAAATGTGGTTATAATTATATGTGTTATTATTATTACAATGATGAGACTTATTACAAATCCAAACATGACTAACGATAATACAATGAAAATTTTGGAGGATGGAACCTATAGTGGAACTATGAGTATAGTTGCAGTAATAATTGCATTTATTCCATTTCTAATTTATCGAGGGAGAAAGTTTTTCCAATATGATCTTAGAGTAGAAAATAAAAAGTTTACTGTAAAGACTGTAGCAGTAGCAATAATTATACTATTATCACTAAATAGCCTTCTGGTAATGTTTTCGAATGTTTTAGAAGTTGCATTAAATGCAATTGGATTTAGTGCTAATTTTGCCTTGGAGGAGTTAGAAACTTTAAATCAATTGACAATACCAATGATTGCTTATTCATGTATAATAGCGCCTATATTTGAAGAATTTATTTATAGAGGAGCAGTTCTTAGAAGCCTTGAGAAATATGGAAAACGCTTTGCTATTTTGATTTCTGCAACATTATTTGGATTAATGCATGGTAACTTTTATCAGATTTTCATGGCCATAGGGGTTGGTATTATCTTAGGATATTTAGCAACAGAATATTCAATTAAATTAACTATTTTATTACATATAATTAACAACGTTTGTGTACAAGTATTATCACAAATTACTATTAATTTAGGTGGGAAAATAGAAAATATAATTGATATTGCTTTCACATGTATATCAATTATAGTATTAATTATTGTTTTTATTAGAAAAAGAAATTATACTAAGGAATGGTTACAAAACAATAAAGTGCAAAAAGGGCTTATGCTAAAATTTTTTACTTCAATTTTAATAATTTTAGTAGTAACATTCGATATATTTGAAGTAATTAGTGGAATTACCAAAATTCAATAAGTCGTTAAAATTTTATACTTAAGTATATAGTAATGTAGATAGCATTCTAAATAATTAATGCCATTTATATTACTATATTTTTGTTATTTATTTTGTATGAATACAAGTGTCCTTAGTTCATTGACATATGAGTTTATATACGATAATATATGATTTGTTAATTTTACAATGCACATTAGTGCAGTCAAGCAAATATTAGGGGGATTATCTTATGAAGAAGAAAATATCTTTACTTTTGATACTAGCTATAACAACTACTTTTGCGCTAGCAGGTTGTGCTTCCAAAGCAAACACCAAAGCAAATATGAATGACGATGTTATAAAAATTGGGGTGTTTGAACCAATGACAGGTGCTAATGCGGCAGGTGGAGAACTCGAGGCTGAGGGTGCCAAGCTTGCAAATAAAATTTATCCGACAGTTCTTGGCAAAAAGGTGGAATTAGTTTTTGCAGATAATAAGTCGGATAAAGTAGAAGCAGCCAGTGCAGCTGCAAATCTTATTGAACAAGAACATGTTAATGCTATTATAGGAAGTTATGGTAGTGGATTATCCATGGCAGCAGGTGATATGGTACAAGAAGCTAAGATTCCGGCAGTAGGGGTTACATGTACAAATCCGTTAGTAACTGCAGGAAATGATTATTACTTTAGAGTTTGTTTTATTGATCCTTTTCAAGGTACTGTTATGGCAAAATATGCAGCTAATAAGCTAAAGGCTAAAAAAGTGGCAATACTTCAGGAAGTTTCTAGTGACTACTCAGTTGGTATTTGTAAATTCTTTATTGATGAATTTACAAAATTAACAGGTGACAATAATTCTATTGTAGCTAAGTCAAACTATACTACAGGAGATCAAGATTTTACAGCTCAACTCACAAATATAAAGAGCAGTAATCCGGATGTAATATTTGCTCCAGGTAACTTCACAGAAGGTGCTATGATAATAAAACAGGCAAGGCAGCTTGGGATTACAGCTCCTATAATTGGTGGCGATACTTGGGAAACACCAGAATTTTTAGATATAGGAAAAGAGGATGTAGAGGGTACAGTGTTCTCAACTTTCTTTGCAAGTGAAACACCTATAACTTCAGAGTCTAAGATTTTTCTAGATGAATACAGAAAAGAATATAATAAGGAACCAGCAGCGGCTACAGCATTAGGTTATGATGCATATATAGTTATTTTAGATGCTATTAAGAGAGCTAATTCTGGAGAACCAGTGAAAATTAGAGATGAGATTGCAAAGACTAAGGACTTTCCTGGTGCAGCAGGAGTAATAACAATAGATGAAAATAATAATGCAGTAAAAGATGCGGTATTAAAAGTAGTTAAAGACGGTAAGTTTACTTATCTTGATACTATAAAACCTGAATAAAATTAAATAGACTTATTATTTATCAAACCGAAAGGGAGTGAACTCTGTTGTTTCGGTTGCTATAGAATATGTCTGTAAATTTCTACCATTAGAAGTTATACCTATTTCCGCTTGTTCCCAAGACAAGCTTGTGACAAGCGGAAATAGAACAACTTCTAATGAAGAAATGTCTACAGCCATATTCTAAATACAACACTGCACAAAAGAGTTCGCTCCCTTAGTGTGGTAAATAATTTAGGGTATAAATCTAATTCAAGATAAATCGGAACACAGCATGTTACTTATTTCTAATGTAGTAATACACATAAGTTTATAATACATATTGGATATTTATAAATTGTACATAATTTGTGATTAGACTGTAACAAAACTGTGACAATTCATGATTAAAATACAAATATAGATTCAAGTAAATCTACATTGTAATTTAAAGTTTAATCTAAATAAAATATCTGAGGTGATAAAAATGAATGGTAAAGTAATTTATTCTATTATAGTACCTTTATATAATGAAGAACTTGTTATAAATGAAAGTTATAGAAGATTAAAAGAAATTATGGATTCTACAAAGGAAGGGTATGAAATTGTATTTGTAAATGATGGAAGTAAGGATAGAACAAGGGAAAAAACAGAGGAAATATGTAATAAGGATGAAAATATAAAGCTTATTAATTTTTCAAGAAACTTTGGACATCAAGCAGCAATAACTGCAGGAATGGATTTAGCATTAGGAGATGCAATAATTGTAATAGATGCTGATCTTCAAGATCCACCAGAAGTGATGCTTAAGATGATTGAAAAATGGAAAGAAGGATATGAAGTTGTATATGGAAAGAGAATAAAAAGAGAGGGAGAAACTTTCTTTAAAAAATTTACAGCTAGGATGTATTATAGATTGTTAAAAAGTATGACAACTGTAGATGTTCCAGTAGATACAGGAGATTTTAGGCTTATCGATAGAAAAGTTTGTGATGCATTAATTGCACTTCCAGAAAAAAATAGATATGTTAGGGGACTTGTAAGCTGGGTTGGATACAAACAAACATATGTAGAATTTATTAGGCAGGAAAGATTTGCAGGAGAGACTAAATATCCTTTTAAAAAGATGATTAAACTAGCGTTTGATGGTATAACAGCTTTATCATATAAACCACTCGTTATTGCGGGACATTTTGGGATTTTAGCATTTATAACAGGAATTATTTTAATGTTCACTGACATAATTAAAGATTTATTTAATAAGAGTGGATTTGTAAATTTCACATTAATGATGGGATTAAATATGATGATGTTTGGTGTAACTTTAGGATGTATTGGTATAATGGGTCAATATATTGGAAGAATTTTCGATGAAAGTAAAGGAAGACCTATTTATATAATTGATAGCACAAAGAATTATAACAGAAATGATAAAAAATATAAAGTTGTTAATTTGGAGCAAAGGACTATATAGGAGGGCTATCTGTGAAGAAACTTAAATTAACTAAAGAAACCATAAGTATATCATTAATTTTAATATTATCTACAATACTAAATCTTGCAAATATAGGTATTGAAGGATATGGAAATGGGTATTACGCTGCTGGAGTAAAAAGTATGACAATGAATCTTAAGAATTTCTTCTTTGTATCTTTTGATCCAGCAAGTTTTGTAACAATTGATAAGCCACCAATGGGATTTTGGATACAGGCTATATTTGCTAAAGTATTTGTATTTAGTGGATGGAGTATACTCCTGCCACAAGCAATAGCAGGAGTAATTTCAGTTTATCTTGTATATTACCTTGTTAAGAGATCTTTTGGTAATTTAGCTGGACTTATTTCAGCATTATGTCTTGCAGTAACACCAGTTTTTGTAGCTGCTAGCAGAAACAATACCATAGATAATTTACTTGTTGTAACTTTACTTTTTGCTTGTTTAGCTCTTACAAAAGCTGCTGAAAAAGGAAAGGCTAAGTATCTATATATAAGTTTATTCCTTGTAGGTATTGGCTTTAACATAAAAATGTTAGAAGCATATATGATTGGACCAGCTATTTATATAACATATCTTCTTTCTTCAACTATATCATTAAAGAAAAAGCTAGGTCAGCTTGTTATTGGGACAGTTATTTTAGCTACTGTATCTTTATCGTGGGCTGTAATTGTGGATTTAGTACCAGCGCAAAATAGGCCTTATGTAGGCAGTAGCACAGACAACAGTGAAATAGAACTTATAATTGGGCATAATGGATTAGAAAGACTTGGACTTAGTGGTAAATCCAATAAAGGTTTTGGTGGAGGAGCTAATAGGCAATCCCAGGATTCTAGAGGAAATAAAGAAGGCCTAAACTATAACGAACAAATGCCTCAAGGAGCTTCTAATGGAAATAATCAAGGCATACAAGGTAATCCGCCAGATGGAAGAAAGCAAGATGGTAGCAATATGCAACCTCCTAAGGGAGGAATGCAAAATGGTGGACCAGGAGGTCAAGGTGGTTTTCAAGGTTCTTTTGGATCAGAAGTAAAAGCTGGGATTACAAGATTATTTGCTAAAAGTAGTTTATCAGATCAAATAATTTGGTTTTTGCCACTTGCATTATTAGGATTTATAGCAGGTGCAATAAAAGAAAAATTAAGACTTAAATTAGATAATAGAAGAAAAATATCATTAGTATTATGGATTACATGGCTAGTTCCTGAATTTATATACTTTAGTTTTACAACAGGATTATTCCATCCATATTACTTAACAATGATGGCACCACCAGCGGCTGCTTTAGCCGGAATTGGAATTGCTGAAATGTGGGGATTTTATAAAGAAAGCTCGTGGAAAGCAGGGCTTTTACCAATAGCTTTTACATTAACAGGTGCAACCCATATGCAGATGCTGTCATATTACACAAGTAACTTATCAAGTGTAACTAGGAGTATAATCTTAGTATCATTAATATTATGTTTTGCAGCTTCTGCTATATTAGTTGTATTAACTTTTATTAAGAAAAATAGGAATATTGACTTAAATGAAAATAAAAATATGCACTTTAAAAAGATACTAGTAGGAATTGCTACAATTGGTATTTTGGTAACACCATTTATTGGTGCAAGTGCGACAATAACTCATAGTGTAAATAGCACTATTCCTTGTGCAGGTTTAGAACTTCTATCAAATGGGAAAACAGGAAGTCTTAATGGGACTCCATTTGGTAGAAGTAATGGTACAGACAGTTCAAAGTTAATAAATTTCTTGAAGAGTAATAAAACAACTGAAAAGTACTTACTAGTAGTTTCTTCTTCGCAGAGTGCTGATAATATAATAATACAGACAGGTGAATCTGTTATGGCTCTTGGTGGATTCTCAGGTTCTGACAATATACTTACTTTAGATCAATTTAAAGAACTAGTTAAAAATGGAGAAGTGAGATATGTATTATCAGGAGGCAGAGGTCCAGGAGGAAGCAATGAGATTATGAATTGGGTGACTGAAAATGGTAAAGTCGTTCCAGACAGCGAATATAAGGATACTACTTCAAACAACCAATTAGTAAACATTGAAGACAATAACTTGCAAGATAAAACTTTAGAAGAAAATAATGGCCAAGATTCAAATTCAAAAAGACAAAATTTTGGAGGACCCGAAGGAATGAACTCTGGGCAATTATATGATTTAAAAGATGTGGCAGACACTTTAAAGTAAAATAAAAACTATTGAAGTAAGGGGTACTAGTTGTTATGTTTTCTTTGTAATTAGAGTAAATTTAACAAAAGCTAGCCCCTTATTGTTTAATAATTTTATTGAAAGGAAAGTAAGGCGATGATTAAAGTTAATACCAAAACGTATATATTTAGAATAAGCTTACTATTAGCATTATTATTATCAATATGTACATGTTTTTATGCAATTCAGCATTACCAAAGTGGGAACTCTATAGTACAAAATAATAAATTTAATATAGAAGGAACTAGACCAAGTGGGATGGGTCCATCAAAGAATTCTCCCCTTCAACAGGATTTAGCTCCAAATTCAAAGATCAACAATGATCAAAATGCTCAAGCAAATGATAATGGAGGCATAAAGACACAAAATGAAGTGGGACAACCTGCTGATCATAAAAATCAACAACAACTAAATGGTAATACTCAAGGCGATTTCAATTATAAATCAAAAGGAGATAATAAAAATAGGCAGCCGGGACAATTTGGCGGAGATATGCAAAGAGGAGGAACAAGCACCCAATACCTTCCAACACTTAGTATATATAGTGCAATATTTTTAATATTATCTTGTGGTATTTATTTTTTATTTAGACGTAAAAAGTTAGAAGTTAACTTGAAGGATGAAAAATTATTGATATTTACATTACTAGCTGTAGGACTTCTATTAAGAATTGCAGTTTCAACCCTCATAGATGGATATAGTGGTGATATTAGCTTATTTAGAAATTGGGCAGAAATTGCTGCAAATGGTTTTTCACAATTTTATGCCAATGCTAGGCAAGCAGATTATCCTCCTTTATATATATATGTTTTAGGATTAGTAGGTAAGCTTGCAAGTATATCTAATTTTAATTCATATTATGAATTATTGCTTAAAATACCATCAATTATAGCCGATATTATTACATCTTATTTTATATATAAACTTGGAAAAAAATATTTAAGCTCTGTGATTAGTATTTTCTTAGCAGTATTTTATATTTTTAATCCAGCTATTTTTATAGATTCTACATTTTGGGGACAAGTTGATTCTTTCTTTACATTGCTAATACTTATAGCGATATATTTATTGTGTGAAAAGAAATATGCATTTTCATCAGCAATGTTTGCAACAGCAATACTTATGAAACCACAAGGAATTATATTTCTTCCAATACTTTTCTTTGAATTAGTAAGGCAAAGGAAACTTAAAAACTTTATTAATGCAGCTATTTCAGCACTTATTACTGCATTAATAATTATAATTCCATTTTCATTAAATCAGCAAAACCCTTTATGGATTATTAATTTATATACAAAAACTATATCTGAATATCCATATGCTTCTGTGAATGCCTTTAACTTTTTTAGTTTAATTGGAGGAAATTATAAAGATTATAATAGTGAATTGTTTGGAGCGAATTATCATATAATAGGAATGATACTTATTGTAGTAACAACACTAATTGGGTGGTTTGTTTATATAAAAGGAAGTGATAGAAGATATGTGTCAGCAATAGCCTTACTTCAAATAGCAGGCGTATTTACTTTTTCTGTTGGAATGCATGAAAGATATTTATTCCCTGCAGTGGCACTAGCAATTTTAGCATTTATATACTTAAAGGATAAGAGATTTTTTTTATTAGCTATAGGGTTTAGTATTACTAGTTACATGAATATATCTACAGTTTTCTTTAGTTCAGGTGCAGCAACTTTTAATATTTTACTTACAGGCACAGCGTTTTTAAATATATTGTTAGTCATATATTTAATTAAAGTCCTTTTAGCTAATGGTGTAAAAAAATTTCTTTAAAATTTGAAAAAGAGGAGAGTGAAGCACTATGAAAGTAAGAAAAGCTGTAATCCCAGCAGCAGGTCTTGGAACAAGATTTTTGCCGGCAACAAAAGTACAACCAAAGGAAATGTTACCAATAGTAGATAAGCCGACTATTCAATATATTGTTGAAGAAGCAGTGGCTTCAGGTATTGAAGAAATATTAATAATTACTGGAAGAAATAAAAGAGCAATAGAAGATCATTTTGATAAATCTGTGGAACTTGAAGGTCAACTTGAAAATAATCATAAAGAAGAGCTGCTTAAACTTGTGCAAAATGTATCTAATATGGTAGATATTTATTATATACGCCAAAAGGAACCTAAAGGACTTGGGGATGCAATAAGTCACGCTAAAATTTTCGTTGGCAATGAACCTTTTGCAGTAATGCTAGGAGATGATATAGTTGATAATGAAGTTCCATGCCTTAAGCAGTTAATAAATTGCTATGATCAATATAAGACTTCAATACTAGGAGTGCAAGAGGTTGAAAAGTATAGTGTATCCAAGTATGGCATAGTAAAAGGTATAGAAATTGAGGATAAACTTTATAAGGTTAGTGACATGATAGAAAAGCCCAAAATTGAAGAGGCGCCATCGAATATAGCTATTCTTGGTAGATACATATTAAAACCTAATATATTTAAAATATTAGAAGAAACCAAGCCAGGAAAGGGTGGAGAAATACAATTAACGGATGCATTAAAGGCATTAACCAAACAAGAAGCAGTATATGCCTTTTGCTTTGAAGGGAAAAGATATGATGTTGGGGATAAACTAGGATTTTTACAAGCTAATATAGAATTTACTTTAAAACGAGACGATTTAAGAGAAGGTCTTATAAGTTATCTATCAAATTTAAAAGATGAGAATGAGATTAAAGTACGACTATAATTAATATTAAAACTAAAATTGGCAATGGAAAATTAAATGTTTTTCATTGCCAATTTTAGTTGCTATAGATACCCAACATATATTCTTAACTTATGTGTTAACCAACCGAACTTAGATAAATATGTGTTCCATAGGACTATGAAATTGCGCTGAAAGGTTCTAAATAGGTGGTTGCACCCAATTTAGCATGCTCCCATTATTCAATGTGACAAGCTAAATTGGAACAACCACCTATTAAGAACCTTCAACAGCTCATTTTCAAATGCCTATTTCGCACATATTTATCTAAGTTCTTTGTGTGGATACACACCTAAACATGGCGAATTATAAGTATATATTTCCAGCTATAAATCAATCTCTTAATTTGGATATCTATAGGGAGATGTGATTAACCAATACCTTACAATTGTTAATTTCTCATATATCAATACATTAAGGACTTGGTTTTACCATATTTTTGTGCATGAAATTGACTTTGTCACATCCTTCTATAGATAAACAAACCATGAATTAGATTTATACTTTGAAATATATACCATATCAGAAAGTACGGGTACTCTTTTATGCAGTGTTACATTAGAGAATGAGTTGTAGGTATTTCTTCAGCAGGAGTTGTTCCATTTTTGCTTGTCACAAGCTTGCCTTGGGAGCATGCAGAAATGGTGCAACTTCTGCTGATAGAAATCCACAATTCATTCTCTTAGTAACCGAAATAACAGAGTACCCGTACTTTCGGTAGGCTATTGCATAAGCCTAGTTCTTAAACTGGGTATCTATATTACTTAATTCCAAGACGCATACGATAGCAAAAATCTATTTCAAATTTATTATCGCGAAAAATATCCATTATTCTATTTTTAAACATTAGTAAAGGTATATTAATTTCTTCTATATTGTTATTAATGAGAGATTGTAGTCCACCTTGACTCAAGGCTATTGAAATAAACCTATGTGCATTACAAATTTCAGTATTTGTAAAAACTATTTCTCTCACATATCTAAAATTATCGCTATTTTTTATGTTTGAAAGATGATTATTTTTATTCCATTTAAAAAATTTATCCTTAAGATTTGGAGTAAGAGATTCAATTTCATTTACCTTTTCAAAAAGGTTTTCGTATTCTTGTTCTGCTTGCCAATCGCATACTGGTGGCCAATCACAATCATAAACAGCAAAGATACCACCTTGTTTTAAAATTCTTGAGGCTTCATTTAAAGTTGTTTTTGGATTCATCCAATGAAAGGATTGAGAGCAGGTAATAATATCAACAGAATTATTCTCTAATCCAGTGTTATCTGAAAAGGCAGAAAGAAAAGTCACATTATCTAAAGTGGAGGATTTCTCTCTTGCTATTTTAATCATATCTCTACTTGGTTCTATTCCAATAACCTTATTGCTTATTTCACTCCAAATTGTTGTAGAAAGGCCTGTACCGCATCCTAAATCTACTACTAGGGATGGAGCCTTTCCTAAATATTTTAATAGTATTTCTTTAACTTTTTCAGGGCATTTAGGACGTGCATTCTCATAAATATCAGCAAAGCCTAAAAATCTGTTTGCATTAAGATGTGAGTTTTCTTTCATAATAAATCATCCTTTCTCTTGGAATTAAGATAAATAAATTATAACATATTTTGTAGGTGGATCTAGTTATTGGGCTAAAAGAGGTATTTTATATAGGCTAAAATTTCATAAAAAATTAATTATGATAACTCTAATAAACATATGTATTTCTTTGAAAAAATTGGTATAATATTTTTTGTAAACTATGATAGAATAATGATATTTTATAATATAAAGTAACGCTGGAGGAAAAAATATGGATGACATTGTTATAAAAGATGGAATTGAGAATATGGACTTCAAAAAAGTTACTAAAATGCTTTCTAATGCATTTTGGAGTAAAGGAATAGAATTGAGCGAAGTTATGCAAGGCGCAGAAAATTCTGCTTTAATTGTTGGAGCCTTTGAACAAGATGGAAGTCAGATTGGTTATGCAAGGGTTATTTCTGACAAAACAAGATTTGCTTATATTACAGATGTGTACATTGAGGAGTATTTTAGAAAAAAAGGGATTGGTCAAAAAATAATAAATTATATATTAAATCATAAAGAATTAAAAGATGTATATCAATGGCTGTTGATTACTAAAGATGCCCATGAAGTTTATAAAAAGATAGGATTTAATGTTACTTCACGTCCATTAGATTACTTGGAAATAAGAAAAGAAAGGACAAGATAAATAAAATGTTAAGGGTTGAAGAGTATGTATAATTTTATGATTGGAATGTACGGAGCATATGATAGCAATAAATTCAATAGGGATTTTAGAGATAATTTTTATGGAATAGAAGCATGTTTGTTTAAGGATGAGAAGGAAATAGAGAGATTAGAAAATGAAACTAAATCAAGAGACCTTAAGTTTGGAATTCACTTTCCTTTAAGAGCTGGAATGTCTGCTTTGAGAGATGTACAGTTTTTATCATTAAATGAAGAGGTAAGGACAAATGCATATGAATATATGGAGAAGGAATTTAAGTACATTAAGGATAAGGGAATAAGGCCAGAATATATTTTATTTCATTATCCGAAACCAGCAATCTTGAAAGATCATTTTGACATGGATGGATGGCGGTTTTACGATGAAAGTGAATACACATATGAATCAAAGTATCCATGGCAGGAATTTAAGGAAAAAAGTGAATATCTGTTTAAATGGTTATCAGAAAAGAGTATCGAGTATGGTTTTATTCCGGTATTGGAATTTGATGCATTAAATAAGTATGTGTGTGAAAATAATTTTCTTGAAGAATTATTAGAAAAATATAAGAGAGTTAGAATTTGCTTAGACACAGGCAGAATTCACATACAAAATATAACTGATGATGATTTCAGTGACGTTGAAATTATTAAAAGATTCGCAAAATATGCTGAAGTAATGCATTTATGGACTGTTAAAGTAGATGGAGTTGCTCATTTTCCGGCACTTCCTAATCTAAATCCCAAAGAAGGCTGGGCACCAATTGAAGATTATTTAAAGATAATAAAGGAGGAAAATAAGAATGTGAAAATATTGTTTGAACATAGATCAGACTTAATAAGTGATGATGAATTAGAAAGTTGTTATTTATGGATTAAATCTATATTAGAATAAATAAGTCGTTGCATTGGAGGCATTTACATGAAAAATATTATTACAATTTAACACACTCAATCGATTCATCACACAAATGGAATGATAGGTTCATGGACAGACTGGGAGTTAACTGATTTTGGAAAAGGACAAGCTGAAAACATTGGGAAGAATTTATCAGAAGAGATAAATGGTAAATAATTTATAATGTATTCATCGGACTTAATACGCGCTAAGCAAACAGCAGAAATTATATCTAAGTATTTTAAAATAACTCCAATATTCAGAAAAGAGCTTCGTGTAATGAAAATGAAATTAAAGATCATGGCATCATTGTAAATACATTTGAAGAGCTTGATCATGTTGATTTAGTAGAGAAAATTGATGTAATATCTCCATGGGTTTTGGATTTCTTGTTAAAGTAAAGCAAATGAGTTAAATAAATATTAACAATGCAGAATTTTAGTAAAACTTATATATTATAATTAATAAAAATATGATATAGTTTACATAGTGAAAAGACTTATTAAGATATTAATCAAAATAATAGATACTTACAGATTAATAGGGGGAGACTACTATGAACTATTGGGAAAATAAATGTGTTATTGTTACAGGAGGCACTTCAGGCCTTGGGAGAAATTTAGTTTTAAAATTAGTAAATATGGGTGCAAAAGTAGCCTTTTGCGGAAGATCAAAAGAAAAAATGGATGATGTTTTAAATGAACTTAAAGAAGAGGAAAGAAATAATATATTTTATGATACTTTTGAAATAACTGAGGAAGATAAGATTAGTTCATTTGTTAAGAATGCAGAAGAAAAGCTTGGAACAATAGATGTATTAATTAATTGCGCAGGCGCTAACACTGCAAGGGCTCTTGTAGAAGATATCGAGATTAAAGATATTGACTTAATGTTGAAAGTAAATATGATAGCTCCATTGATATTTATAAAGGAATGTTATAAATATATGAAGGTTAAAAAGGAAGGTCTTGTTGTAAATATTCTTTCAACATGCTGCTTATTTTCAAATGAAGGAATTGCAGCTTATACAGCTTCAAAAAGTGGCCTGGATAGCTTGACTAAAGTATTTAGAAAAGAAGCAAGAAAAAATAATGTAAGGGTATGCTCTGTATATCCAGGAGGAATAAACACGACCTTTAGAGCTCAGGAAAGGGAAGAGTACTTAAGCGCAGATAAGACTGCTGATGCAATATTGAAATCATTAGATATAGATAGTGATGTTGCATTAGACGAAATTGTATTAAGGCCTTTTGTAGAAACAAATTATTGTTAAAATAAATAAAAGCTTTTTTGAATGTACTTTATATGAAAACAGGAATTAAGCTACAGAAAATGGTGATTCTTTTGGAGATATTCACAAAAGAGTTACCATTTTTAGTATAATCATATTTAAATAGAGTTAAAGTTAGTATTATATGAACCTAGGTGTTTCTATAATATGTTATATTTAACAAAAGTGGGTATTAGTATATGAAAGAGCTGAGAATATATGTATAATAGTATGTGACTGCAAGCAATGAGCGATGAGTTAATGTGATTTTGACTAAAATGAAAAATAAGGAGGCGATTTTATGAAGGTAGTAAATTCAGAATTTTTGGCAAGTAATAAACCTCTTATAGGTAAGCTAATTAATCTGTTATCTGAAAATTATAAATATGTTTCAGTATTAGGAACAGATACAAAAGCAAAAAGTTTTAGAGTTTCTAAAACAGGTATAGAAGTAAATGATTCAGCGTTTGTTGAAAGAGGCTTTGTTGTAAGAATACATAATGGAGTTAATTATTCAGAGTATTCATTTAATGAAATAAATGAAGAAAAATTAGACTCTATTGTAAAATCTATACACACTAAATTAAACAAAGTTTCTAAAGATATTTCTGTAAATTCATATGAAGTTATAGAGGAAGATGAGATTAAGGATACCTTTATTAGTGAAGTTAAAATAAATCCAGACGAAGTAGGTTCAGATGTAATTATCAAATCTTTAGAAGACATAAAAGATGCAGCTTTAGCTTATTCAGATTTAATTGTAAATGTTGATGTTATTTATAATACGTATCATATCTCAAAGCTATTTATGTCTAGCAAAAAAGATTTAGAGCAATCTTATATTCTAGGAGAAGGATATGTATTTTCTATAGCTAGAAGAGACGAAAAGACAAAATATTACTTTAAACCGTTCTCTGGATTGAAAGGATTTGAAATACTTGATGAACTTAAAGCTAAATATAAAGAGGTTGTAGAGCAAAGCATAAAGATGCTAGATTCCAAAGCAGTTGATCCAGGAGAATATGATGTTATATGTGCTCCGGAGGTATCAGGTTTAATTGCGCATGAAGCTTTTGGGCATGGTGTTGAAATGGACATGTTTGTTAAAGATAGAGCTAAGGGTGTCGAGTTTATTGGCAAACAAGTAGCATCAGCTTTAAGTACTATGCATGATGGTGCAACAGCAGCTAACCATATGTCTTCGTATTTATTTGATGACGAAGGAACTATAGGGACAGATACCATAGTTATAGATAATGGTATATTGAAGGCTGGTATATCCGATTTATTGTCAGCAATAAAACTTGGAACCACTCCAACTGGAAATGGTAAGAGACAGTCTTTTGAGAGAAAGGCATATGCAAGAATGACAAACACATTTTTTGAGGCAGGAAATGATAAAGTTGAAGATATGATTGCTTCAATACAACAGGGTTATCTTCTTGAAGGTGTATTTAGTGGAATGGAAGATCCTAAAAACTGGGGAATTCAATGCATAGCTACTTTAGGTAGAGAAATTAAAGATGGAAAGCTTACTGGCAATTTGATCTCTCCAGTAGTGATGACAGGGTATGTTCCAGATTTATTGAATTCAATTTCTATGGTTTCTGAAAAAGTTGAGTTAGGTGGATCAGGATATTGTGGCAAAGGGTACAAAGAATTTGTAAAGACTTCATCAGGTGGTCCATACATCAAAGCAAAAGTGAGGTTAGGCTAATGTTAGATAAAATAAAACAAATTCTTAAAGATAATAAAAATATTAATGGATATAAGATTGTTGAAAATGAAGTTGAGGCAATTGAACTTTTCTTTATAAAAAAGAATGTTGATATGGATAGAGCAAAAGATGTACAGCATTTTAAAGTAACAGTATATAAGGATATTGAAGAAAACGGAGAAAAGTATAAGGGGTTAGCAACAACAAATATTCATCCGACAATGAGTAATGAAGAAATAGACAAAGCAATAAATGAAGCTTTGTTTGCAGCACAATATGCTAAAAACCCTTATTATCCTTTAGTAAAACCAGTATCAAAATACAAATCAATGGCACCTAGTGAATTTTCAAAAGAAAATTTACATTATTGGATTAATGAAGTGACAAAGGCAGTTTATATAAATGATAATTATGAAAAAGGTGGAATTAACTCCTGTGAGATTTTTTTAAATAAAGTATATACTCATATTGTAAATTCAGAAGGAGTAGATGCAGAGTCTCTAGGGTATGAGTGCATGGTTGAATTCATTACTACTTGGCAAGAGGACGGCGAAGAGGTTGAACTCTACAAGTGTTTAAATTTCTCAGAGTTAGACGTAGAAGGCGTAGCTCGAGAAGTAGAAAATATGATTAAAATATGTAGAGATAAGGCAATAGCAAAAAGTACTCCGAGTGTTGAAAAAGCTTCTGTCTTATTTACTGGTAAATCGGTACAGGATTTATTTTCTTTTTATTACTCAAAGAGCAGTGCAATTGCAATTTATAAAAATGAATCTACATGGAAAGTTGGAGATAAAATTCAAGGAGAAGAGGTTAAGGGGGATCTTATTACAATGACTCTTGATCCATTTATGAAAAATTCAACATGTTCAGCAAGTTTTGATGGAGATGGATTTCCTTTAGAGCTTGTTACTATAGTAGAAAATGGTGTGTTAAAAAGATACATTGCAGATAATAGATATGCTCATTATTTAAATGTAGAACCAACAGGTTCAATTAATAACATAGTAGTTTCTAGTGGCAGTAAAACTATTGAGGAATTAAAAGCAGAACCATATATTGAAGCAGCAGCATTTTCTGATTTTACAATGGATGAACTAACAGGAGACTTTTGCGGAGAAATAAGACTTGCATGGTATTTTGATGGTAAAGACACAATACCTGTTACAGGTGGTTCTATATCAGGAAATATAAATGAATTACAAAATCAAATGTTTTTATCAAAGGAGATTGAAAAACATAATAATTTTGAAGGACCAAAGGTAGTTAAATTATTAAATGTAACTGTTGCAGGTGTATAGATATCAAACTAGTGAACTATATTTTTCATATATACTACCGAAAGTTAGTGGAATCTTTTGTTTCGGGATGCTATAGAATATGACTGTGGATTTCTATCAGCAGAAGTTGCACCATTTAAACTTGCTCCTAAGACGAGCTTAGGACAAGTTTAAATGGAACAACTTCTACTGAAGAAATACCTACAGCCATATTCTAAATGCACCCTGCACAAAAGATTCCACTAATTTTCTAGTTAAGTATATATTTAAAAGTATAAATCTTGTTCAGTGTTGTTATATCTATATATGAAAGTATGTATTTTATTTATGTTAGGTATAAATAAGAATTATAACTAAATTTAAATAAATAGATACATCAGAAATAAGTAACATGTTGTGTGTAGTGTTTCATTAGGAATTTAGATGGTTGTGATTCTTGAACATAAGTTGTTCCAAAATGCTTGTTCAAAGCTTGTCTTTGAGGCAAGCTTTTTGGGCACAACTTATGTTCTTAGAATCACCCATCTAAATTCCTTAGAAACCGAAACACAACATGTTACTTATTTCGGTTAGCTATTACATAAATTAAGATTTGAGTATCTATACTTTAAATTTAGAAAGAGTCTTTTGTAGATTATTTGATAATTCTACTAGAAAATCCATAGATGCAGATATTTCTTCAATTGATGCTGAATGTTCTTCAGTTGCAGCAGCAATTTCTTGTGTACTTGATGTAGCTTGATCAAGTATATTTACAATATTGTTAATTGATTGTTCTACAGACTTAGCATTTTGATTAATTCCTTGAGTATCAGAAGCAACTTCTTTAATTTTACTAGTAACTTCTAAAACAGATTTTTCGATAAGCTTAAGTGAATTATCAGTTTTAGTAAGTGAAGCGGCCTGTTCGTCTATTGAAATATTTGTCTTATTAACCTCAATAACAGCCGTTTTTATATCAGCTTGTACATGGGTAATTAAATCGCTAATCTTTTGTGTAGATTCCTTTGAAAGTAGTGCTAAATTATTAACTTCGTTAGCTACTACAGTAAAACCTCGACCAGCTTCACCGGCTCTAGCAGCTTCAATTGAAGCATTTAAGGCCAATAAATTGATTTGTTCTGTAATTCCGTTGATAAACTCTACAACTTTTCCAATTTCGTTTGACTTAGTAGATAAATTTGAAATTACAGTGCTAACATTTTGAGAAGCATCTTTTGTATCAGACATCCTATCAATTTGATGGATAAGATTTTGGGAACCATCAGCTACTGTGATCATTGCCTTATGTGCAAGATCCATTATATGAACTGTATTTTCTGTTATACGATTTACCCCTTGTGCAACAGCTTTCACAGCATTACTGCTATCCTCAATTAATTTGTATTCCTCTGAAGCACTTTCTGCCATATTAGAAATAGTGCATGTAATTTCTTCTGAAGTTTTGCTAACGTCAGCAGAGTTTCTCATTATATCATTAGAAGAAGAGACAACTGTTTCAGTTGCAGTATTAGCTTCAGAGATTAAAGTTCTTATTGTATAAATGAATTTATTAAATCGATCAGTAAGTTCACCTAACTCATCTTTTTTATGTATTATTCCGCTAATTGTAAGATCACCCATTTCTGCTTGTTCCATTAATGTTTTAAATTGGTCTATGAATTTAGTAATACGCTTATATGTATGGGAAATTAATATTGCAAAAAAGATAGTTAAAATAATCCCTATAACGACGATGCTAATTAAAGTCTTATAAAAATTGCCACTATCAATATCAGATTGAGCTAACATAGTTTCACTTTCTACTTTAGCTTTATCTTGTATGTCCTTTACTAAAGTGTCCATATCATCAGTAGGTTTTCTATCAATACCATTCACAAGATTATCTACTATATGGTAACTTTCAGGATTTTTAGAATCATAACTTTTAATGGCTTCAGTATACTTATTATATAAGTCCTTATGAGTAGCTAATAATGTATCTACTGAAGAAGTATCTAATTCTTGCGTTTTCATATGGTCTTTAAGCGTAGAAAGTTGCTTTTGAACATTTTCATTTTCTTGTGTAAATTGAGAATAGTATTTGTTATAAGAGTCTATGTCATTTCCTCTGAGTAATGTGTCCTTCCATTCTTGTACTTGCTTTTTAAAAGAAACTTGGGCTTGTCTTGATTCATCAACTATTGTTATATATTCTGCTGTTTTTTGTAATCTAGCTTTATTTTTTTCATTATAATTTTTAAATGTGATATACGAAAAGCTAGTAATACTTAGCACAAATATCATGATGAAACCAATCAACAAAAATAATTTTATGCCGATACCTTTGCTGTTTTTCATTTTGTTTGCATCCCCCTTAAAACTATAGGTTAAATTAAATGTTTTGGCATATACTATATTACTACAAATTATAGCAAATTATAAGGTGTAAGACTAAAATGAAAAGGAAGCTAATTTTTTTAGGCAATTATAATTAAAAAACTTAAATTAGTTTGTGACGAATTTGTAACAAAAATAGGCTATAATAGATGTATTAGTAAATTTCGGAGGGATAAAATGAAGGAAAAGAAAATATTAGTAGTTGATGATGAACCATTAATAAGAAAACTTGTAACAGACTTTCTTAAAAAACAAGGTTATAGCATTATTGAAGCTGAAGATGGAAAAAAAGCAATGGAGCTGTTTAAACAAGAGGAAAATATAGATTTAATAATTCTTGATGTTATGTTACCAGAATATGATGGATTTACTGTATGCAGAGAAATAAGAAAAAAATCTAAAGTTCCAATAATAATGTTGACAGCTAGAGGGGAAGAATTTGATGAGATTTTTGGATTAGATATTGGAGCAGATGAGTATATTTCAAAACCCTTTAGCCCCAACATATTAATAGCAAGGGTAAATGCAGTGCTTAGAAGATCTATAGTAATCGATAGTGATGTTAAGAAATTTAATGGATTAACAATAGATCATGCGGCTCATCAAGTGGCTATAGATGGATGCATTGTTGATTTAAGTCCAAAGGAATATGAACTATTAATATATCTATCTGAAAATTATGGTAAGGCATTAAGTAGAGAACAAATACTTGATAAAGTATGGGGATATGATTATTATGGCGACTTAAGAACAGTAGATACGCATATAAACAGATTGAGAATAAAACTTAATGAGAAGAGCGAATATATACAAACTGTACGTGGTTACGGTTATAGATTTGAGGAATGATGATGAGTAAATCAATAAGATCAAAACTTTTTTTATCAATAACTTTATTACTATTATTTTTTATCAGTATTTTATGGATATTAAATAGTTTATATCTTCAGCAGTATTATATTAAAAGTAAAAAGACTTTACTTATAGAAAATGCAAAAAATATAATAAGCATTTATAAAGGTGAACCTAATGATATACAAGATGAATTAGATAGAACATCAAATATAACAGGAAGCAGTATTGATATTTTTGATAACGATGGTAAGCTTCTTTATAAATCCTCTAGGAGAGGTCCAATAGATAAAAATATAGGGGAGAATATGAAAAATGATTTTAAGGATAATGGACAGCAGCAGCCACTTCAAGGTACTTTTAAGGATGATAAACTTAATGAAGATAATGAAGGGGAATTTACTTTTGAAACAAGAAGAGATCCGCAGTTAAGAGTAGATTTTTTGAATCTTGTTACTAATTTAAGTAATGGAGATAGGCTTAGCTTAAGAGTTCCTTTGGTTTCAATAAAAGAAAGTGTAGATGTTGCCAACAGATTTATACTTATGATAGGCTCTGCCATTATAGTTTTGGGAAGTATTTTAGCATTTTGGTTTTCGAAAAAATTCACTAAGCCAATAGTTGAAGTTAATAATATTGCCCAAAATATGGCTAAATTTGATTTTAGTCAAAAATGTAAAATAAGAGGAAAAGATGAAATTGGACAGCTTGGCCAAAGTATCAATTATTTATCATCTGAACTTAATAGGGCAATTACAGAGTTAAGCATAAAAAATAAAAAACTTGAAGAGGATATTGAAAAAGAAAGAAAGATAGATGAAATGAGAAAGGAATTTGTTTCAAGTGTTTCTCATGAACTTAGGACTCCGTTATCTTTAATACAAGGTTATGCAGAAGGACTTGCTTGCAATGTTAATGAAAGCGAAGAGGATAGAAAATTTTATTGTGATGTTATAATAAATGAAACAGATAAAATGAATAAATTGGTTAGAGATTTATTAAATCTTTCCCAAATCGAATCGGGCTATTTTCATATTGAAAAAACTGAGTTTAATTTAACATCTCTAATAGAATATGTACTTAACAAATATAAATCAATTTTTGAAGAAAAAAATATTGAGCTGCAGTTTCAATCTGACGAAAGTGTGATTGTATTCGGAGATATGACAAGAATTGAACAAGTACTTACAAATTACATTAATAATGCTATTAATCATATAGATGTGAATAAAGTTATTAAAATAAGTAAAATAACTGATATAGATAAGGTAAGAGTAAATGTATTTAATACAGGAAAGCACATTCCAGATGAATCCATAGAAAAGATATGGAAGAGTTTTTATAAGGTAGATAAAGCAAGAACTAGAGTTTATGGTGGATATGGACTCGGACTTTCAATAGTGAAAGCAATTTTAGAACTTCATAATAATTCCTGTGGTGTAGAAAATGTTCAAGGCGGCGTAAACTTTTGGTTTGAAATTGATAAGATAAACCTATCATAATTCTACTATACATAGTAAAAAACAAATTTTAGGCATATTTTTGAATGTGCCTTACAAAATAATATAAACCAAACATCAATAAAAATAGCTAATTTATAGTTTTATTGATGTTTGGTTTTATAGTTGTCTAGAGGAAGTGATTATTTTGATAAAATTAAAACAAAAAATATTTTATTTGATAAAGATGATGAAAACAAAAAGTTTTAAGTGGGTATTAGTGAATTTTTATATAATATAGATAAAAATGTTTTAAGAAAATAAAGCGGATTTAGTATAAGGTATGTTATACTAATTGTAATAAATTACCAAAGAGCATATTCTTAGAAGATTTATTTATGTAGAAGATAATAATATAGGCACACAAATTATTAACTAATAAAAAAAGAATTATGTATACCGATTTGTTTGATACGAAATATGCATTGCATCTTTGGTCTATTATTTTTTTCATGTGCCTTAACATGTTTTTATTTTCATATGTCCAAAAGTCATTTTTAAGGTTTAATTATATAAATCAAGAGGAGGAGTAGAATGATAAAAAAAATAAGAAATTGTTCCTGTAAGTCGTCATTAAATATTCTGTTAGTTTGCATAGTTACGACATCAACAATGGTATTTATGAACAATGTAATTGCACAAGGGGCAGAAGTTAATCAGTTAGTGGGAACTACATCTAGTAGTATAATAAATACAAATTATCAACATAAGTTTATTATTGACGCACCGGTAAAATTTTATAATGATATAAAAAAAATAGAACAGATAGTAAATTTCAAATTTAAAGTACCTGATTATCTTCCGCAGGAAAATAAAGTTGGAGGGTTTCAAGTTAGGAAGCTTTCGGAAAAAGATAACGCATTAGAAATATTTTTTCAAAATACAGATGGGAGCTACTCATTTGTAATTTCTGAAAGGGATCCTGTAGAAATATTAGAAAAAATAGAAAATGAGAAAATTAAAGCAATAGACAACTCAAAAGTGGTAAGCCAAAAGGAGCCTATGAAATTTGGAGACATAAATGGACTAAAAGTTACACTAACTACTGAGCTGCCAAATATACGAGTGTCAAATGACTATTCAATAGAAAGTAGAAAAAACAGCGAATATTTCTCTTGGAAGGATGGACAATTATGGTATAGCGTGGAATATAACTCATCATCTGAAAATGAAGAAAGTAGTAACCGATTAGTAAATATATCTCAGGATGACATAGTAAAAATAGCAAAATCTTTAAGATATATTGATGAGACTAAAAACGTAAGTTATCTAATAAATAAAGAAGCTTCAATAGAAAATTCAACACTTAACATTTATGATAAGGAAGATTTGGATAAAGCAAAAAGCATTCTTGGCTTTAATCCTAAGTTTCCATTAAATATAAACCAAGATATAAAAATAACAGGTTCAATTGTAGGGGTATCAGGAGATTCTGATACAAAAAATTCTGGATTAGATTATCAGATTAACAACTTTTATTCTAATAAAAATGGCTCAATAACTTTCACAGAACAAAAGAAATCAAAAATTTATGAAGAGATAGAGAAGAATAGTGCTGCTGAGGGTGACGGGAACACGGAATTAGGAAAATTACAGATAGGTAAAATTGAAAAATTAAATATAAATAACAATGAAGTATATAAATATGTAGGAAAAGGATTAGTTTCAGAGGTTAATTATATTTGGAAAGAAAATAATATATATAATTCCGTAACACTCTTTGTAAACGTTGAAAATTCAGATGACATAGCAAAGGAATTTGTAAATTCGAAACCATTAGAGTAACTTAAGGATGAACAACGTGGAAACTAGAGCTATGCAAGATCAACCCAAATTAGTTACATGTCTGAGAAGAAGGCATGTAGCTAATTTCTTTGTTTTGTAGTTATTTTAATTTGAGGAGTATAGAATAATATACCACTATTCTTTTAAATTAAGAATTAAGTGGTTCTTTTTTACATATATGATTTAAGTATAATGTAATAAATTTAACAAGCAGGAGAAAAAACGATGGTACTTTTAAGCGATGAAAGGATAGCAAAAAATTGTATGAAAAAGGTAGAGGTGCGAATTGTCCAGATAAATGGTGTCATTAGTTCTATGGTGATTGTTATTGGGCTTTCTTAAATCAGTGTGATGCCTTATATTCACCAGTTAATGGGAAAGAAATACTTAGAATATGAATATAATAAAAGCAAATTAGAAGGAAGGTTATCATTTGGAAAAATACACGATTGAGGAATGTGCAGATAAAGATGCAGAATTAATTATTGATAATCTAGTTGAATATAATTTATCTAAAGTTCCGCTTAAGCAAGCAGTTCCGTTTTTATGGATTAATAGAGTTATAAAAAATGAAGATGGGGAAATTGTAGCAGGAATACTTAGTAAAATGTATTGCTGGAATTGTTTATATATAGATACATTATGGGTAAAAGAGGATCATAGACAAGATGGGATTGGAACAATATTATTGAGGGAAATTGAAAGAATTGCTAAGGAAAATAAGTGTTATTTAATTCACTTAGATACTTTTGATTTTCAAGCAAAAGGTTTTTATATTAAGCGTGGATATGAAATTTTTGGTCAGTTAGATGAATGCCCTCAGGAACATACAAGATTTTTTATGAAAAAGAATATTCAATAGTTGCCATAATTTATATATTATTATGTTGTCTTTAAGTATAAAATTTATTCTATAGTTAAAGAGATTATTTTTGATATAAATAGCAGTAGAAGAGGTAATTCAGCTACTGTTTTATTATTTGAAAATAGAATCAATTATTAAAATATGAAATGAAAATAATACAAAAGATATGCATAGGTAGTTTGTTGGATGGAGGCTACCTAATGTTAATATATTTACATAATAATCACGTGATAAATATGACTACAAATAGATACGCATATATATCTTGCAGATGTAATTTGTTAATGTAAACAAAACTATTGACTATATATAGATAATTATCTATACTATAATATATATTAATTATATGGATATTATTGAGAGAGGAGTAAATTGTGGAGAAAAAATATGAAATAAATGCAAAGATATTAAAAGCTTTAAGTGATCCTAATAGACTTAAGATAATTGATTTGTTGTCTTGTGGAGAAAAGTGTGCCTGCCATATACTGGAGAGTTTTGAGTTTACTCAACCTACTTTATCTCATCACATGAAGGTTTTAATAGAGTGTGGATTAATTGAAGCTAGAAAAGACGGTATTTGGAACCTATATAAGTTAAATTTAAAAAATGCAAATAAGTTAGTATTATTTTTTATGAGTTTAATTACAGAAAATGAAGATTGTGTAGATGATAATAAAAAATGTTTTGAAGCGGAAAACAATTACCATAAAAACCCAGGAAGTGAAAAGTAAAAAAATGAAATCATAAATAAGAAAAGTTAGTGTCTTTGAATGGAGAAAAAATGAAGCAAATAGACTTAACAAAAGGAGAACCTATAAAGGTTTTAACAACATTATCCATACCAATAATGGGAAGTTCTCTGTTACAATTTACATATAATTTAGTAGATATGTTATGGGTTGGTGGACTTGGTAGTAATGCGGTTGCAAGTGTTGGTTCAGCAAGTTTTTATGTAGGACTCGGATATTCTATAAATTCATTGGTGGTTATAGGTACAGGTATAAAGGTAGCTCATGCAATAGGTAGAAAAGAAGACTATGAAGTTAAGGAATATATTAATGCTGGACTTTTAATTAACACCATTATGGGAATTATATTTGGGTTGATGCTTGTTTTTGCTGGAAGATATCTTATTGCTTTTCTAAATATAAATAATTCTAAAGTCGAAAATGATGCTTACTTATTTTTATCATTGAGCGGTCCAACAGTATTTTTTGCATTTTATAATTTACTATATGCAAGAATACTTGGAAGCTTTGGGAATAATAAGTTAGCATTTAATATTAATGTTGTAGGTGTAATTATAAATATAATATTAGACCCAATTTTTATTTATATATTTAAACTAGGTGTTTTGGGAGCTTCACTTGCTACATTGTCAGCAAATATTGTAATGTTTATATTATATTTAGTAAAGTCTTCTGGAATTTTAAAATACAATGTTAATGTAAAAATTGATATTGAAAAAATAAAACAAATAACAATTTTAGGAGTTCCAATGGCAACTCAGAGAGTTTTATTTACTGTAATAAATATATTTCTTGCAAGAATCATAGCAATATTTGGAGCAGAGGCCATAGCAGCACAAAAAATAGGACTTCAAATCGAATCAATCACGTATATGATTGTTGGTGGATTACATGGGGCAGTAGCTGCTTATACTGGACAAAACTTTGGAGCAAAAGAGTTAAAAAGAATAAAAGATGGATATAATACAGCTATAAAAATAGGAATAGTATATTCTTTATTCACAGCATTCCTTTTTATGTTTTTTAATATACCGTTTATTAAGTTATTTGTTAGAGATGAACAAACTATTATTATTGCACAGGCATATTTACAAGCTGTGGCTTTTTCACAAATATTTAGTACTGTTGAAACCATATCAAATGGATTATTCACAGGGATTGGTAAACCAAAGATATCGTCAATTATAAGCGTTGTCTTCACAGCGATACGAATTCCTATAGCTTTAATTTTAATTAAACCTTTTGGTCTTAGTGGAGTCTGGGTAAGTATTTCACTATCAAGTATTTTAAAAGGAAGCGCAGCATATTTATTATATATTATTGAAGTAAAAAGAAATTATAAATAATTAAAAGGAACTAGTATGGGGGTAAACATGTTAAATAAATTTAAAAAAATATTTACAAATTACGAATTATTAAACGGAAATTTTGGTATTGAAAGAGAAGGATTAAGGGTTAATGAAAATGGACAATTATCTCTAATGGATCATCCCAAGATGTTTGGAGATAAGGTTAATAATGCCTATATAACCACAGATTTTGCAGAGAGTCAAATAGAAGTTATAACTCCACCATTTAAGAATGTAAAAGAAACATATAATTTTACAAATGCCCTTTATGACATTGTAGCAATGGAAATCGGTGATGAATATTTATGGCCCCAATCTATGCCAAGTATCGTGCCAGAAGATGAGAAAATAAGGATTTCTAAATATAGTAACAATGAAAAAGGTAAGAAAGCTCAAGTATATAGAGAAAATTTAATAAAAAAATATGGTGGGAAAAGACAATTAATATGTGGTATACATTATAATTTTTCTTTTAGTGAAGATATAATAAAGAAATTGTATAATAATGAGGTCAATAGTGGTAAAAATGTAAATCTAGAATATAAGGATTTTAAGAATAGTGTTTACCTAAAGGTTACTAGAAATTATCTGAGGTTTAGATGGCTTATTATTTATCTTTTAGGTGCAAGTGGTGTTGTAGATAAAAGCTATATAGGTAATTGTATAAATTCAGCTAAGAAAATAGCAGAGGATAGTTTTACTAATGAAGGAGCTTTATCCTATAGAAATAGTGAGTGTGGATATAAAAATAAAGTAGACTTGTTCCCTAAGTATGAATCAGTAGAAGGATATATTGAAAGTCTAAAAGGATTTATTAATGATAAGCTTATAGACAGTTATAAAGAACTTTACAGTTCCATAAGACTTAAACCAATTAACCCAAATGATTTTTTTGATTCACTTAGTAAGGAAGGAATTCAGTATTTAGAATATAGAAGCATTGATATTAATCCTTTTGAAAAAGGTGGAATAAGCTTAAATGATTTATATTTTTTGCAAGTATTTAATTTATTTTTACTCATAAAAGAAGAAAGTAATTATGATAAATGGCAGGAAGACGGAGTAGAAAATCAAAATATAATTTCTAAGTATGGACAAAATGATGTAATGTTAATAAAAGACGGAGAACCAATTTCAAAAGAAGAATGGGGATTAGAAATATTAGAATATGTTAAAAACATAAATGATGAACTTAATCTTGGAAAAGCTGACATCATTAATTTAATGATTGAAAGAGTTAAGAATTATAAATTGACTTATGCTTATAAAATACAAGAAAAAGTTAAAGAAGAAGGCTATATTACCGCTCATTTAAATATAGCAAAACAATATAAAAATGATTCTTATAATAATAGGTTTAAATTAGAAGGATATGAAGAGTTAGAATTATCTACTCAAATTTTGATGAAGGAAGCAATTAAAAGAGGCATAGAAGTTCAAGTTTTAGATAAGACTGAAAATTTCATTGCCCTTAAAACCAATGACAAGGTTGAATATGTAAAACAAGCAACTAAAACCTCAAAAGATAATTATGTCACAGTTCTAATTATGGAAAATAAAAGTGTTACAAAGAAAGTTTTGCGAGATAATAATATAAAAGTACCAGAAGGAATAGAAGTTAATTCCTTAAATGAAGCTTTAAGTGTAATTAAGGATTTTATTAATAAACCAATAGTAATTAAACCTAAATCAACTAATTTCGGAATAGGAATAAGTATATTTAAAGATGGTGCAAATGAAGAAAGTATAAAAAAGGCTTTTGAGTTAGCATTTAAACATGACAATACAGTACTTATTGAAGAGTTCATAAAAGGAAAGGAATATAGATTTTTAGTTATTAATGATAAAGTGGCAGGAATACTTCATAGAGTGCCAGCTAATGTTAAAGGTGACGGAGAAAAGTCAATAAAAGAATTAGTAGAAATAAAAAATCAAGATCCACTTAGGGGGTATCATTACGTGACGCCTTTAGAAAAAATAATTTTAGATGAAAATGCAGAATTATTTTTGAAGCAGCAGAATAAAGATTCTAATTATGTTCCTAAAAAGGATGAAATAGTCTATTTAAGAGAAAATTCTAATATAAGTACTGGTGGAGATAGCATAGACTATACTGATGATATTTCAAATAAGTTTAAAGACATTGCTGTTAAATCAGCTAAAGCAGTTAATGCTAGAATTTGTGGCGTGGATATGATGCTTGAAGACTATAGCAATGAAAATTCTAATTATGCAATAATTGAACTAAACTTCAATCCAGCAATTCATATTCATTGCTATCCTTATAAAGGGACTGAAAGAAAAATTGGGGTAGAAGTATTGAAGGTATTGGGATTTATTTAAATGATGAATGTGAATGATTAATAAGGCACACTCAAAAAAATAACAAGTCCATTTGCCAGCCTATTCCCCATCATACTGCGTCGTCAAATTGCCCTAATAGGCCCGCTATGAGGCCAATTTATCTCCTTGTCTGATGAAAAATATCCACCCCTTAGAAAAGAGCAGCTATGCTGTATACCGGAACTTATATTGGCAACTTTGGACTTGTTATTTATTTTCGTGTGCCTAAAAACAAAAGAAGCTCTTAAAAAGAGCTTCTTATAATATAATTTAAAAAAAATTATAAAGATTCAACAGCTAAAGCTGATAAAACTACATTATTTATTCCTATTTGAAAATTTGTATTAGTTGGAGAAACTGTACTGTTTATTGGATCCAATTGAACTGCATAAATAGAATGTCCACTGGTTGGGGTGAAATCACAGTATTGGAAAGTAAATGATTGAGAGGTAGCAGCAGTTATAGGTTCAGAAAAAGTATATGGTCCACTTATTACTTGAGGAAATCCGTGATGATGAACAGTTTTTATTATTAAAAAATTTAAAGTTATGGCTGTAACACCAGCAGGAATAGAAATTATGCAAGTAAAAGTTAAAAGAACTTTAGGGTTACTCAAATTAGTAATATCTATTGGTACACGAACGAGAACAGGACAAGGTGAAGAACAAGGAATAGATCCGGGTGCAGGTGGAACAATCGGAAATTGAACTTGCGTACCATTAGTACCTGCATTCAATAAAGCGCCACCAGGCTCAGGAGAATTATTAGAAGGATAACAATAATATTTACTATCATATAAACTTTTCATAAGGGTACCTCCATACTATCATAAGTTTATCAAAATTTTCTCTGCATAATTTAGTTATATGAGATTATTTTATAGTATATTGTATGAAGGAAATATAAAAATGTGATGTTATAATAAATATTATAGTGCTATGTATTTATGGTAAAAATGAAAATGAAATAATGAGGTGATACATAAATGATAAAAAATGATTACATGAAAGAAGTAGAAAATACATTAACTTTAGTAACAGAAGAAGTTGATAAAAATCTAATCAATGGAAATATAGAAGAAGCAAAAGAAAGGGTAAATAAAGCCCTTAAAGCAGTAGTAGGGATTGATATAGGAACTGTAGATGTTTTTTCTTTTAGTAGTATAGAAGAACTTATATGTAAGGAAATGCAATATAATGCTGAGAAATTTATAGCTTTTGGTTCTCTTATGAAGCTTCAAGGCAAAATCGCTAATAAAGAAAATAATGAAAATAGCAAGATTAAATATTATGAGAAATCATTAGAGAGCTATTGCAAGGCTTATTTAGAAGATGAAGAAGTGAGTTTCAAGTACTTAGACGATGCAATAGAAGTATCAGATGAGCTAAGTAAATATGAACTTCCATTAGAAATGGATAAGAAAATTTTAAATGTTTATGAAGCAGCTAATAAACTAGATAAAGCGGAGGATACTTTGTTTTATATGCTAAGAAAAACGAATAATGATGGAAGTATAATTTTAGATGGAATTAGATTTTATAACAGGCTTAAAGAAATGGAACATGATAAATTAAAGCTAGGTAATTTACCTATAGAAGAAGTAGAAGATGGAATTTTAGAGCTTGAAAGAAGATTGGGAATTTAAAGTAAAAAAGTTAGTTTTCAATATGAAAAATAATATTGAAAACTAACTTTTTTTGAATTGAATTTGGAACAGCTTTTCCTTAACTCGTTTTAAATTTGTAACTTGCTTTGTAATTGTTGATACAAATATTACACCCAAAGCTAGAGTTCCAGCACTAGAAATGGTATCTATTCCAAGTGACACAGCCTTGCTTACATTTCCTAGTATGGTTTCATACATGGTATAATACATACCGGCACCAGGAACAAGTGGGATAAGAGCACAAATAATCAATGTAGTTACAGGAGTCTTTAAATATCTTGCACAAATCTCTGAGTATATACTAAATAAAATAGAAGAGATAAATAAAGATGAAATATTACTAATATCATTTTTAGTTAAAAATAAATAGAAAAACCAACTCAAACCTCCGCCAAAAGCTGCAAAAATTAAATTTTTTCCTCTTATATTAAAAATTATACCGAATCCCAAAGATGCTACAAAGGCAACTAAAACTTGCTCAATCATAAACTCCTCCTAAATTATATATGTGATGGTAATTGTTAATGTAAAACTATAGGGAAAAGGCCTAACTTATTCATAAATAAGCTCAACATAGCGCCAGTTCCAACTGCAATTGATACAGCAATTAAAAAAGCTTCTGAAGCTTTTGTTATTCCTGATAAAAAATCGCCGGCTATAGTATCTCTAATAGCATTTGTAATTGTAAGTCCAGGTACAAGCAACATAATAGAACCTATTATAGTTTTATCAAGATTAGAACATAAATTTATTTTGAAAAATATTGCAGCTAAAATTGAACATAGTCCTCCACAAACAGAATTTATAAAGAATTCATTTATATTTAATCTTTGAAAAATAATAGAGACTATTTTTATAACAGCACCTATAATACTAGCAGCAATAAAATCTTTTATATTTCCTCCAAACACTATTGAAAAACATCCAGCAGTTATAGAAGAAAATAATAAAGTTATTAAAAAGGAATATCTATCACTATTAGATATAGATATAAGTTCGTCGTTAAATTTGCAGATATCCATTTTCTCTGTTTGAATTTTTCTGGAAAGATCATTAATCTTATCTATCTTATTTAAATCTACACCTCTAGATGTTATCCTTTTAACGAGGGTAGCTACTTCATCTTCATAAGTAACCGTAACTATTATTCCAGTTGGTATTACAAAACTATCAGCAGTACTAGCACCAAAAGCAGTACATATTCTAGTCATGGTTTCCTCAACCCTATAAGTTTCAGCGCCACTTTCCAGCATAATCTTACCAGCAAGCGTAGTTACTTTAAGCAATTTATTTAAGTCCATAATTTTATTCTCCAAATATATTTTTTATATCAACTGCATTATAGCATATAATATTTAATACATATAGAAAAACTTTTTGTGAAATTTCGAATTAAAATTTGGAAATTTGGAGATAAATAATATAAAATATTAAAAAATAGTTGATTAATATGGTAAGAAACCATATAATTTGAATATAAAAAAATATTGGGGTGATTATTAAATGAATTTCGAAAATATACAAAGAGAAGACAAAGAAATTTACGACTTAATGGAAAAAGAATTAGAAAGGCAACAAAAAGGAATTGAATTAATAGCTTCAGAAAATATTGTAAGTCCAGCTGTTATGGAAGCTATGGGATCTTACTTAACTAATAAATATGCTGAAGGATATCCAGGTAAGAGATATTATGGTGGATGTCACGTAGTTGACGAAATTGAACAAATTGCTATTGATAGAGCAAAAGAATTATTTGGTGCAGAACATGCTAATGTTCAACCACATTCAGGATCACAAGCAAATATGGCAGTTTATTTTGCAGTATTGGAACCAGGTGATACTGTTTTAGGAATGGATTTAAGTCATGGAGGACATTTAACTCATGGTTCACCAGTTAATTTTTCAGGAAAATTATTTAACTTTGTATCTTATGGAGTTGATAAAGAAACTGAAATGATTGACTATGAAAATGTAAGAAAAATTGCAAAAGAAGCTAAGCCAAAGCTTATAGTTGCGGGTGCAAGTGCTTATGGAAGAATTATAGACTTTGCTAAGTTTAGAGAAATAGCTGATGAAGTTGGTGCTTTGCTTATGGTTGATATGGCTCATATTGCAGGGCTTGTTGCAGCAGGAGCACACCCATCACCAGTACCATACTGTGATTTTGTTACTACTACAACACATAAGACTTTGAGAGGTCCTAGAGGAGGATTAATCCTTTGCAAAGAAAAATATGCTCAAGTTTTAAATAAAAATATATTTCCAGGAATACAAGGTGGTCCATTAGAACATATTATAGCTGCAAAGGCTGTATGTTTTAAAGAAGCCTTAGATCCAAGTTTTAAAACTTATGGTAAAAATGTAGTTGAAAACTGTAAAGAACTTGCTAACCAATTAATTGAAAAAGGGTTCAAGATAGTATCAGGTGGAACTGATAATCATGTTTTCTTAGTTGATTTAAACAACAAAGATATAACAGGAAAAGAAGCAGAAATACTATTAGATTCAGTTGGAATAACTGTTAATAAAAATACAGTTCCAAATGAAACAAGAAGTCCATTCGTAACTTCTGGAATCAGAATTGGTACTGCGGCAATTACAACAAGAGGTTTTGTAAAGGAAGATATGGAAGAGATTGCATCAGTTATAGCAGAAGCAATTGATAACAGAGATGGAGATTTATCAGCATTAAAGACTAGAGTAGAAGCTCTATGTGATAAATATCCAATATATAAGTAATATATTATATAAGGGGTTTCATTTTAATAATGAAGCCTCTTTATTTCCTGCAATAAATAAGGCGGGCAAGAGGTATATGTAATAGGTATTTAACTATAATTTTAAATTAGAATAATTAAATATTTTAAGTTATAGTAGATTTTTAGGCAACATTTAAAGCGTTTTAGAATACCATATATATAAAGTAAAATGGTTTTTGGAGGCTTATGCAAATGAATCCTTATCAACTAATTATTACGGTTCAACAAAAGATGCAGCAGGACCCAAGTTTTGCTAATAGATTTAATCAAGCAATATCAGAATTAAATAAAATACCGGGTCTACAACAAAAGGTAGTACAAATAGCTCAACTAAATACTGAATCTCAAAGGCAAAATGCAATGGATAAACTTCCTAGGGATGCTAAACATGCAGTTAAACAAATATTATCTCTATTGGAGGAATATAATATTCATTTTTAACAATATGTATTTTTAGAGATACTTATTAAAGCATATTAAATTCTTTCATATGACTAAAAGAACAAGAGTTTTTTATAGATGTTAAATATTTATGTATCTATAAAAAACTCTTTTTTATTATATTTTAAATTTTAAAAAGAAAGTTAAAGTACATTAAAGAAAATTAGAAGCCTCTCTTTTTTGCTTCTGCACCGCTTTCGTTAATTCCAGGCTGTTCTATAGTTGTATTAAAACTACTTTTTCCATATTGACCTTGTGTTTTATTTCCATTTCTTAAACCGTTGCTTTTAGCAAAATCTCTTTTATTGTTATTTTCCATAAAAATCATCTCCTTTGTATATTGTACATATATATTATGTCTAAATTAATAAAAATAAAACATACCAAAAGAATAAATGCAATAAGAGAGTAATTATCAAGCAAAAAAGTATACGTTGTTTTAAATTAAAAGAGGGTTCAATACTTATTCGAATAAGAAAATAACATCCCAATAAGGAAAAAAGAGCTGAACAAATGCTGGTATAAGAAAATAAATAAATAAGTAAAATTAATCCTAAAAATAAATAAGTCCAAAGAGGTATATTTTTTACAGTTATATGTTTTTCTCCAGAATCTAAATAAGTACCATCAATGACAATATCAGAATTTCTATCGATATTAACTAAGATAGCTGTTGTAGTTCCTAATTTAAAAATTGTTTCTCTAGTTATGCCAAAAGTTTTAGAAAATTCAAGTTTCACAGGGACTTTATTAACTAATAATTCCTTCTTATAAAATTTTGAGATGAATTCAATTCTATAGTCAACGTTTTCTATAGTAACTATCCAATTTTTAATCCTCATAAAATACCTCCTTCTCTAAATACATTTTTGAAAGCCCTAATTTCTATTTATATATACACTAAATATCTTATAAATAGAATTACATTCGCAATTTTATAAATATATATAAGACACGAAGATTTTAAATGATTGTCCTATCGCACTCTTTTATACGTAAATATTCGCTAGCAATCGGGCAACAGACTACAAGTGCTAACACATAAATTTAGATCCTACATTAGTTATTATAATTTATTAGGAATAAAAAATTATATAAAGAAAACTTATAAAAAATATGATATAATAAGTTGATTTGTAAGTTATTATAATTTATCATTACATAATAATATTGAATAGTTAGGAGAGTTAAGAGTGGAAATGTCATCAATATTTATATTAATATTTGTATCAATAATAGACATAGTACTTATTGTAAAAGATATAAAAAACAAACTAATATTTAGTGGTAGAAAAAAATTTAAAGCAGTAATACCAATAATGATAATAGCATTTATTGGAATAACACTAGAAGGTAATAATTTTAGAATTGAAGATATAATTGTGTGCATAGCAATATTACCTCTGGTATTTGTTGGGAATAAGAGTGGAATAACAGAAAAAGGATTCTTATTTAATTCATATGTAACTCCTTGGGATAAGGTAGAAAGTTATTCATTATCAGATCAAGGAGAGAAATACATAGTTTCTTATAAAACAAATTTAGGGGCAAGGAAAATAGTCTTTAATCAAGAATACAAAAATGACGTGAAGAAGTATTTATTAGGAATTAATAAGTTGAGATATTCAAGAAAATAAGGTTGTAGATACCCAAATTTTGATACAACCAACCGAAAGGGAGTTAGCACTGTTATTTCGGTTGCTATAGAATATACCTGTGAATTTTTATCATTAGAAGTTGTACCCGTTTCAGCTTGATCCCAAGGCAAGTGCTCAAAGAGAAAGTTCGAAGAACGAAATGTTAAATTTCGATTTTCACTTTTGTGACAAGCTGGAATGGAACAACTTCTAATGAAGAAATGTCAACAGGTATATTCTAAATGCAACACTGAACAACTGAGCTAACTCCCCTTCTAGTGTGGTAAATATATCTGTGGTATAATTGAAAAGTATAATGCAAAGTTTGTAGTTGACTTTAGAATAAGGCATTTAAGGCATTTGAAAGAAAGTAATAAGTTATGATGCAATGTATACTTCTATATATGACAGGAAATAGCATGTGTATTTATTATTTTTTATAATATGCTTAAGAGAGGAAGATAAATAAAATGAGTAAAACTCTAGTATTAGCTGAAAAGCCAAGTGTTGGAAGGGATTTAGCTAAGGTATTAAAATGTAATCAAAATAAAGGTGGATATATAGAAGGGGCAAATTATGTTGTTACTTGGGCATTAGGCCATTTGGTAACATTACTAGATCCAGAAGGTTACGGAGATAAATATAAAAAATGGAGCATGGAAACTCTTCCGATGTTACCAAAACATATGAAGCTTACAGTTATTGGTAAAACGGGTAAGCAGTTTAATGAAGTAAAAAAGCAAATGCTTAGAGACGATATAAAGGAATTGGTTATTGCAACAGATGCAGGACGTGAAGGAGAACTAGTTGCAAGATGGATAATTGAAAAGGTTGGATTTAAAAAGCCAATCAAAAGACTTTGGATATCATCACAAACAGATAAGGCAATTTTAGATGGATTTAAGAACTTAAAACCAGGCACTGCCTATGAGAATTTATATAAGGCAGCACAAGGAAGAGCAGAGGCAGATTGGATTGTAGGGCTTAATGTAACAAGAGCTTTAACATGTAAGTATAATGCGCAATTATCAGCAGGAAGAGTACAATCGCCAACATTAGCGATGATAACTCAAAGGGAAGAAGAAATCAAGAATTTTAAACCAAAGGACTATTTTACAATTATAGCAAGCAATAAAGATTTTTCTATGGAGTATATAAGTAAAGATAATTCTAATAGGTTGTTCGATGAAAACTTAGCTAAAAAAATAATTATGGATGGTAAAGGCAAAGATGGCGAAGTATTTGAAATTACAGAAAGTAATAAGAAGCAATATGCACCTGCACTTTATGATTTAACAGAACTACAAAGGGATTGTAATAGAATTTTTGGTTATTCAGCAAAACAAACATTATCTATAATGCAGAGGTTGTATGAAAATTATAAGATTTTAACTTATCCAAGAACTGATTCAAGATATATTACAAGGGATATAGTACCAACTTTAAAAGATAGGTTGAAAGCAATTTCAGTTGCTAATTATGCAAAGAGTGCAACTGAAATATTAAAAGGCAGTATTAATGCAAATAAGAGTTTTGTTGATGATTCTAAGGTTTCAGACCATCATGCTATAATTCCAACAGAGCAAAGAGTGAGTCTTGGAAGTTTAAGTTCAGAAGAGAGAAATGTATATGATTTAGTAGTAAAGAGATTCTTAAGTGTATTATTACCTCCTTTTGAATATATTCAAACATCGATTAAGGTGAAAATAGGAAATGATATTTTTAGAGCTAAAGGTAAGGTTATAACAGCTAAAGGATGGAAAATGGTTTATGATAAGTTAGACGAGTTTGATGAAAATAATGAAGAGGAAACATTGAAGGAACAAGTATTACCTAAACTAATTAAAGGTGATAAAATTAAAATTAACAATGTTGAAACTAAAAAGCATCAAACTAAACCACCAGCAAGATTTAATGAAGGTACCCTTTTATCTGCTATGGAAAATCCACAAAAGTATACTAGCATAGATAAGGAAGCAGCTAAAACTTTAGGAGAAACAGGGGGGCTAGGAACGGTTGCTACAAGAGCAGATATTATTGAAAAATTATTTAATTCCTTTGTAATAGAAAAGAAGGGAAAAGAAATAGTTCCAACATCAAAAGGAAAACAACTAATGGAACTTGTACCTAAAGATTTAAAATCACCACTTTTAACTGCTAGATGGGAAAAGGAATTAGATGATGTCAGCAAAGGAAAAGCTAATATTCATGATTTTATTGGAAGAATGAGAAATTATGCAACAGCTTTAGTTCAAGATGTTAAATTTAGTACAGATAAATATACTCATGATAATTTGACAGGTAAAAAGTGTCCTGAGTGCGGTAAGTATATGCTAGAAGTTAAAGGTAAAAATGGTGTGATGAATGTATGTCAGGATAGAGAATGTGGGCATAGAGAAAGTGTATCTAGGGTTACAAATGCACGATGTCCTGAATGTAAAAAGAAACTAGAACTTAGAGGCCATGGAGATGGAGCAATTTATGTTTGTCCGGGCACTAATTGCAATTTTAGAGAAAAAGCTTCTCAGTTTACAAAGAGATTTGAAAAAGGCGGAAAGGTAGATAAAAGAGAAGTTAATAATTATATGAATAAGATGAAAAAAGAAGCTGAGGAATTTAATGAAAATCCATTTGCAGCACTTTTAGGTGGAATGAAATTTGATGATAAGTAAGAAGTATATTATATGTATTCACATTATTTTTAGTTTGTGATATGAAGATATCAGGCTAATTGGATGTTAGAATTTCATACAAGAGATGAGGTGGAATTATGGATGGAACTAACAGATCAAATATTAAGATAGGTTCTAATGTTTTAGTTGTAAAAAAGGAACACCAAAGAACTGGTCAGTTAACAGAAGGAATTGTTAAGAGAATACTTACAAATTCACAAAACCATCATCGTGGTATAAAAGTTATGCTTGAAGATAATACAGTTGGTAGAGTTCAGGAAATAAAAAAATAGTAAAGTTGTATATAATTCTAAAACAGAAATCAAGATATGTTTGACATAGTTAGTAAGGTTTAGCATAGCTTACCACATTTTAAGTATTAAGCAACATTTTCTGTCGAACCTTTGAGAAAATTAGAGTTACTTGTTATATTATTTCTTATTATGGTAACACTAATTTTGAAAGGAGGCAGTGAAATGAAAAATAATATTAAAAGAGTTCTATCTTTTGCATTAATATTTATTCTTACCATATTACTTATACCAATGAGGTTAGTTAGTGCTGCAGAACCTACGGATAAAGCTAAATCTGAAGGAACCAATATAGAAGCAAGATCAGCGTTGCTAATGGAACCAATGAGCGGAAAGATACTTTATGAAAAAAATGCTGATGAAAAATTTGCACCAGCATCTGTAACCAAAATTATGACAATGCTGTTAACTATGGAGGCTGTAGATAATGGTAAAATCACTTTTGATGATAAAGTAACTTGTAGTGAAAATGCTAAGAAAATGGGTGGAAGTACAATGCTTTTGGACACTGGGGAAATAAGAACTGTTGAAGAATTATTAAAAGGTGTCGCAATAGCATCTGGAAATGATGCAGCGGTTGCCCTTGCTGAATATCTAGGAGGTACAGAAACGGATTTTGTTAGCATGATGAACAAAAAGGCACAAGAACTTGGAATGAGTAATACGACATTTAAAAACTGCAATGGACTACCAGCAGATGGACATCTATCTACAGCAAAAGATATTGCAATAATGTCAAAAGAATTGTTAAAGCATCCGAAAGTTTTGAAATATACAGGAACTTATATGGAGACAATATCAGAAGGAAGACAATCACCAATAGAACTTGTAAACCATAATAAGTTAGTTAGATTTTTTGAGGGATGCGATGGATTAAAAACAGGCTTTACAGATGAAGCTAAATACTGTATTAGCGCTACAGCAACAAGAAATGGTGTAAGAATGTTATCAGTAATTATGGGAGCACCTACATATAAAATAAGAAATCGTGATGCAGGTGTATTGTTAAATCACGGATTTTCGAAATATGAAGGTAAAAAACTTATATCTAAAGATGATGATATAGATAAAGTTTATATGGATGAACAAACCGATAAATACTTTATGGCAAAGGCAAAGAATGATTTAACTGTTATATTGCCTAAGGGGGAAAACAAAGAACTTGAAAAGAAAATAGTTATTGATGAACTAAAGAAAGAATATAAAGCTGGAGATTTAGTTGGAAAATATGAAGTTTACTTAGGCAATGACAAAGTTGGTGAAGTAGAAATATATTGTGATAGAGATATAAAGAAGGGCAATATATTTGATAATATTAAATTTAATATTAAGAATTTGTTTGAAAAAGGTATTTAGTTAAAAGTTTATAAACAATATCTAAAAAATTAAAGATGCCTAATAAAATTAAGTGATAAGTTACAAGTGATAAGTGAAAAAGCTATAGATAAAGAAAAGTCTATGGATTTTCTTCCTAAACTTGCCGCTTATCACTTTTAACTTGTAACCAATGACAAATATTCTTGTTTTGATAAATATAAATTGTTATTATATTATAGTGATTAGAATTTATATTTATTTTCTTTTCATGTGCCTAAATTTATTGTGGAGGTAAAGAAAAATATATGGAACTTCCAAAAATTAAAATCAATGATTTTGAAGGCCCATTTGATTTATTATTACATTTAATTAAAAAGAATCAGATGAGCATATATAATGTTAAAATATTTGAAATAACTAACCAATACCTAAATTATCTTAATGAAATGAAAGAAATGGATTTGGAAATAACATCTGAATTTATTGTAGTTGCAGCGACTTTAATCGAAATAAAGTCTAAGCATTTATTACCTAAATCTAAAAAAGAAGATGAAAATGAAGAAGATGACGAAAAAAATCTTTTAGAAAAACTTATTGTATATAAGAAAATAAAAGGTGTTTCCTTGTTCTTTAGAGATAGATACACGAGTGCTGGTGAAGTGTATGGAAAAAAACCGGAAATAATAGAAGAGCGAAAAGAAGATATTAGTAAAGTGGATTTATTTAAAAATACAAATCTTATTGCATTATATAATATTTATAATAATTTGTTAGAAATTTACAATAATAAGCAAAATAGAAATAATGTAATCCAAAAAAAAATATATGTTGATAAATACAGAATAGAGGACAAGCTAGAATTCATTAGGAATAAGTTGATAAATGAAAATGTAAGTAATTTTACTGAAATTACAAAGGATTGTGAATGCAAATTGGAGTGTGTAGTTACCTTTTTAGCTTTACTCGAAATGATTAAGCAGAGGATGGTTAAAGTTTATCAAAGTGATAATTTTATGAATATTTTAATTGAAAGGAGAACTGATGATGAGTAAGGAAAAGGGAATTCAAATTCCTTTTATGGATGATTTAAAAAAGAATTCTATAAAATCAGCAATAGAAGCGTTACTTTTTGCAAGCGGTGAACCATTAAGTTTGCAAGACTTAGTAAATCATTTGGAAGAAAAATCTAAGCTTATTGAAATTATTATTCAAGAAATGATGGAGGAATATGAAGTAACTAGCGACAGAGGGATAAAGCTGATATGTATAAAAGGTAGCTATCAATTGGTTACAAAGGCAGAGAATTCTAATTATATACAAAAACTTTTAAAGAAAAATAAGAGACAATCCTTATCACAAGCATCAATAGAAAGTTTAGCAATAATAGCTTATAAGCAGCCAATAACGAGGATAGATATAGATGAGATTAGGGGAGTTAAGTCTGAAAGTGCAATACAAAGACTTATAGAAAAAGATCTTATAAAAGAAGTAGGAAGGCTAGAAGTACCAGGAAGACCAATTTTATATGGAACAACAGACGAATTTTTAAGACAATTTGAATTGAAGGATTTAAAAGAACTTCCATCGTTAGACTTATTTGGACAAGATGATTCGAACGAAGATGATTTGAAGGAAGAGGAGATACAAGAATAGATATTTAATATGCCTAAACTTAAAAGAGAAATAGAAATCTGAATAAATCAGTAAACTATTTCTCTTTCTTAAGTTAGGCACAATCAAAATAATAACAAGTCCATCTGCTTCCTTGCATGATGAAAAATAATCATAGAATTTTGGACTTGTTATTGTCTTTAAAATCCCTAAATATTACTACTGTCATCACAGTAACATTCGTTGGTATCGTTCTTAACATTATCATTAACATCAGTATTATTGCCAGCATTACCATTTTTATTCTTTTTGCAGCACATATCTTTTACTAAACTTTTTACAATCTCAAGAACTTGAGGAACGGTATCTACAATTCTATCATAAGTAGTATCTTGGTCCACAGGAAGCATTCTTACGCCATCCTGCTTTACAACTAAAAATGCAACAGGTTTGACAGAAACTCCAGCTCCAGAACCTCCACCAAAAGGAAATACTGTACTGCTGAGGTTTTGCTTTTCATTTGAAAATTCGCTACCGCCAGAAGCAAATCCAAAGCTTAATCTTGACACTGGAATTATATATGTTCCATCTTTTGTTTCTATAGCGTTTCCTATAACCGTATTTACATCAATCATATCTTTAAGATTTTCCATGGTACTTTTCATTAAATTTTCGACATGTTGTTCATTTGACATAATTAGTCCCCTATATAAGGCATATTAAAAAATAATAAGTCAGCATGCTAGTATATTGCCAGTCATACTGCGTCAGCATTTTTACCTAATAGGCCCACTATGAGGCAAAAATACTTCCTTGTCTGACAGGAAATATACACATTAAGAAAAAGCAGCTATGCTGCATATAAGAACATCTCATAGCATCATGGACTTATTATTTTTTTTATATGCCTAAAGGGGGTCACCTCCCTTAATCTGTTAAATATTTAAGTAAAATAATTATCATGTATATAATGTTAGCAAGTGATAAGAAAATTATACTTGAAGTTTCAAATTTTAGTAAAAATTTATCTTCAAATATCGGATTTATTTTAAAATCAAATTTCCTTACATTAAATGGAATGCTTGAAAGAAGAAAAATTATTTGTGGTAATTGACATAAAACTCCATATGAAACAGCAGTTTTAGCAGCATCGTTAAAAGAGTAATGTAAAGAAAATTTTATTCTAAGCAAAGGTTTGAACTTCAAACGATATAAATTTGATAAGAAAGATTTAAGGTTTATATTTTTATATAAAAATGATAATAAATTAAATTTATCTTTCACTTCAGGTTCTGATTTGTATTTAATATCTTTTTTTATAATATCTTTTTTTATAATATCTTTTTTTTTTGAAACAATGACTATTTTATATAATTTTATATAATAATCTTCTGCAGAATAGTAAATACTAAATTTAATAGGAATTGGTATAAAAAATATTAATAAAATTCCTAACATTATAAGAAATAACTTCATAAAATTCCTCCAAACCATATCTACTTTGTAATTATTGACTAATATAAACAAAAATAAACCTAAAAAAATACTTTAATTAGGTTTAAAAAATAATTTTGAAGGAAAACTAAGACCAAATAGTAGATTTAGAAGGTGGTAAATATGCACAAAGGTATTAAAAGCATTTCAATAATATTATGTAGCCTTATTCTTACTCAAGTATTAAGTATAAATGTAAATGCTGAAAGTAGGGCTGGTACTAATTTTAAAGTAAATGCAAGATCAGCAATTGCTTTGGATAAAGAAACTGGCACAATTTTATTTGAACAAAATGGATATGAACTAGTTCCAATGGCAAGTACAACTAAAATACTCACATCACTTATTGCTATTGAACAGGGGAATTTAGATAAAAAAGTGACTATAAGTAAAAAAGCAGCTAGTATTAGAGGATCTACAGTTGGATATAAGGTTGGGGAAGAAATTGCATTAAAAGAATTAATATTTGGCCTTATGTTTAAATCAGGAAATGATGCAGCGATAGCAATTGCAGAAGAATTAGGAGGTTCTATTGAAGGCTTTTCAGAAATAATGAACCATTATGCTAGAGGAATTGGAATATTAGATTCTCATTTTGAGTCTCCTCATGGATTAGATAGTAGTAAGCATTATTCTTCGGCTTATGATTTAGCAATACTTACATCTAAGGGTATGGATTACGACTTATTTAGAGAAATTGTTGGAAGTAAACAAATTTCAAAAGAAAAATATAATTTCACAAGAGATTATAATAATATCAATAAAATTCTCTGGAGGATTCCAGGTGCAAATGGAGTTAAAACTGGATATACAGGTCAAGCAGGGAAATGTTTAGTTTCGTCAGTTAACAATAATGGAAAGGATATTATTATTGTTGTATTAAATTGTCCGGATAGGTGGAATATAACTGATAAAATTTACAATCATGTATTGGAAAAGGTTGCATTTGGAAGTAATACAGTTAAGGAATTAGTTTAATAAGTAGTGGTAAGGGACATGAAAGAAAAGAACAAGTTAAAAATACTATGATTGTTTTTCATCATACAAAGAAGCAAATTGACTTGTTATTTTTTAAAATGTCCCTAATTTTATTAAAAGAAATTGCTGACGTAGTATGGCTTAAAATAGTAAATATATTGGGATATTATTTCTTGAGAACAGTTAGATATTAATAGTCAAAAATAATCCATTATATCATCTTGTTATTAATACACAATATAGAAATTTGTGTAATTAAGCATGAGCTTAGTTTCTTGCACACAAAAATGGATTTAGTAAACAAAATGTAAAGGGGAAGATGATAGATGATATGTGGATGTCGTAAAGTTACAAGAGAAGATTTAGAAAATGCTATAAAGAATGGTGCAAAATCATTTGAAGAAGTACAAGAAATTACAAAAGTAGGTACTGGTTGTGGCAGATGTCTAGTAAATGTTGAACCATTAGTTAAAGAATTATTAGAAGTTAATAAGTAAATAAATATAAACTAAGAAAAATAAAAAGACTATTAGGAGGAGAAAATAATGGATAACGATCAAGTAGTATGTGGATGTAATGGTGTTACTGTTCAAAATATAAAAGATGCTATAAATGGTGGTGCAAAATCATTTGAAGAAGTTCAAGAAATCACAGAATTAGGGAATGCCTGTGGTAGTTGTATAGATGACGCTAAGGAATTAGTTGAAGAATTACTTCAAAAATAATAATTAGTTTGATTTGGAATATATTAACTTATAAGGATACCTGTATAAAGATGTAAATTCATTTTTATATAGGTATTTTTATGCTTCCTTTTAAATGATAAATTATTTTTGTATCAAATTAAATATTTTGAAATAATCTATTATTAGAAGCAATTTTATCTAAAGGAGAAAGAATGGTAAAAGAAGCTATTGATTGCATAGATGCTGGAACTGAATATTGTCCATGTAAACTTGCGGAATATGGACAGTGTTTAATTTGTTCTCAATGCCAAGGAGAGGAATTTTGTGATTGTTTAAATTGGAAGGGGGTTTGTATATATCAAGAATTCTATAACAATGGAAATGTGGCAAAAGAAGGTCGCAAAACATATGAATGTATGGTTAAAGATATAATAAATTATGATAATAATTTAATTATGATAAAATTTAAGGCCCTTCACAAGCTAGTTTTGGATTTGGTTAAACCTGGTAGTTATATATTTATAAGAACTGATGGAAATAACTATTTTGATGTCCCAATTTCTATTATGAATTGTGATATTGAAAGTGATATTATTACAATCGCTGTTGAAATAAGGGGGATAAAAACTTCTAAATTACTTAATATAAAATCAAATGATAATATTGTAATTAGAGGACCATATTGGAATGGTGTATTTGGAATTAAAAATATATTAGCTCAAAAGCATGCTAAAGGGTTAATTCTAGCAAGAGGTATTGGATTAGCGCCTATGCTTCCAGTAATAAGGAAATTAATTTCTCAAAACAATGAATTACAAGTAGTGATAGATAAAAGTCCTTTTGAAGTTAATTTTGCTAAAGAATTTTTAGATGGTTATAAAGTAAGTGAATCGGAAAATTCTTTGTTAGAAAAAGGTAATCTTTCAGATCACGCCAAGGTAATAATTAAGGATGCTCTTAATAATGGTGCAGATTATATTCATGTGGCTGGAGCTGATATTTTAACTTACAACGTTATTAATTACTTAAATGAAATTAACAGAAATGATGTTACTCTTTCATGTTGTAATAATTTTAAAATGTGTTGCGGAGAAGGTATTTGTGGAGCATGCACATCAAGGTTTTCAGGGCATAGAGTAAAAAGATTTTGTAAAGAGCAGGCTGACCCAAGAAGTATTTTTGAAGGGAGAAGATATATATGAAAGTTGTTATTATTGGTGGTGGTTGGTCTGGATGTGCAGCAGCAATTTCAAGCAAAAAAGCTGGAGCAAATGTGACTTTAATTGAAAAAACAGATCTGCTACTAGGACTAGGAAATGTAGGTGGTATAATGCGTAATAATGGGCGTTATACAGCAGCAGAAGAATTAATTGCGCTAGGTGCAGGCGATTTGATAGAAATTACGGATAAAATCTCAACTCATATAAATATAGATTTTCCAGGGCATAAACATGCAACTCTCTATAATGTAAATATGATTGAAGGAGAAGTTAGCAAATATATAAAATCTTTAGGTATAGAGATTTTGATGGAAAGTAGAGTAAATGATATTAATTTTGATGGACAAAAAATTAAAGGGGTTTATCTAAGTGATGGTTCTTATATAGATGGAGATGTATTTATTGAAACTACTGGTACCACAGGACCAATGGGAAATTGTTTGCGTTATGGAAATGGTTGCTCCATGTGTGTTTTAAGATGTCCTTCTTTTGGACCTAGAATTAGCATTAGTGAAAGATGTGGTGTATCGGATATACAAGGTGAAAGAGGTGATGATATATTAGGTGCATTTTCAGGATCATGTAAATTAGCAAAGGAGAGTTTATCAGAGGAAATAAGAACTGAGTTAGATTCTAAAGGTGTAGTTATCTTAAAAGTTCCACAAGAAGATATAAATTATGACAAGCTCAGTACAAAGGTATGCCAACAATATGCATTAAAAGAATTTGCAGAGAATATTATCCTTCTAGATACTGGACATGCTAGGTGAACAAAAGGACAAGC
>JARLHR010000169.1 GCA_031292145.1 Clostridium sp. | reverse complement strand
GTTATAATTGAGCCAATGAACATTTATGATATCTCCTTGTTATGTTTTGTGTTGGAACCTAATTATAACAAATGATTTCATAAATGTTCTATTTTTTTATTGTTGGTAATTTATTGGATGTAAAAACGCTCGTTTATAGTATATATTTAATTGGTATTATAAATAAATTATAGCATATTTTATAAACGAGCTATTGATTATAACATATATTTAAAATGTTGCATCTTTCAATTTTCATAAGCAAAATCTACAATAAATAAAGCAGTAGTTGGATTACACCTGGCTACTGCTTGCTATTTTAATTGCACTTATAATTATTTACCTTCAACTTTGATATCTCTCAAACAATTTACTAAATTCCCTTTACTACGGTGAAAATTAACACATTCACAACACTTGCCATGTCTTTCACAAGCAGTATTAGAGCATGTACAATTCTTCTCATTACAACCAGCCATTTTGTTTACCTCCTTAATTATAAAATAAACTCGAAAAAATTTTTTTTATTACATTATAATTGTATTATATATTTTACGCAATATAAAAAAATGCAGCCAAATTAATAACTGCACTTTTATTTACTTTATTGGTTCGCTAGTGTTTGAGCAACTGTAATCAATTGATTTAATACAGTTCCCCTTGAATTTATATCTTGTAATATTTGAGTTTTAGCAGTTATTATGCTTTGAAGTGTTTTTCCAGCTGATGTAAAATCATTAGCTTTCATTTCAGCATTATAACTTGTCCATAATTGATTTTTAGCTATTTCTTCTTGTTTTATCTTGGCTGCTAAACTTTTAGCTTGTTGAATTAGAGGTTGTACTTGTTGTGTTTTATTATTTAAAAGTTGAGCCTCTAATGAATTTACAGTAGCTCTATCAGTTGCTATTTTTTGAGTTAGTGTATTTATTTGTGTAAGCAAAGTTTGATATTGCTGCTGTATAGTACTCATGCTACTTGTGTTTTGATATTTTATAGAACTTAAAAATTGACTTTTTAATGAATTAGCTTGTTGCGTTAAAGACTTTAACTGAGTTTCATCGTTACTAACAGTTTGCTGTGCAGTTTTAATTTTAGCTGTATTATTTGTGTTTAATAATTTTAATGTAGCTTGTATTTTTGTTGATATTGAATTATTGGCAGCTATCGCATTTGCTGTTTGCACTCTTAAGTTAACTATAGAAGTCATATCAGGCATATATACTTGTGCGTAAAATAATGCTCTTTGTTGTTCCATAGTAAGGGCAGTACCTTCTGTTGGATCTGGTGTTGTAGTTGTTACAGTTGTTGAAGTTGTATCGCTAGAAGGATCAGTCAAACCTGTTGCTGGATCGCTAGCTTGAGTTGTAGTTATTGACACTGGAGTTGTTGTTGTAGTTGTATCAGCAAATGCTGCTACACTTGAACCTAGTAATACTGATGCAGTTAATAGTGAAATTAATAGTTTTTTCATAAGTATCTCATCCTTTCAAATAGCTAGTAGGAATTATCTTCCCATATATATATTCGTATCCATCTCAGTATTACTACAATTAATATCACTTAAGTTTTTATTAAGATATAATTACATATTTATTAAGCAAACGCTTAAATAAAACTCTAATTAAAATGATTAGACAATTATATTTAATTAATACATTTGAAAATTTATATTTAAAGAATTACATTTTCTTAAAATAAATATACATAAAAAATGCAACCAAATTAATGATTGCATCTTTATATAGGTTTGGGTGATTTAGATAATTATCTTTTTCTTGATAATGGATAATTATAATCTTGGGTAAAATGATAATAACCTGGATTTTCTGCTTGATTTACTGTATCTGGTCCTGATTCTTTAACTCCTCCAGATTCCTTTGGCATATCTTGTCTTAAATGTTTCTCAAAATATAGTTTTTCTTCTTTACTTAAATTCTTCATATTTCTATCACCTCCATTTTTTATTGTTTTCTTTTTCAACATTAATATACCTCAATTATAAGCAAATAAACTGCATTAAAATAGACACCTACTAGCTAGCAAGTGCCTTAGTCATTTATATAGTATAATGAAAAATACCACACTTTCATAATGTGGTATTCTAAAATATTTTACTTATAGCCTTTAATTATTTAGCATTATAATTAGTATTTTGAAATCAAAATACTATATGTACTTATTAGTTTTCGTCATTACTTCCGCTTATGTAATAATTATTTTGTTGTTTTTTAGTCTTTTCATTTATAAAGATATCAAGTGCTTTTATTCCTCTTCTAGCTAGTTTTACAAATAAAACAAATCCATAAATCCATATAGCCAAAATAACCAGATAAATTAAAACAACTATAACGCCTAATCCAGCTGCCGCTCCTGTCATTAAAAATCCCCCTACTTTTTATTTTAGTTAAAATTTTATTTTCATAAAATTACCTATTAATCATAACATACTAGTAACATTTTAACAATAATACATTATTTAATTATAATTTCAATCAATATCCAATCTATACAATATTATTTCAGTCATGTAAATCAGCCTTTTACATAATGAAAAGACGCCTAGATTTCTATAAGTGCTTCACTATGGTATAAAGGGGATATTGAGAATTTATGAGAGGTTACATGGTAATAACATTGTCCAACTAATGTTTTTGATAAATGCTTAATTGGTTTCTTTACACATATAATTTTATTACATCTATTTAATAAAATTATTCCTCTTATATTCCTTTTTTATTCCACTAAATCACGTTCTTGCTGCAAATCCTCATGTCCTACATGTGCAATATCCACCTATTGGTACATTACATTCTTTTTCTGTTTTTCTATTTTCTTTATTATTGCATTTGCTACATTCCTTTAGTTTATTACAAAAGCATTTAGTTTCTAGGTCTTTATACGTTATAATGCATTTTGGACTTGTTATTTTCTTTCATGTGCCTAAGTTGAGTTCGTTAGGAATTACAACCCAACCTATAGAGTTAAAGCTTACATCCATATCATGGTTGTTATTTTGTGTAAATATAAAACCTGTTTCGATTCCAACTTCTTTCAACTTTGATAACGAACGATCTAATAATCTTTTTTCAATTTCATTAACTCTATATTCACTATATATTGCAATATGATATATAAATCCCCTTATCCCATCATTTCCACATAATAAAGCTCCTATTAATCTCCCATCATCATATGCTGCAGAACTAGCATCTGGATTTTTCTTTATATATGTGATTAACTCTTCCTTTGTAACGGATTTTTCTAGAAATGATGAACCCAAAATATCATTCCATAATTTAAGTACCTGATCTATATCTAACTCTTTCATAGCTTTAATTACTATTTTATCATTCACTTGCCTCACCCACTCTAATCTAATTTTTAAGTGCCATATATTTATATTAACATTATTTTATTTTATTAGATACATACATTGATCTATATTTTCTACTAATTCTTCTCTTTCATTTATACCCAATAATTTATTTTTATGACTCATATAACTATATCTTAAATATACACACTTCAATATTGCAATCAATTACTAGATTGAAGTCGCTAAAAGCATACTGACACGTATGGGGATACAAACATTCACAACTTAATCTAAGTTCCATGATTTTCATATATATATTATGATTTTAAGATTTTATTTCACAAAAATATATATTTATTTCCTTTCATATGACTAATATAAAAATTGACTTTCTAACCTTACAAAGAAATTATATAATGGTATTTAGGCACAATCAAATAAATAACAAGTCCATTTGCTAGCCTATTTTTCATCATAAGAAGCTCGACTCGCTACGCTCCCTGAGTAAGCGATTCACACCAAATCATAGATTTGGGTTCTCTGCTCATCGGCAAATCGACCTAATAGGCCCGCTATGAGGTCAATTCACCTCCTTGCCTGATGAAAAATATCCACACATTAGAACAGAGCAGCTATGCTGCATGTCGGAACTTATATTAGCAACTTTGGACTTGTTATTTATTTTCATGTGCCTTATAGAGAGGAGACGTGGTTTTAAATGGAATTTGTTTTAAAAGAAGGCACTTCATTTGTTAAAGAATTAAAGGTTACTGAAAATGAAACAGCAATAAAAATGGGATCAGGAGATTTAGAAGTTTATGCAACCCCTGCTATGATTGCTCTTATGGAAAATGCAGCTAAGAGTTTAGTAATAGATGAACTTCCAAAGGGTTATACCACAGTTGGTATTGAGATGAATGTTCAACATATTAAATCATCTCCAGTTGGAGCAAATATAAAATGTAAGGCTACTCTTATAAAAGCAGATAGGAAAAAATTATTTTTTGATGTAGAGGCAAGTGATGATAATGGTCCTATAGGGAAGGGTTCCCACATAAGATATATAGTAAATTCACTGGATTTCATGAAAAAAACAAGAAATAGTTAAACTCAAAAGGCTAGTCACCTAATTGGGTAACTAGCCTTTAAAATTCACACTATCTTATTCCTGCCTTTTAAATACCGACTTTGGTTGTTTGCATACTGGACAAGTATAATCTTCTGGCAATTCTTCAAATGGAATGTTCCCTTCATACACATATCCACATACGCTGCATACATATTTTCCACTCTTATTTTCCACTTCGCTATCTTCAGCAATATAGGTTGGAGCATTCTTTGGACTTTTTCCTTTTATAACCTTATGGTAATAAGCATATGTCATAGGATCATCCTTTGAAAGAACATCTGCATCTAGAACTTTACCTAGAAAAACAGTATGCGTATCTGTCTCCATCTTATTGATTACTTCACAAGTAATATAAGCACAGGCTTCCATTACTATTGGCATATATCCTTTCACTTCGTACTTAACAGAATCAAATTTATTTACATTTTTACCAGACTGAAATCCAAATGTACCGATAATTGTTGAATCTGAATTCTCTCCTAAAATAGAGATTGCAAATCTTCCTGTCTCCTCAATACACTTATTAGTATAATTATCATGATTGATACTAATTGCAATAGTTGCAGGATCTGATGTAATCTGCATAGTGCTATTAGCTGTACAGCCAGTTGGTCTTCCATCATCCCATGCAGAGATAATATACACCCCATATGATAAATTTCTAAATGCGTCATTATTCATAATTGCTGCCCTCTTTCTTTTTGCTTATGCTATTATAGTAACCATTTTCAAATTATCTTATAGCTTGTCATCTTTATAAAAATAAATAACTTTGCTTAGTTTTTAAGTTTAATTTGCTAAATTTCAGCCATCCAGAGACCATGCAGATTGCAATACGCATAAACTGTAACTGGTTTATCTTCACCTATGAAAAATACTGTTTTTGGTTCATCTAATGGCTTTAATATTTTTCTATGCCCACCATTTTCTGTTTTCAAGAAAATCCATTCAATATGATGTGCCTCAGTCGCTGGATGCATAACAGAACCAACCTCAACCTTAACAACTCCATCTTCACATGTAGCAACAGGAACATGTTTTTCCACACTTGCTTCCACTGTACCAGGCTCTAACTTAGTCATTGGTTCCCCACAACATGAAATTTTTGCTCCTGAATCCTTAATAAAAGCAACCATATTACCACAGTGCTTACAAACATAAAATTTTTGTTCTTCCATTATTATTCCACCTCTCATTTTATAGTATTAATAATTTTCTGCTTTTATTTCAAAATAGCTTTTTGGATGAGAACATATAGGACAAACTTCTGGTGCCTTCTTTCCAACGCATATATGTCCACAATTAGAGCATTTCCAAATTACATCTCCATCCTTTGAAAATACTAAATCACCCTCAATATTAGCAAGTAGCTTTCTATACCTTTCCTCATGTTCCTTCTCAATCTTAGCAACTTCTTCAAATAAATATGCAATCGTATCGAATCCTTCTTCTTTTGCTTCTTTTGCAAAGGTTGCATACATATCTGTCCATTCATAATTTTCGCCTTCAGCAGCTGAATTTAAATTATCGGAAGTAGTGCCAATACCTTCTAAAAGTTTAAACCATATTTTAGCATGTTCCTTTTCATTATTAGCTGTTTCCTCGAAAATAGATGCTATTTGTACAAATCCATCCTTTTTTGCTTTTGATGCAAAATAACTATATTTGTTTCTTGCTTGAGATTCTCCTGCAAATGCTGCCCATAAATTTGCTTCTGTCTTTGTTCCTTTTAAATTCCCCATTAAAACCCATCCCCTTTACAGATATATTTTATTGGTATATTTAATATTATACCGCAATAAACGAAAAATTCAAAATATTATTACAATTTATCATAAATAATCTAATAATAGTTAAAATTACATGAAAAATTATAATTTTTTCATATGAAATGAAATTAAGTTTTATTTAATACTTTTTCAATAAATATATTAACCAACTTGGGGTCAAATTGGATACCTGCATTTTTTTGCAATTCCTCTATTGCAGCTTCTTTTGATAGTTCGCTTTTGTAACTTCTTTTGCTTATCATTGCGTCATAAGCATCTGTTATTGTTATAATCCTTGATACCAGAGGTATCTCTTCCCCCTTTAATCCCTGTGGATACCCGTTTCCATCCCATCTTTCATGATGATGCAATATGTAGTTAGCTATAACAGCCATTTCATTTACAGCATTAACCATTCTGTATCCTACATCTGAATGGCGCTTAACTTCTTTCCATTCATCCTCTGTAAGTTTTCCTTCTTTATTTATTATTTTGTCATCTACAGCAATTTTACCTATATCATGAAGCTCTCCAGCTGTCCTAATTTTATTAATTTCATTTTCCGACATCCCTAAAGCTTCTCCCATACTCGTGCATAATGCTGAAACTCTAAAAGAATGTTCTCTCTCACTTTTATTATTTTCACGAAGGGTATTTATTATATTCTTAATTGTTTTTTCTCTCATGCTTTGACTTTCAAATAGTTTTTTCGCGTACATATTATCTTCAGCAATCTTTAATATATCTTGAATTTTTTCCTCCTCATTATATTTGCATCCATAACCAAATGAAATAGATAAATCTATAGACCCTACTTTTTCTCTTGACAGCAATTCCTTAAACCTATTTACGATTTGCTCAGCTTCTACATCCCCTGTTTTAGGTAATGCAATGACAAATTCGTCTCCTGCAAGTCTTGCGGTAACATCTTCAGCTCTGCACCCTGACTTTAGCACATTTGCTACTTCTTTAATTATTTCATCTCCCATAGGATGTCCAAAGGAATCATTAATGAGTTTTAATCCATTTAAATCTCCCATAATAATTGTCAAAGGAAGATTTCTTTTTATATCAATCCTGCTTAATTCTTCTTCAAAAAATCTGCGATTATATAGCCCTGTTAACTGATCATGATAGCTCAAATATATTATTTCTTCTTTTCTTTTCATAAGATCAATAGCATTTTTAATTTTTAATGGAAGAGAAATTTTCATTGCTTCTTCACTTAGAGGTTTAGAAAAATAATCATATGCACCAAGACTTAATGCTTTCTCTATTGCTCCTTTATCAGATGTACCAGTACAAACAATCACTGGTATATCCATTAAATTAAAGTCTTCTTTCATTTCCCGTAATACTTCAAATCCATCTTTTACTGGCATCATTATATCTAGAATACATGCATTTATATTGTTCTCTAAAAGTTTATTTGAAATATCCAACCCATTATCAGTTTCAAAAATATTTACATCATTTAATCTTTCTTTAATTATTTGACCAATCATTTTTCTTTCAATTGGAGAATCATCAACAATTAAAATATTTCCTACCATAACCCCATTTCCGCCTTTCTTTACTAACATAGTTTGTCTAATAATTTTTCTATCTCGCCTACCATTTTGATTAGTAAATCTTTGTCATCATTTTTTATCGCCTCTTCAGCTTCTAAAGAAGTTTTAGCTATGTCATTAGCTCTTACGGTGCCAGCTGAACCTTTTAACTTATGTAGATTTATACAAACTTCAGTTAAATCATTTCTAGTCATATTTTCTTTAATACTTTCCAAAAGTTTTTCCGCCTGTTTACAAAAATCCTCCACCAGTTCTTTACAAAACTCCTCATTAAATCCTGACTCTTTCATAAGAAGCTCTACAGTTTTATCAAAACAAGTATTTTGATTTTTAATTTCATTATCGTCTAAATCCTCAAAGTTATTTATATCGTCACTTAAATTTTTATTATTAAAAGACTTAACATGCTTTTTGAACATATTTATAACTTGCTCAAAGGCAAAAGGTTTGCTTAAATAATCATCCATTCCAGCTTCCAGGCATTTATCCTCAAAACCTTTCATAGAGTGTGCAGTCATGGCTATAATAGGTATGTGCTTACGCCCCCCTTCCAAAGTGCGTATCTTTCTTGTCGCTTCATAACCATCCATTACTGGCATTTGACAATCCATAAAGATTATATGATACTCTTTTTCTTCATAAGCTTTTAAGGCTTCTAAACCATCGACAGCAATATCACAGGTTAATCCAATTAATTTTAAACTATTAATGAGGAATTTCCTATTTATATCATTATCATCTACTAACAATATTTTTAAAGTATTGATATATTTAGCTTCCATAATAGTATTTTTTGTAGCGAAAACTTCATTACTCTCTTCTTTTAAATTGTTATCTTCTACATCCGTTTCAACACAATTTTCTAATATTAAAGTAAAACTAAAAGTTGTACCTTTCCCTTTTACACTTATAAGACTTATTGAACCTCCCATCATTTCAACTAATCTTTTGCATATTACAAGTCCTAATCCAGTGCCCCCATATTTTCGCGTGGAAGATGCATCAGCCTGGCTAAATGGTTTAAATAGTTTATTTATTTCCTCCTCGTTTATACCTATTCCAGTATCTCTAATTTCAAAAGAGAGTTCCATACTTGTATCCGTTTCTTTAATTAATGAAACTTCCATAACTATTTCTCCCTCATGTGTGAACTTTACTGCATTACTAACTAAATTGCTTATAACTTGCTTCAGCTTTGTCGGATCACCTTTTACAAACCTTGGAATAGCCGAACTTATGATCATATTAAGCTCAAGTCCTTTTTCTTTTGCCTTTGCACTATAAAGGCATATAGTACTTTGAATCACAGATAAAATATCAAAAGGAATATTTTCAACTTCCATCCTTCCAGCTTCAATTTTAGAAATGTCAAGTATATCATTGATAACTGCTATTAACGTATCAGAAGATGTTTTAATTGTTTGAAGATAGTCTTTTTGAGTATTATTTAAATCAGTTTTCTCTAAAAGACTTAAAAATCCTACAATTCCATTCATAGGTGTTCTTATTTCATGGCTCATATTTGCTAGAAATTGACTCTTTGCCATATTTGCCTCTTCTGCTGTTTCTTTAGCATCAATCAGTTTATTGGTTCTATCCTTTACTTTTTCTTCAAGATTATTTATAAGGGAATACAAATCATCTGCCATATTATTAAAACCCTTAGCTAGATTTCCAATTTCATCATTTCTAAAAACTCTAGCCCTTACTGATAAATCCCCTTTTGAAAACTTATCTGCAGTTGTTATTAAATGATTGATAGGTTTTAAAATTAATTCAGTACTTTTTATATGAATTATTATTGCTACAGCAAAAGCCATTATAGTGAATATTATAGCAAAATTAGTATTATTTTTTATTTCCTTTGTGAATACGCTTTCAGGAATTGATGTTATTACAATCCAATCTAACCCTGCTCGTGCATATTCAAATGTTTTTATATGATACTTTTCATCCTCTACTTGTGAAATAAAGCTTGCATTTGGAGTATTTTGGCACTTTTCATATGCTTCACGAATTGCCTTATTATCAGTATCTTCAATTAAAGTTCTTTTAATATTTCCATTTGATAGTGTTTCAAAATTAGGTTTATTTAATGAATTTGCCACTAAATACCCTGAATTTTTTTCAACTATATATGTCGTAGCAGAATTATTGTCTGCGATTTTTCTTAAAGACTCATTAAGGTTTGAAAGAATTATGTGTGTCCCCATTACCCCTTGAAGATCACCATTTTCATTATAAATAGGGTATGCAGCCGATAAAGCTAAGTCATCTTTTATAAAATGCTTATAAAGATCAGAGAACACTGCTGTTCCTTTCTCTTTAGCTCTTATGTACCAGTCTCTTGTTCTTGGATCGAATTTACCGTAATCATTAACAAAATTTCCCTCTGTCAAATCATCATTTACACTATAATACATAGAGTGACCATTGGTTTCAGGAGTGCTTCTATATATTTCTATTTGATTTTTTTCATTTTTCCGCGCTCCATAGTATTCTCCATTTTCTGTTCCAAAACTAAAACTATAAATTTCTTCTCTGCTTGGTTTAATTACTCCTGCAAAAAAAGCATCTCTCTGTTCTTTATTATGTATATCTATAACCCCATTTTTTATCAAACTTTGATTAATTTCATTATTGTATAGAGGCACATTAAGTAAGGATTGTATTTCATTGAAAATATCTTTATTTGAATCCTCTTGAATTTTCATTATGGTATTGTTTACAGAAATCTTCCAATTTGTGAATACAATATAAGTTATAATTCCCACAGTAATAGTCATAAGAGCAATAAACAAAGCACTGATTAATAGTCTTAATGAACAATTTTTCCCCACCGTAACAAGTTTTTTCAATATATGTATATTCAAAATAAGTGTCACCCCCTATTTATTTTAGCAAGCTTAGATATATTAACTTTAATATCTATACCATCCATTAAATCCATTTTCCCAGAATAATTGTTAATTAATAAAAATTCTTAGTTATTAATTTAATTATACCATTTCAGTGTATTATTGCAATAACAGTGATAAGGCACAATCAAAAAAATAACAAGCCCATCTGCTAGCATTTTAGACTTGTTATTTTCTTTCATGTGCCTAATATTAGTTTATTAAATAAAAGAAGTGTCTCCCTTTCGAAACACTTCTTTACAGAATACAATTATTGTATCCTCCCTATTTAATTATTTAACATTATTATTTCCCCAGATAAACTTGTCCAAGTTTATCTAAATAGAAAGTTATTCTTAAATACCTCTGTCAAAATTATATCTGTTATATACTACGTATGAAACATAGTAAGAAATTAATTGATGGCTATACTATTTTGTTTGACAATTTATGCTGTTTAATTTTGAACATTCTTAACGGCTTTCTGTTTTAACATAACTTTCCGTATATTACGACTGTTTTACTTTTTTTCATACATTCAATTGTAACTACAAGTTGCAACTATAATTGAAAACTACCTATTAAATTTTTATAACTATTAAATTTAGATATTTATTATCCAAATTGTTTTATTGGAACAATTTACATTTACATCATTTATGTTACCTATTAGTTCGTAGAATGACCTATCACTGTGACATTAACAGTTTTTCTACCCCAATCATAACATTCACTAGAATTATCAAAGTACACATCAACTTCGTTTCCTTTTATCGCACTGCCAGTATCTGCTGCTACTGCATATCCATATCCTTCAATATATAAAAAAGTTCCTAACGGAATTACATTTGGATCAACTGAAACTGTGCTTATACCATTTGGTTTTCTTTCCACTACTCGTCCACTTGCTGTGCTACTTCCTGCATCTGCTGTATATGCTGTTGTTGAACAAATCAGTTCTTTATTTGGTGTTGTTACCGCTTTAGCTACGTTACTTGAAAAAGTAATTCCTGTACCTAAACTTATGCTTAACGCCATTACAAAAACAGCTGATTTTTTCATAACCTTTGTCCATTTATAACTCTTTGACATTAAATCTCTCCTTTTCAATTCGCAAACCATCCTTTACATTATAACACATTTTTTAATGTAAACGTATAAAAAATATGAATTTTTTATTAACATTTAAATTTATAGGGATAATTAATATATTTTTATAGTCATAAGAAAAGGTAGATCAAGCATTTTCACTTAATCTACCTTGATTAAGGCACAAACTAAAAATAATAACAATTTTTTCGTCTAAGCCTTTTTACTTTTTACAATTATATCATTAACCTCTAATTCCTCATCACATTTCACTGTAAAAATCATTTGTGGGCGATTCGCGCTTTCTATTGCTTCACCATTTTCTTTTCTCATATCTTCAAGCTTTATTATTCTGTTTTCTCCTTTTATAGCTAAAACTTCAACTAAATCTCCATTATAAGCCTTATTTCTTTGCTGAATGGTTGCAATATGAGTTTCCTTATTATAATCCTTCACAATGCCTATCATATCATAGTTATGTATATATGCTGAAGTTTCATAATTTTGTCTTACTTCTTCATCAAAATAAAATCCAGTTGTATATGCTCTATGGCTAGGCTTCTCAAGCTCTTTCATCCACTTAGGGTCATATTTATAATTTTTAGGATCTTCTATGTATTTATCAATAGCTTGCCTATAAGCTTTTACTACTGATGCCACGTAATATGCACTCTTTATTCTACCTTCAATTTTAAGAGAATTTATACCTGCTTCAATCAATTCTGGAATATGCTCTATCATACATAAATCCTTTGAATTCATAAAATAAATTCCATTATCACTATTATTGACTTTGTGATAATCTCCTGGTTCTCTTTCTTCATATAAGTGATATTTAAATCTGCAAGGTTGCGTACAAGTTCCCCTATTAGAATCCCTGCCAGTTATATAATTCGATAACAAACACTTCCCAGAATACCCCATACACATTGCACCATGGACAAAGGCTTCTACCTCGCAAGATTCAGGTAGTTTTTTTCTTAATTCTTTTAAATCTTCAAGACTCATTTCTCTTGCAGCTACAATTCTACTAACTCCAGCCTTATGCCAAAATAAAGCAGATTTGTAGTTTACATTGTTAGCTTGAGTACTTAAATGAATTTCCAGATTTGGTACCACTTCACGAGCTATACTAAAAATTCCTGGATCGGCAATAAGTACAGCATCAACGCCTATTTCATATAATTCATTAATATATTCTTCTATCCCTACTAAATCTTCATTATGTGGAATTACATTTAATGTAACGTGAACTTTTTTTCCTCTTGAATGTGCATATTCAAGACCCTCTTTTAATTCTTCTATTGTAAAATTATCTGCTGATGCTCTTAAGTTTAATTTACTTCCCCCAAGATATACTGCATCAGCGCCAAAATTTATAGCAGTTTTAAGTTTCTCTAAATTTCCTGCTGGTGCTAGAAGTTCTGGCTTATTCATATTTATTTCTCCTTATCTCTTAACTAAATAATACTATAATACTATAACACATTTATAGTATTATTTATCTATCACAAAATAAAAAATTCATCTCTGCTAGTACAAGTTTTTATAAGTGTCTCTATCTCAAAAGTTTGTTAAGTTATATAAGTATTCAATTTATTTCTAAAAAAATAAACACAATGTTAAAACATAGTCATTTAAAAGAAAATGATTTATAATATATTATAATTATCTATACGAGAAAGTGAGGTGTAAAATAGGAAGATATAATTTGAAGTTTTGTTTATCGAATGAAATTATACGTATCTATCCTATTAATTGAATGAGTGAGTCAGGTATATGTGGTTGGTTATCTAGAGAAGGTAAATTTTATGAATGTGGTGAATCTAAACACAATCTTTTAGCAGGTAAATTAGAAAAAGATTTCGATTTAAAACTGTTTGATGAAGAAAAGTCCATTTATCTTCATGATACAGCATTATTAGAGGCTTTAGGCTATGTTAAATTTACCCAGTCTACGTATGGTTTAGTAGGTGAAACTTATCATAATCAATTTTTATTATTCTTTGGAAAAAGGTTCTCCTTTCAACAACGGAAATGGATGGAAGAAAATACATCAAAAATGTCACCACTTCAAAGATCCGAGTGTCGCCAAAGACTAATATTGGGTTATTAATTCAAATATACAAATTAATTAAAAATACATACATATAAACGCAAAAACTAGTTACTTAATTTTTATTTTGTAACTAGTCTTTCAAATTCATATTTTAATTTTTATTTTCTATACAACTTAAATTAGTATTTTTACCTTTATTTATGTGCTCACATGCATCATATATATACATAATATTTGACTTTATATTTCCCATGTATCTATTGAATGTAGCTTTAGTATCAAAGAAATATTTCTTTAGATTCACTTCACTTACATATCTAGGTTCTATTACCCACCTAATTATTATATCATCATTTTTACTATTAAAGTTAAGTTTATCTACTTTTTCTTTTAATGCAATAACATTAAATTCATTATTCCTTAATGTTATGTCTTCTAAAGATTTAAATTTGATATGATTAATGGGAACTCTATTAATTATAAGAGTTTCCATAAGCTTAGTATAAAGTCCTTCTTCCATTGAAATATAAATTAGCTCGTCATTTTTTATCCCTTCACTTATATAATAGTATAATTTTAAAAACAAATGCTGTTTTCCATAGTAATACAACATTTCAGATTCAATTGAATTTTTTTTATTAAATTTATGCAAATTATTTGTGTCGCAAAAAATACATTTAGCTATCAAATCATCAAGAAACTGGCTTAAACTAATCACTTCATTATCTAATAAATTATAATTTTTTCTAATAATGATATTATCTAATCTCTCCTTATATTTTTCAATATGACAATTCAAATTGCAATTATCACATAAAACTCTCATAACGTTCCCCCCCATTTTATTAATCGTACCTCTCTAGATTAAATTACATTAATATTCGATATCATCAATTCCGGGTTGCGAATACGTTTACTTAATGCCCTATTTTATATTTGCATATAGCACATAATTTAATATTTGTAAAATTTTTACCTTTTTAATCATATTTCAACTATTTATACGTATTATTTTTTAATTTCTTCCAATATATCAGGCTTATTATTCAGTTTGAATTATAGAATCTCCATAAACGTCATCAAAACTCTCAGAAAACAATAAATTGATTTTCCAATAAGAATTAGGTGCTAATCTGTTACTTTTTTGTACTAAAATCTCATACATAAAATCAATACCTCCCATAAATTTAATATTTTAATACCCTTGTCCATATATTTCTACACATACGTATTATTACCTTCTATTTTCGTTCTGTTTTTTCTCTTATGTTTCCACATATTTTCGCATAATATGTTTATATTCTTCATTCCGTCTTACCGCAAAAACAGCTCAAACAATCCTGAAAATTAAAAACAACATATCGATAAACAAAATATAAATATACTCCTAGTGGATTGACATAACTTATTTTAATTCTCAAACTAAAAAACCTCCGATAAATCGGGGGTTTTTATAGTCGTAATTAATCTAAATCTTAAATTTATGTACCATTTCATTAAGCTTTTGAGCAAGTTCTGCTTGGCTTTGTGCTGTTAAAGCCACTTGTTCTATAGCTTTTGTAGTTTCATTCATACTCTCTTTAATTTCATCAGCCTGTTCATTAGATTTTTGCGCTGTTTGTGCCATATTCTGCACCGCTTCACTTACTTGATCTACAGTAGCTGTAATTTCTTCTGACATAGCTGCAATTTCTTCTGACATTTTACTTACAAAATCAGAATCATTATAATACTGGGTACCTGTTTCTCCATACGCATCAAATTGTTCATGCACATCTGTATTAATAAATTTAAGTATATCCCTTCCAGTATTAATACTATCGTTAAATGCTTCTTCAACCTTAATAATTGTATTCTGAATATCTGTTACTGCCTGTGATGACTGTTCTGCAAGTGTTCTTACTTCTTCTGCAACAACTGCAAAGCCTTTTCCTTGCTCTCCAGCTCTTGCTGCTTCTATAGCTGCATTTAATGCCAATAAATTAGTCTGTTCTGATATACTTCCTATTGTATCTGCCATAATTTTAATACTAGCTACTACTCTTCCATTTTCTATTACTTGCAGCATGCCTCTTTCTTTTTCAGAGTAAAGTTTACGAGTTCCTTCTATTGCTTTCTTGCTATTAATTTGAACTTCCGTAGCTCTTTCCTTAGACTTACTGGCATTATTACTTCCCTCCGCAGCTTTTTCTGAAAGTTCATTAATACTTGCATCTACTTCTTGAACTGAAGCACTTATTTCTTCTGATACTGCACTAGACTCTTGCATGCTAATTGCAATATTATTTACCGCGTTATCTATATTCTCAGCTCTAGAAGCTAATTCCTCAGCAGTTGCAGAAAGTTCCTCACTATATGCACTTATATCTTCAGAATTTTCTATAATTGTTTTAACTAAATCATTCACATTTTTTTGTGCAGTATTTAAAGCAACTCCCGTTTGTCCAAATTCATCTTTTCTTGTGATAGTAATTGGAGTTGAAAAATCATATAATGCTAATCTTTCAGCATACTCTTTTATCTTTTTCAATGGCACATTTATATTTCTTGACATAAATAATCCAAGTATAACTGCAATTATAAATCCTATAATTGTTAATATAAGTATACTTAAATTTGCAGATGTGAATGTTAAACTAATATTTTCATCTGCTGTCTGTGCTTCATTTATATTTATTTCTATTACCTTATCAAGACTATCTAGCATCTCATTTTCTATAGGCCCCATTAATAAATATTGCTTTTGTGCACCATTGATATCATCAGAATTAATAGCATCTATTAAACCATTTCTAGTATCTCTATATTTAGTTACATTATTTTTAAACTCAGTCCAAACCTTTTCTTGTTCTGGTGTACTAATTAATTTTTCATAATCTGCTATATATTTATTATCCTCTTCTACCATAGAATTAATGCTTTTTTGTAATTCTTCCACTTTAGATTTATCTTTTTCGTCCATCATTGTTAAAAGTTTGCCATCAATTTTTGACATATTTGCTTTAATTGATAACACATAATTTACACTTTGCAAATTTACACTATATATTTTTTTTGCCTTCGTGTCTACATTTCCTAATGATAAAGTTCCAACTGCTCCAACCACTAAAATTAATGCAGCAACAATCAAAAACGCTGAAATTAATTTAGTTCTAACCCTTAAATTGTTTATTAAATTCATTACATTTCCCCCTAATAACTTATTTTTTTAGACAATTTTCTCAACTCTCGCTTGTAATTATACCACAATTTACACATAAATTCTATTTCTCCCACATTCCTTAAACTTTTTTGCCGATTTTTATTCATATTCCACTTAATTCCTTCAATTCCATTCTTTTTATTCAAATATAATCTCATTATTTATACACAAAACACCTGCACACTAAGCTTTGTTTTAATTATCACCTATAATCCCAACAAAAAAAGAGCTTACATTACAAAAGCTCTTATTTACGTTCTATTTATTTCTTATATAAGTTAGAATTATATATGCTTATTTATCATAAATTTATTAGAAATTATTTAATTTAAATGAACAGCTTAATTTAAGTAATCAATTGTCATTTGCAGCATCACGGCCACACCTCTATATAATACTGAGTCATCCATCATATATTTGCAGTTATGAGCCGGATACACAATTCCATCTTCAAAGGCTAATGGATTATATAATCTAAAATAACATCCTGAAACTCTTTCAAAGAAGAAGCCTGCATCTTCTGCTCCCATATTGCAATCATTTAAAATATGCACGTCCTCTTCCTTTAATATCTTTTTTGCTGACTTTAAAAACATATCAACCATATTTTTATCATTAATAACAGCTGGACAACCGCCATTAAAATTCAACTCAAAATCCGCTCTCATTATTTTTGTCAAACCCGCTACTATTTCTTCAATTCGCTTTAATACAAATTTCCTTGTTTCAATATCTGTATTTCTTACAGTTCCATTAATCTCAACAGTATCCGGAATAACGTTATTTGAATTCCTTCCACCTTGAATACTTCCAAAACTTATTACTGTCGGTATAGTTTGATTTATTTCTCTACTTAATATATATTGAATATTATTGATAAGTAGGGTTGCGATACATATAGGATCAATGCATAAATTAGGTGTTGACGCATGACCTCCCTTCCCTATTATCTTTATATTAATCGGATCCTCTGCTGCAGACATGCTTCCATATCTAACTAATACATCTCCATTTTTATAATCTCCAAGCTTACGATCAACATGCAAAGCTAACATTGCATCTACTTTAGGATTTTCTAATACTCCATCTTCAATCATAGCTAATGCACCACCTGGCCCTAACTCTTCACTTGGTTGAAATATTAACTTTACTTTTCCATTTAACTCATTTTCATTTTCCTTAAGTATTTTTGCTACTCCAATCAATATTGCAGTATGCCCATCATGGCCACAGGCATGCATATTATCATTTTCTGATTTAAATTCCAGACTTGTTTCTTCCTTAATTTCTAAACCATCCATATCTGCCCTTATTGCAATTGTTTTTCCTTCTTTCCTCCCCAAAACAGCACTGATTCCAGAGTGATTTTTATATGTAGTATATTCTATATTAAATTCATCTAATTTCTTTGTTACATAGTCAAAAGTTTTTGGCAAATCTAAACCTATTTCAGGTATTTTATGAAGATCCCTTCTCCACTTTATTATTTCATCCTTAACTGCAAAGGCTTGTGCGAGCATATCCATTATAAATTATCCCTCCAGTAATCTTTCAATTCTAAATATTATAACACTTATATTATTACAAAATCTCTCCAAAGTTAATCACACCAAATATTTTTTCTATATTATATCATGAAGTTGGTTTTATGTAAGTTAAAAATGATAATATAAATGGCTGACTTTCTTAGTTTACACCCTAATTGTACATGAGAAATTTATATGATAGTGTTTATATAAATTTCAAAATATCAATTGACAAATTAAATTGTATAAAATATAATTTGATTATACCAATTTATAATCAATAACTTAACAAAAAATGTTATGCAAAAAAGTATTATAAGCTCTAACAAAGCAACTAAATATTAGTAAATAATTTAAATATAATGATATATTGGAGGAATAGATTATGAAAATTTTAGCTTTAGAATTTTATAAAAACGGAAGAATGAAAGAATCATTTGCTTTAGGTGGATCTCTTGAAAAAGAAAAAGTTAACCCTAATAAAGAATATCCTGCAAGTTTACAAAACTATCTAATAGATACAGGAGAAGAAGTTATTTTAGTAGATACAGGGCTTCCTGTTGAAACACCAGATTTTGAAGAAAAGCCTGACCAATCGATGTACATGGGAGAAAAAGTTGCTAACTTTAATGAAGCATTAAGAAATATAGGCTATGAACCAAAAGATGTTAATAAAATTATTTTAACTCATAAACACCCTGATCATGCTGGTGAATTAAGATTATTTGATAATGCAAAAATTTATATTTCTCGTATAGAAGCTGATGCAATGAATTTAACTAATGACAATATAATTAAAGTTGATTTTACTGATGGTCAATATAAAAATTTTGCTAAAAGCCAAACTATAAGTGAACATATTATTATGGTGCCAGCTTATGGTCATACTACTGGTAATTCTTTAGTCATTGCTGAAATTAATGGTGTTTACTATATGCTTCATGGTGATGTAACTTACACAGATGAAGCTTTGAGACAAAATCAATTATCTATTGTTTTTGAGGACAAAGACTTAGCAAAGGAAACATTGGAAAAAGTCCGAACTTTCATTAAAGAAAATGATACAGTTTACTTAGGTACTCACACTCCTGAAGCTTTATCTTCATTAAAAAATAGTACTATTATGAAATTATAAAAAACACTTATGTTAAAATAAGTTAGCATATTATGAAAATATTAAATATTATTATGAGGTGATAAATTATGAATAATACAATAGATACAATAAAAAATCATAGGTCTATAAGACAATATTTAGATAAAGATGTTTCAGATGAAATAATCGATGAAATTGTAAAAAGTGCTCAAGCTATGCCTAACTCAATAAACGGGCAGCAAACATCTGTTATAGTTGTAAGAGACAAAAAGAAAAAAGAAAAATTAGCAGAACTTGTGGGCAATCAAGAATATGTTGCTAAAGCTCCAGTATTTCTAGTATTTGTAATGGATTTTTATAGAACTTATCTTGCAGGTGAAAAAACTGGCTTTAAACAAGTAATTCATGAGGATATAGAAGGTATTCTTGCAGGATCAGTAGACGTTGGAATAGCTCTAGGAGCTTCAGTTATTGCTGCTGAATCTCTTGGACTAGGTACAGTTCCTATTGGTGGAATCAGAAAAAATCCAGAAGAAGTTATAGAACTATTAGGCTTACCTAAATATACTTTTCCAATGGTAGGATTAGTACTTGGATATCCAGCTGATGAATCGCATAAAAAACCAAGAGTTCCTTTTGATAGCTTTAAACATACTGAAAGTTATGATACAAAAGCTATTGAAGAATCTATAGATATTTATGATGAGCAAATGGGTAAATACTTAAATGATATCGGACGATCTGAACAAGAAACTAATTGGAGTACTTTCACTTCAAGAATTTATCAATCAGTTTATTACCCTAAAGTTAAGGATACTATCAATAAGCAAGGGCTAAAAACTAAATAATAGATAGTCAGCGAAATGAGCAATAATTTATCTTTATTTGATTATTTTGTCAACTAACAATATAATAGAAAATAAAACCTCTCATATTTGTGCTCCAAAGTGAGAGGTTTTCAAATTTCTTATTCAAATACTCTTAAAATCTATTGCAGCACCTCCCTATTATTGCCCCCAAATACTTATTTCTCTTTAAATATCGCTCTAAGTTATCCTACAAAATTGAAGCGTTACAATGTGTGTTTGAAGAGTAAAATAAAGTTCAGATACAGTCTTTTCTACGTTATAAATAAATTGATATAATAAGACCATAAATTAATTATTGGAGAATATACTTATGGGAATGAAAATCCTTTTTTTAGCACCTTATTTAGGTTTAAAAGAGCTGGCAATGTCGGTTCTAGATGAATATAAAGATATTAAAATAGATGTATATCAAGGAAATTATGAAACAGCTCCAAAGCTTATAAAAAAACTTAATGCTGATCAAAAATATGATGCAATTATAACAAGAGGTGGTACAGTTGAAACTAGCAAAAAAGTTACAACAACTCCTATTATCGAAGTATATATAAATGCTTATGATATAGTTAGGATTTTAAAATTATCACAAGGGTTTGAGGGAAAGAAAATATTTTTAGCTTATCCGAGTATAGTTAACTCCTTTAAACAGTTAAGTGAACTTTTAGGATATTCCTTAGAGTCAAAGTGCTATTTTGAGCATAAAGATATAGGAATCATAATGGAGGAACTGAAAAAAGAAAACTATGAGCTCGTAATTGGAGATAATCTTGTATACGAGACATCACAAGTGCTCGGAATGAACAGCATTCTTCTTACTAGTGGAATAGAAGGTATAAGAAGTGCCATTGATGAAGCTGTTAGATTATGTAATGCTCTTTCTAAGAATAAGAAGCAAATTGTTGAATTTAATGATTATATAGATGACAAAATCATAGAATCACATAATACTGATAATTTTATTAAGATCTCAAGTGCAAATGAAATATCTCCAGATCTTGTACATACAGTATTTCCTCAAACAATTTTATCTCAAATATCAGAGCTAAGTAATACCCCACTTCCAACTATAATAACTGGTGAAGATGGAATGTGTAAAAGTGATGTTGGATATTTATGTCACTTATTGGGCCCTCAAAAAAGAAAAAGTTTAGTATGTGTAAGCTGCTATTCTATACCACAAGATTATAACTATGATTTATTATATAATATTATCATAGAAAACTTGTGCAATGATGGGGGCACTTTATTTTTAGAAGATATAGATCAATTATATAAAGAAGGACAAAAAAATATAGCTTCTCTCTTAAGAAAATTGAACAAAAACAATAATATTAAAATGATTGCCTCTTGTGAGCTGCCTATTGAAATATGTGTTCATAGTGGAAAGCTTTTAAGGCAGCTTCGTTCAATTTTAGATGACGTAAGAATAGAATTAAGGCCATTTAAAAATTATAGTAATGAAATTAGTAATATGATAAGTATGTATCTTGCTAAATTAGATGTACGATGTGCAAGTCAAATCGTTGGAATCAATGAAAGCGGAATAAAATTACTCTGCGAATATGATTGGCCAGAAAATATAAGGCAGTTTATGAGGGTAATAAATCAATTAGCACTAACTTGTAATGGTTCCTATATCGCCATGAGCGAAGTTAAGGCTGCTTTAAATAACGAAGAAGATAATCATAAAAAAGCTTCCTTAGTACCTATTGATCTTAGTGGCAGTTTAAAAGAAATTGAAGGTCGTATTATAAAACATGTAATGGTACAAGAAGAAATGAACCAAGCAAAAGTTGAGAAAAGATTAGAAATTGGGCATAGTACCTTATGGCGAAAATTAAAATAGTTTCAAAATGAAACACTTTTTAAAATTAATCCGTTGAAGATGTATTAATCACTTTAGTATAATAGCCTAATGAAGAAACATTTAGGAAGTGAACATTATGATTAAAGACATGACAAAAGGTAATATACCAAAACATCTTATAAGCTTTTCTCTCCCATTAATACTTGGAAATCTTCTTCAACTAACTTACAATGCGGTAGATTCAATCATTGTAGGAAGATTTTCAGGAACAGATGCCTTAGCAGCAGTTGGGACAGCGGATCCAGTAATGAACATTGTCATTTTAGGAATATCAGGTATTTGTATTGGAGCATCAGTACTAATGAGTGAATTCTTTGGTGCTTGCAAATATGAAGAATTAAAAAAAGAAATATCAACTACTTTAATATTTGGTTGTTTTTTTTCTTTGCTAATTGTAATCCTTGGTTTAATTTTTTCAAAAGGCTTACTAATCCTTCTTGGTGTTCCAAACGAAATTCTCGAATCTGCAACCCTTTACCTTAGAATTATATTTGTTGCAATGCCCTTCACATATTTGTACAATGCAGTATCAGCAGCCATGAGAAGTGTTGGTGATTCCAAAACCCCAATAAGATTTTTAGCAATCGCATCTATTTTAAATGGCTGCCTTGATTTTATTTTTATAGGTGGTTTTAACATGGGTGTGATTGGAGCTGGTCTTGCAACAGACATTGCTGAAGCTTGCTCTGCCCTATTCTGCATAATTTACATATATAAAAAGGTTCCATTATTAAGATTAACTAAAAGTGATCTAAAAATAGACATGAAGCTTTTAAAGCAAACCCTCGCCCAAGGTTCTGTAACAGCCTTGCAGCAATCTTGCCAGCCAATTGGAAAGTTATTAATACAAGGTACTATTAATCCGCTAGGCGTTGCTACTATTGCAGCCTTCAATGCTGTTAACAAAGTCGATGCTTTTGGTTTTGTACCAGAGCAAAGTATATCCCATGCAATGATGACCTTTGTGGCACAAAATCGTGGTGCAAATAATAAAAAACGTGTTAAGTCAGGATTTAAAATTGGATTATGTCTAGAATTTTGTTATTGGATATTTATCTGCATAGTTATTTTAGCTTTAAAAGAGCCAATTATGAAATTATTTGTTTCATCTGAAAATAATAACATGATCAGTATAGGAGTTAATTACTTAACGCTAATGGCATTCTTCTATCTGCTTCCGGGCTTCACTAATGGTATACAAGGCTTCTTTAGAGGCATGGGCAATATGAAAATCACATTAGTTTCTACATTAATACAAATATCCTTTAGAGTAATATTTGTTTTTATATTAGTTCCACATATTGGAATGCCTGGCGTAGCTTATGCAAGCCTCATAGGATGGATACTTATGCTATCTTATGAAGTACCATATTATTTTGTATTTAAGAGAAAAAATCCTTTATTAAAAGACTGCGATGAATTTGAGGAAAATCTAGATACCCAACATGTATTTTAGGGTTATGCGATGACTCACCGAGATCAAATACATTTTTATCTAAATACCTTTTAATTTATCTTACCAATAATATACTCTTTATACTTAATGCTTCTTGAAGCATATTAATTTCTTCACAAAATTCAGAAATTTCATTTATGATAGAAATCTTTCTAGGCTTTATTACATTTTTTTGTTCGATATCATTTGCCATTGTTTCATAAATAAGTATTAATTGTGACAACTCATCGTCAGACAAAATTAATTGTCCTTTTTCTGTACAATACTGAGTAAGCAGGTAACTAATATGTTCTAATGCGAAAAATGCTGGCCACATCATTTCAAGCATTTCTTCGTTATTAGGAATCTCACCTAATGCTGTATTATAAGCCATTTTAAAGTTCATAAAATCTATTTCCATCTTTTCTTTTATTAGGCTTGTATCATTTTCATTATTATTAGATGCTAAAAAAACTATCACTCTGACATGATTCCGTAATAATTTAACCATTAAATCTGGTAATCTACTAGATGCTGATTTACGTCCAATAATATATGTTCCAATTAACCCAATTATAGATCCAACAACTATATCTGTAATACGAGCTGTTGCAAAATAAGTAACGTTATAAATTTTAGTTGAATTTTCTGCTATAAGCATAGCATTTGGTGTAATGAATACTGCTGCTAGAGCATAATTTCTTGATATAGCAAGTTCTACTAAACATGTTAAACACATATTCACTGCAACGATCATAAAACCTTGTGGCTGAAAACTTAAAATAATTATAGCCACAAATATACCGATTATAGTTCCAACCGAACGTTGAATTGACCTATGAAAAGTTGCCATAATAGTTGAACCACACATAACTGCAGCACATGATAATGTAATCCAATACGGTCTTGTAAATGGAAAATTAAACGCTACTATTGCTGATATTGAAAGCACTATTCCATATCTGACTGAATTAACAAACACTATGGAGTCTTTATTAAAAGCTTTAATAAATCTCATGGTTACTGATGGTTTAGAGATTTTAATACTATGTCCAATGTAGTTTAATGGTATATTCATTATAGCTTCGATATCATATATTATCTCTAAAATCTTATGATACCTTTCATCTAACTCTTCAGTTGGTTTTTCTATTTTAATTATTTCTTCATCCTTTAAATTAATTCCAATTGCTAATATTCTTATCATATCAATAAGTTCTTTAGGTAATTTATTTTTACTATTTGAATGCAGCTCAAGCATTTCTAAAAATATTTTATTGGCGTGCTGATTCAAAAGGACTAATCGATTAAACAAAAATGAAACTTTCCGTGGATTATATCCTACTACAAGAATTTCTTCTGATTCCTTTAAGGCATTAACAGTTCGATTTCTCATATTACTGATATCTTCATTACCAACAACATTAGCAAATTCCGCCAATGCCAAATACAATCCTTTAATCTTTTTTAATTCAGGACCATGAGGATTAACGAAATATCCAATCATGCTAACCATCCATGAAAAAATACTACTCGCAAATACAACTCCAATAAATATAGGTATTTCTGATTTATTAATAGAAACTCCTGTTGTCATTGTAAAACTTAATACAAAAAATACTGCTGCTGGCCCAGGTATTTTAAGTATACCGAATATAAAAGTTACAACTGCACCTATCAGCCCTACTATTAATATTATAATCGATGGATACGGTGCTACTAATGTTCCCAATCCAACAGAAAGAGTAATACCAATAGCAACAAAAAATATTTTTTTTACGCGCTGAGTATATGGTTCATTAAACACATATAAATAAGTAAATCCACCAATTGAAGCTAATAGTCCGAAACGTACTTGATTTAATAAAAGTCCAATAATTACTGGAAATCCTCCACATATAGCTGCACTTATTGCCTTTTCCCATGGGACAGGATTTTTATTTAATTTAAATGCTTGTTTTATTATACTTATATACATATTATTTCTTCCTTCTTAATTTTGTATTTTTCAATTTAAGTTCATCATCATTTTTTCTAGCACATTATTGAAAATTTCTAGCTCTTCCTCACTAATGTTATTTATAGCTTCTAATTCTATACTTGTAGCAGCTTCACACCATTGTGGAAACATTTCATAAGCCTTTTCAGTTAATTCTATATGCCTTTCTCGTTTGTCCTTACCTTCTGTTCTCATTACTAATCCCATTTCTTCCATCCTAGCTAAGGTTCTAGTGATAGTTGGAGCCTCTACTCCAAGATATTTACATAATTCAATTTGTGTACATTTCTTTTTTTTATGTAAGTATACTACAATTCCCCACTGTGATGAGTATAATCCAAGCGGAGAAATTTTCTCATTTAATTTCTTTGTAAAACTTCTTGCTAATTGATTTACATTATGACCATATAAGATCATTTTTACACCTCCAATTACTTACCTAAGTAATAATTACTTAGGTAAGTATATCATTCTAATCATTAATAATCAAGCGCATTACATTCGTAATACTTGAAAAAATATAATTAACTTGTTATACTAATATTCATTATGACAATTATTCGGAGGGAATTTTATGTTTGAATCTTATGATAAAAATGTTGGCAATTTTACAAGTTTAGTAAATAAAAAAATGGTTTATTTCTTAAATTCACAGCTAGGAATTTTTGATATAACCGCCGAACAGTGGCAAGTATTGTTTACACTATCTAAACAAAATAAGATAAATCAAAAAATTCTGTCACAAGCAGTAAATAAAGATCAACCTACATTGACAAGAATGCTTGATATATTAGAAAGAAAGGTCCTTGTTGAAAGGCATGCCAGTAAAGAAGATAGACGTTCATTCTCGATTCATATAACAGAAAAAGGACTCGATTTAACGAAAGAACTTACACCATACATAGAAGATATATTCAAAAAAATTCTAGATGGTATTTCTGAAAAAGATCTAAAAACTTATCTAGATGTTCTTGCTAAAATAGATAATAATATTACTAATTTGAGCATCTTATAAATAAAAAAACTTCCATGAATCAAATTTTAATAAATATTTCTTTAACACATATTTATTAAATGTGGCTAACTTACAAATTGTTAGTCACATTTTTTATATTGTCCAAAAACGATTCAATGTATAATACTTACAAAAAATATATTTGACAGAATTACATAGTAGATATATTATTAGTATAACAACTATATTCACACTAATAATTTGCATATCATTTAACATATAATAAAAAAATATTTTCATGGAGGTTCAAAGAAATGGAACAAGTTATTTGCGAAGATGACGAATTAAAAGTACTACCAATTACTATAGCACTAATATCAGCTGGATTTTTTTGCATGCTGAACGAAACAGTATTAAATATGGCTTTGAAAAGTTTAATGGTTGAATTTAATATATCTGCAACCACTGTTCAGTGGCTAAGTACAGGTTATATGCTTATCATGGGTGTTTCCATTCCGATTTCTGCTTTTCTTACCAAAACTTTCACAACGAGGCAATTGTTTTTAACATCTGTAACAATATTTCTTTTGGGAACAATCATATCTGGTGTTGCTCCTGTTTTTTCTATTTTACTAATAGGAAGATTAATTCAAGCTGTAGGAACTGGTGTATTAATCCCCAATATAATAAATACCTTATTAATTATTAATCCAGTAGAAAAACGTGGCAAAGCATTAGGCATATTTAATCTTGTAATGTTTTGTGCACCAGCCATCGGTGCAACTCTCTCTGGATTAGTTATGCAATCACTCAATTGGAGGTGGTTATTTTTTGTCATAATACCACTTTCTATGATTTCATTGATAATTGGATATGTATATTTAAAGAATTTAACTGAATTAACAAAACCACATCTTGATATCCCATCTATTTTATTATCTACTATTGGTTTTGGAGGATTTATATATGGTGTGAGCAATATTGGTGGTTCTGCTAGTTCGATGACTATCCCTATAATCGTTGGATGTGTTGCATTATTCGCATTTGTGCTACGTCAATTGCATATGAAAAATCCAATGTTGGACATGCGCCCTTTTAAATATCCTATGTTCACTATTGGAACTATACTTATTATAATTATGCATATGGTTAATTTTGCTACTATGCTTATTTTACCAATGTTTCTTGAAGGAGCTTTAGGATTAACCGCTTTTGCTGCCGGGCTTATTATGCTACCTGGTGGCCTTATTAATGGTATTGTATCACCTATTTCAGGACATCTTTATGATAGGTTTGGAGCTAAAGTACTGATTCTTCCCGGATTTATAATTTCAACAGTTGTATTTTGTATTTTTTCATTTACCATATCACTTCAAATAACAATTCCAATAATCATTGCTTTACATTGTTTGTCATTACTAGCTGTAGGTATGATAAACACACCAACTCAAACAAATAGTTTAAATCAATTATCACTTGAATATGCTCCTCATGGCACAGCTATAATGAATACACTACAACAAATTGCTGGAGCATTTGGAACATCTTTATTTGTTGCTATTATGTCCTCAAATCAAAAAAATTATTTGATGTCTATAAACAATCCTACTGATTCAAAATCACAAGCTTTATCCTTAGTATTCGGTGTGCATAATGCTTTTGTAATTCAAGTTTTCATTCTTATTCTTGCTGTAATTTTATCTTTATTTCTGAAACGCAATAATTTTCAAACTGGTAAAAACTGAGTATGCATAAAAATTTATTACAGTGCCTGAAAATTAAGATTCAATTTTTTATCTTTATTCTATGGAAAAAACCTCAAACGGGAATTTCCCTTATTAAGAGAATTTTCCGTTTGAGGTTGTAATTTTGCTTTTCAGAAAAATGATTATTCTTCAGTTACCAAACCTAAAATACCATGATTAGATTAGATATCAAGTGCAGCATGATATCCTTGATATACAGCTGTTGTTATAGTAGATGGACGTACACAATCTCCAATTTCTCTAACCCATAGTGCACAATTAATTAATTCATCTACTTCTTTTCTTCTTGCTCTTTGTCCAAGTGCACAGATTACTGAAATACCTGGTACAAGATGTTCTTCACCATTTACATCAGAACATAAAACACCTTCTTCTGTTACTTTTAATCCTCTATATTCCGTATGAACTTGAATACCATTCTTCTCAATTTCAGCTAATAAAATTGGACGATGTCTTATGTTTGCATCTGGAGCAAGTTCAGCTCTCATTTCTACTAGATGTACAGTCTTTCCTTCTTGTGCAAGATGTATTGCTGCTTCACAACCTGCAAGACCTCCTCCAAGAACTACTACTTCATTACCAACCTTGTCCTTTTCTAAATAATAGTCATTAACAACTACTACATTATCTCCATCTAAACCTGGAATTGGAGGAACAAGTGGTTCTGAACCAACCGCTATAATTAATGCATCAACATTTTCTTTTTCAACATATTCTTTTGTAACAGTTGTATTTAATCTTATTTCAACACCAGCATCTTCTGCTAATTTTCCAAGAGTAACTCCTAGCTCATACATTTCATATTTAAATGGAAGTGCTTGTTCTCCCTTAAGTATTCCACCTAATTCATTAGATTTTTCACAAAGAATTACTTTATGTCCACGTTTTGCAGCAGTGATAGCAGCTTCTAGTCCTCCCGGACCACCACCAGCTACAAGAACTTTGCGTGAAGCAGCTGCTGGTATAACTTCCATTCCACCAAGTTCTCGTCCAATTAATGGATTAACTGTACAACGTCTTGTAGATGTAGCAGCACGCTCAGCCATACATGTGAAGCATCTTAAACATTTTACAATGTCCTTATCACGGTTGCTCATAACCTTTTGTGGTAATTCATGGTCAGCTAAAAGTGCACGTGCCATTTCAACTACATCTGCCTTACCGCTAGCTATTATTTCTTCCATCATTTCTGGATCATTTAAACCACCAAGTGTTGCAACTGGAACACTTACATGTTTTTTGATTTCAGCTGCAAGATAAACATTTGATCCATGTGGTAAAAACATAGAAGGATGTGTTAATCCAAATCCTCTTTGGTAAGTTCCTGCAGACACATGAAGTAAATCCACTCTTGATTCTATTAACTTAGCAATTTCAACACCTTCTGCAAGATCATAGCCACCTTCAAATAATTCTGAACCACTAAATCTAAATTCTATTGGGAATCCAGGTCCAACAGCTTTACGTACACTATCAAGAACTTCTTGTGCAAAACGAACTCTGTTTTCTAATGACCCACCGTATTTGTCTGTTCTCTTATTAAAATAAGGTGATAAGAATTGATTAATTAACCATCCATGTCCACCATGAATCATAACCATTTCAAATCCTGCTCTTTTTGCTAGTGCAGCAGTATCTCCATAAGCTTTTACTATATCATCTATTAATTCTTGAGTAAGTTCCTTTACTTCGCGGCCATCTGGACGAACCCCAACACTTGGTCCCCATTGAGCCATACCTTCTTTTTTATCCTTATCAGTTAAGTAAGTTCCAGCATATTGTCCTGAATGGGATAATTCTACGCTGGCAATTGCTCCATGACGACGGATAGCATCTGCTGTATAAGTGAAACTTGCAAGTGAGCCTACTGTTTGTAAGTCTAAATGATACATGTGTGAAGCTTCTGTTTTTGGATGAACCACTACTTCACTTACAGTAACTGAACCTGCTCCACCCTTAGCTCTTAATTCATAAAAAGCTGTTGATGCAGGTCCAATAGTACAATCTGCTGTAATATCTGTTCCTCCCATGGGAGCTGAAAACATTCTATTTCTAAAAGTTACATTTCCAATTTTAATTGGTTTGCATAGGTTGGGATATTTTCTTTCCATAATTCTATTCTCCTTAATTTATAAAATATTAATTTTTTTCAATTATTACTGATATAATCACTTAAATTGAAAACATATCTTTGTTAATAAATTTACCTTGTAGGATGTAATTTATTGTCTAACAATTAACAGGCAATTGTTTACATATATATTTACTTATTAGCACCAATCTCTTTCTTATGCATATAACGATATACAAATGTTAATCCAAAACCTATAACACAAAGAATTGCAGCGATTAAAAATGCTCTTTGATAGCTATGATCAGCAGCATATACATTTTTCATAACAGTTGGTCCAAAATAACCTGATATTGCAAAACCAATGAACATTATTCCATAGTTAACACTATTGTGCTTAGTACCAAACTGATCCGCAACAAACCCTGGTAAAACACTCATAAATGCTCCAAAGGATAATCCAACAATTATTATTCCTGCATAAAATTTCATTACATCTCCTTGCCCTGAAAAATACAAACATGTAAGTCCAATAACAGCAAGAATAAAACCAGCAGAAAGTGTATTATTTCTACCTATTTTGTCTGAAAGATAACCTGCAATTATACGGCCGCCAGTACTAAATAATGCTAAAACAGAAACTACAGTAGTCGCAGCAGTAACTGACATTCCAATCATACCTTGTGCTAAAGGAGAAGTCATAGAAGAACACATTAACCCATAAAAAGCACCACATAAAAATACTAACATCATTACATAAAAAATAGGTGTTGCAATCATTTCTTTCCAATTCTTATCATTTTGATTTGACTTGTTTCCTTGAGAAACTGGTGGTGTCCAGCCTTCTGGAACAAATCCTGCTGGGCATTTATCAATTAAGAATGAGCAGCCACATACAATAATTAGGAATGTAGTACCTATTATCTTAAATGCTGAGGTTACTCCAAAATTATTTATTAATATATTTGCAACTGGTGATATTATTACTGTACTAAAACCATAGCATGCAGTTGTAATACCCCCAACAAATCCACGTTTATCTGGGAAAAATTTAATTGAATTATTGATTGTACATCCGTAAACCATTCCAATACCAAGACCAGTCAGAACACCATACCCTATTACTAACACTCCTAATCCATTGGCAAACCCTGATAAAATCATACCTCCTCCAAAAAGTATTCCTCCAAAGAAGATAACTTTTTTAGGTCCAAAAGTATCATTAATTCTTCCACCTGTAATCATAGTAATAGGTCCGACTGAATTCGTGACTGTGAAAACGATCGCTAAGGTACCCGCAGTTAAAGCAGCACCAGTAACTTGACTCAAATAGCTTGCCATAGGAGCTGCAAAAACACTCCAAGCATACATCGAACCAATACATAAATTGATAAAACAGCTTGCAATTAAAATAATCCATCTTTTTTTTGTAAGTTCCATGAAAAAATCCCCCTTGTTTATCTTTTTTGTTAATATTATCACAATTACATGTTAATAATATCACAATATCAGAAACATGTAAATATCAATATATAAATATTTATATGTTTAATTTTATATATAATTGTATATATTTTTTGAATATTTGTTTATTAAGCTATAATTACTGTGCATGTTTATCTCTATATATTTACTTGTATAGATTCCCCATTGCATTCCACTTGTAATATTTGATACAATTGTATTTTGCAAAAACCATGTTATAATAAATAGATGTCAAGGAAAGAGGTGTGTTTATGAGAACACTTAAATATGCAATTTTAGGATTATTAAATAGAAAACCTATGACAGGTTATGATATAGGAAAAGAATTTAATTTTCAATTAGCTGAATTTTGGAGTGCAAAACATAGTCAAATATATCCAGAGTTGAAAAAATTAGTAGACGAAAAATCTATAGTTTACAATATCGAAATTACTGGAGATGTTTTAGAAAAGAAGGTTTATACTATTACAGAAAAAGGTAAGAAAGACTTTTTAAAATGGTTAAAAAAAGATGAACCTATGGAACAGACGCCGAAGAATGTTTTTCGCCTTAGGATGTACTTTTCAAATAATTTAGATTTAAATACTAGAATTTATTTATTAGAACAGCAATTAGAACAGCATCAAGACAGACTTACATTTTTATACACTCAATTGGAACCTTATAATGGTATTCCACCTGTTGATAGTGATGTTTTTGGAGATTTTCTTGTTCTAAAAGGAGCCATTATACGAGAAGAGTCTTCAATCAAATGGTTAAACCTTTGTCTTAATTATTGTAAAAATGGAAATGAATCATAATCTAATTATTTTAATATAAAGACTCGAACTTACATCACATAAACTTTCACTAGAGTTCAAAGTTTTTAACCACTACAAAAGTGTAGTGGTTAAAAACTCAAATACTTATCTCCCTTTAAATATCCCTCTAAGTTATCGTAACCTAAAATCACATCATCCATTTCCCCATTTCTTCAAGTGATTTACAGCATACTCGGATAAATCTACAGAATTCACTTCATATCGTTTCTGTGCATAATAAATCGAGTGTCTCCCTGTCCACATCCTATCTTAACCCTTTTTGATTTCCGTGATTCAGCCAAATAAAGCGATTCTATTAAAGGAGATAATCTATAATCTATTAGTTTAGTTGATATATACACACTCCTAAAAACAGGCAGTCCAATTTTAATTTAGACTACCTGTTAATATAAAAATTATAAAGAATTATCCTGTTAAAATCCATTCATATATACATTTTCGCCTTTCTCCATCTTTATACATCTCATTATGTAGTGGCAAGTCTACTATCGCATTAAGCTTAAGACCTGTCTTCTCACAAGTTATTCGAGATGGAAAGTTATCTGGATTACAGGTTATTATTAATTTATACATTCCATGAGCAATTGCTACCTGTTTAATAATTTTACAAGCCTTCGAAGCATAATTATTGCCTCTATAAGATTTTTCAATCCTATAACCAATATTACCACCATAATATATATTCTCATTATATCCGATACGTATATCAATATTGCCTATACTATTGTTCGAGTTATGTAGAGTAATCCTATATCTATATGTAGGTACATATCCTTTTTCTTCATTCGATGGTATTTTCTTTTCAATCTTCAAATCAATTTCTCCATCTGTTAAAAAATCAAAATTCTTGAACTCAAACATCTGTATCTCCCCTTTTAACTTGGTCATATTTTATTAATATGTATCACTCTATACAAATATTACATTTTATCCCCCTCCTTACTATATAAATATGATAATACCAGTAACAAAGCTTAGTAACATAAAACTTCCCAATTATACACTTTTAAAGCTTAAATGTCTCTTGTAGGTATTTAGGAGTAGAAATAGTTTAAATAATGTCATTTGTTTATCTGATTAGAATATTTTTTTCATAAATATTTAATCTATAAATATAAAAGTTAAAGAATAACATGCATATTACCCCTATGTATGTTATTCTTTATTAAAATTCAATACTGACTTGCAAATTTCATCCTTATTTATTCCGTACTTTTCGTTTCCTTTTATCAAGAAATCATATCTATTCATTGTTTTACTATTGATTGTTTAATTTTTGCAAGTTATCATTAATACTTTCAACAGTTGCACTTATTTCTTGAATAGATGCTGCTTGCTCTTCACTTACTGCTGCTGAATCATCAACTGCACCAGTAATGTATTCATCTCTCCAATGACATCTCCTATTGTAGCAACAAATTCTTCACTTTGATTTGCAAGTTTCCTTATTTCACTTGATACAACACAAAATTCTTTTCCATATTTACCAGCTCTAGCTGATTCAATAGCTTCATTTAGACCTGGTAAATTTATTTTATTTGTCCGATATTGCAAAAGCTATATCATCTCTTATAAGATTTTTTAAATATGGTAAAACAACAATAAACGCTCTTAAAATTTCTTCATCACTTAATTCTTCGCTAAAGTACTGATTATAATGCATCAATTTATCCCCCATCCAAAAAATAGTATTAAGTTAATTAGCTTCCTCAAGCAATTTATTATATTTATTTAAAGTAACATCAAGAATTTGACTCACGGCAACTACTTCAATATCTAACAAATCATTTTTTTCATTTATTATCAAATATAAAGTTTGACGTATTTTATTAATTAAATTTTCCATATCATTTAATGTTTCCATCGCCCGATTCCTTTACATATTTTTTTGTTTATTATTCTTAAACTTTAAATTTACATATATATAATACAAGCTTTTCTTAGTTTAAAATACATAAATAATTTTACATATTTTACTCTCCTTATTAGATTAATTTTACATTTAGTTCTTTAAAAAGCCAATTATTTTAATATTTCCACATAAAAACATTTAGCAAAATGGAATTTCCCTCTACCGAATGTTCAACTTATTACATATAAAAGAAAATTATGTTTCACTACTCTTACCAAGGCCTTTTTCCTTCTAACCAACCTTTATCTCTCCAGTATTCTTTGTCTTTATGACCATCTGTATAGCTATTCATAAGATTTCTAAATATACTAAACAATATTTTTGTTTTTAACGGGATATATACTCTTTTATTTTTCATGGAATTATAAAAAGCTAATGCTTTCTCGCCCAAACATTTCTTATATTTATCTTGCTTTTCAAGGGGCATTTCACTCCATTTTTTTGCCCAAAGAATTAATCCACATTTATATACCTTTGGAATGCCCCAGTACCTTAAGCTCCTTTCTATTGGTTTTATCACATGCTTTGTACCTGTCCCAGCCGTTGTAGATATTATAAGTGCAGTTTTAGAAAACATTTCTTCCAATGGTCTGTGGCTCATAAAAATACATCCAAAGTGATCGAGAAATACCTTAACTTGTCCACTCTCAGCAAGAGAATAAACAGGTGAAGCTATAATGATACCATCAGAAAGTTTAATCATTTTCAAAATAGGATGTGTATATTTAGCATGAGGACAAAATTCCCCTCCAATGCTTCCTCTGTCAAGGCATTGAAAACATCCACAACAAAACAATGGTAAGTCTTTCGGTAAATAAAAATCGAAAAAATCATTATTTTCAAGAGAATTCAACTTTGATTTAACTATCTCAATAGTTTTTTCTGTATTCCCATTCCTTTGACTCCCGTGTATTATAGATATTCTCATATTATTCACTTCCTTATAAAATAACTTTCCTCTATAATTACGTACTATTACAGTTCAATTATACCACATTCTGTAAATGAATAATTATTCAATTTTCATAATTACCAACAAAAAAGGTATATGAAAATGATTTTAATTTAATCATTTTCATATACCTTTTTTTAATTACCTCGCAACGTCCTACTCTTCCACACAGTCTCCCATGCAGTACCATTGGCGCTATAGACCTTAACTTTCCTGTTCGGAATGGGAAGGAGTGTTACCTCTATGCCATCATCACGAGATAGTGGCTCCGCGAAGAGGACTCGAACCTCCAACCTATCGGTTAACAGCCGAGTGCTCCACCATTGAGCTATCGCGGAACGTCACCTTTGAAAGATTTTATTCTTTCAAAATTCCACATAGTTTCTTTAATGTATT
>JARLHR010000168.1 GCA_031292145.1 Clostridium sp. | reverse complement strand
CAACAAATGATGAAAAATCCTAAGATTGAATTGAAATACTATAGAGAAATTAAAAAATTATCCCAAAAAGACCTAGCAAGAAAATTAGAAATTACTCAGGGATATATTTCTAAAGTAGAAAATGGTATAGAATCTCCTACTATTAGAATGTTATATAGGTTTGCTGAATCGTTAGAAATTTGCCCTCGCTTACTTCTTCCATGTATAATAGAAAATAAAGAAAAATTCAAATGTGAATGTGAGTTGAATTGTTGTGAAGATAGCAAATAAAAATATCCCACAATGTTGTGAGATATACTTATTACTTTAATTCGGTATATGACCATATATAGCCTTTATGAGATTTAAAATTAGCGTCTTTTCTGCAACAAGCTGATATGTGTCCTTGATTGAATCCATTCCTAGCACATTCTCTTGCAGACTGCCATATTTTTATTAAATTTAAATTTTTATCGTATTGATAAACTGTTTTGCTTTGACTTTTAGCTCTTTTAAGCAATGTTTCTTTAGATACAGAACCTTTTCTAAAGTTTTCAAAATTAGTATGTTTTATTCTTTTTTCATTACGTGTTCCATAATTAGAATTGTATTTAAAAGTACACCATTCAAGATTATCCAAGTTATTATTTAAAGGATTTTCATCCATATGATTAACACATGGATGATTATTAGGATTTGGTATAAAAGCTTGTGCTACTAATCTATGTGTTTCAAAATTTTTACTAATGCCATTTACCTTTAGTTTTAAAAATTTATAACCATTTTTATTTAAATGTTGCTTTATCATTACACCTTTACATGGTTTAATTACTCCCTTTTTAGTTGTTATATATCTGTCTTTGCTTCGTATATTGCCCAAATTGCTTACTTGATAACTTTTTTTATAACCAACTATGTCTTTCCAAATTTCCATAATATCACCCCTTAAATATATTATATCAAGTTGTTATCAGCTTGTAGAGTATTTTAGATGCTGATATACTATATGCAGATGTGATTTTCAGGAAAATTTCAAATAAAAGTGAGGAAATTAAATGTTAAAAATAGCAATTTACAGTAGGAAAAGTAAGTACATTGTTGGTAGTGAATCAATAGAAAACCAAATTCAAATGTGTAAAGATTATGCAGCAAGCAAGTATACTAATGAAAAGTTAGAATTTGATATCTATGAAGATGAAGGCTTTTCTGGGGGAAATATAAATAGACCGAAATTCCAAGAACTAATTAAAACCATAAAGAAATATGATGTATTAATATGCTATAGACTTGATAGAATATCACGTAATGTAGCTGACTTCTCAAGTACACTTGATTTACTACAAGCTAATAACTGTGATTTTGTTAGCATAAGAGAACAATTTGATACCAGCTCCCCTATGGGTAGAGCCATGATATACATAGCTTCAGTATTCGCCCAATTAGAGCGTGAAACTATTGCAGAACGTATTAGAGATAATATGATGGAAATGGCTAGGCGTGGTAGCTGGACAGGTGGAAGAACTCCACTTGGATATGATAGCGAAACTTCAACTTATATTGATGATGAGGGACATGAAAGAAAGACTGTTAAATTAATTAAGAATAATGAAGAACTGAAGCTAGTAAAATTAATTTATGATACTTACTTAAAGGAAGGATCCTTACATAAGACTGAAGTATTTTTTACTCAAAATAATATTAAATCAAATGCTGGGATACTTTTAGAAAAAACCTCATTAAAAATTATTCTTCAAAATCCTGTATATGTTATGGCAACAGATGAAGTCTTAGAATATATGAGAAATGATGGTTGGAATGTTTATGGGACTACTGATGGTGTGCATAGCCTACTAAGTTATAATAAAACTGAAAGTGTTACTGTAAAAGGTAAATCCACAAAAAGATTTAAAGAGAAATCAGAGTGGATTGCTGCAATGAGTTCATGTGAAGGTGTTATTGATGCTGATACATGGATTAAAGTTCAAGAACAGT
>JARLHR010000014.1 GCA_031292145.1 Clostridium sp. | reverse complement strand
GTCCTGAGCCAGGATCAAACTCTCAATAAAAAGTTTAATCTTAGCTTACTCAAATAAAAATTGCTGGTTTACTTAAATGTATTTATCTTATTCTGTTCAATTTTCAAAGACCATTTTCTTTCTTACAACTTTCGCTGTAACTTTTTGTTTATCACCCTCAAGCGACTTTTTTAGTATATCACTCGATTTAAAACGTGTCAATAACTTTTTTTAAAATATTTTAAATGTTTATACACACTATATAATATATTTTTTCAAGTCATTTATTCGCCTCAGCGACATTTTTTATCTTACCATATACAATTACATTGTTAATGCATTAATTTGCTTAATCTAGCTAATTTATATTTAATATAATACAAAATTCATAGAAATTTCTCTTATTTACTATTAATGATACGCTTGGAACAGTTATACTACTTTTTATAAAATCTGCATTCTATACTTATTATTAAAAATCAAACATTCTTCATTTATACTAAGTATTATTTTATATAACTGATCAAAGGGCTTGTTATATGTATCTAATTTCTATATACATAATATACTAATTAAATGTAATATTAATAAGTGTTTACTTACACTACTAAAAAATTTCGAATTCCCTTTGAACAGCTATTTTTATATGTTTAAATCATTCTACTAAAATCCCAACAATATAAGTTATTTACTATTGTGATTATGATTTATCTTTTCTAAAATAATTAATGCAGTATCTTCAATTGCTCTTTCTGTAACATCTATGGTTTTGCAGCCTATTTTTCTCATTATTTTATCTGCAAAATCAAGTTCCTCTAATACCCTAGCATCCCCTGCATACTCAATATCTGATGTAATTCTATGAAATTTATCTAATCTCTTTTTTCTAATTTCAATTAATCTAAGTGGATTTATAGTTAGACCAAATATCTTTTTTTTATCAATTTCATATATTTCATCTGGTACCCCCACTTCTGGCATTAATGGAATATTTATTGCCTTAACGCCTTTATTAGCTAAATACATACACAATGGTGTCTTTGACGTTCTTGAAAGACCAATTAATACAACATCTGCATTTTTCAAACCTCTGTAATCTTTACTATCATCATATTGCATTGCAAATTCCATAGCTTCTATTCTTTTAAAATATACTTCATCTGTTTGTCTCATTGCTCCTGGATTATATGATGGCTGCGTATTTAGTATTGTAGATGCAACATTAATTATTGGTCCTAGCACATTCATAACTAATATATTTTTTTCCATTGCCTTTTGTGTTAAATGTTCTCTTACATTAACAGTAATTATTGTAGATACTATTATTACATTTTCGCATTCTGTTGCAATGCTCATTACTTCTTCAACATCTTCCAATGCTTTTACATACGGAATTCTTTTAACTTCAATCTTTTCTGAAAATTGACTTGCTGCAGCAACTGCAACTTGATGTGCAGTTTCGCCTATTGAATCTGATACTGCTAAAATGGTTAACATAATACATACCCTCTTTCTCATATTTTTGTAATACTCTTCATACCTAAACATTTTTATAGATAAATGCTTTATCTATATATAAATAATTCTTATCTAATTACATATATGATTTCTTTATTTCTATATTAACCCAAATATACTTTATTTAATAGTAGTGAATTTTTTTTTTGCATATGTTAAACTTTACTATAACGCAGTATAATTACAATTGGAGGTACTTGTATGAATAACAAAAAAGTGTTGACTATAAGTATTCTTCCTTTAATGTGGGTTCTATATATTTTATTTGAACTTTTTACTGGAAGAATTACTGATTCTCAAACAATTCTCTTTAACATAATGTTAATTTTATTATTTGCATTAGTTGGCTTATTTGCTTATATTTTAGGAACCAAATATGAAAATGGATTAAAATTTAATATATTGTTATTTCTATTTGGTTTTTTTCTTTTATTTGATCAAGGAGTGAAAATACTCATAAAATTATTTTGGTTTAATAATGATTTTCCTATAATTAATAATATGCTCTACTTTAGACCTATAATAAATACTCAAGGTTCTTGGTTAAATGCTAGATTTGGTACATCTGTTAGCTTTCCTATTTTAATAACATTGAATATATTTGCTATTATTATTTTTTTTGAAGTATATCGATATTATTTACATAATGGAAACAAAGATTTTTGGTCTGATATGTGTTTTATTTTTATTAGCTGTGGTGCTATCTGCTCACTTATTGATAAAGTATTTTATGGTGGCAGCTTAGATTTTATAGGTATCAGTAATTTATTTATAGCTGATATAAAAGATTTATATATTAATATGGGCATTTTATTTTTTGCTCTTACCATGTCTAATAACGGATATCTATCATCTAATGAATCTACAACTTTTAAAGATGATTTTAAATCCCTGAAGAAATTTTTCTTATTTATAGTAAATGATATTTCAAATAAATTTAAATCTTCCTAGGCTAACATGCTTTTAAATGGAAACTTATATTATCACAAATAATAAGGGATGTCTTAGACAACAATGATATAGCTCTGATAGCAAAAAATACAAATCTATGCGAGATACCTAATTCTCTTAAATATGCATAAAAAAAGAGTTTTTACACTAGGTAAAAACTCTTTTCTATATAAAAATACTAAGCAAGTTTCTAATAAAAATTATTTAATACTTTTGTTAAAGTAATTGGTGGCTTACCCGGGAATCGAACCCGGGACACCATGATTAAAAGTCATGTGCTCTACCAACTGAGCTAGTAAACCATATTATCTCGCAACGTCCTACTCTGCCACACAGTCTCCCATGCAGTACCATTGGCGCTATAGACCTTAACTTTCCTGTTCGGAATGGGAAGGAGTGTTACCTCTATGCAATCATCACGAGATTAAGTAAGTTCCTCCAAAGTTTGACTTGGTGCAACAAACTTATTATAGATTTGTAAATTACTTAAATTAATCAATCTAGTATTTTACACTATCATGTCGAAAACTTGTCTCAACAAGATATTATTATACATAACTTTAAATGTATTGTCAACACTTTTTATAAATATTATTTTATTTTTTCAATAGATTCTTTTATAAACTTAGCTGATGCTTTAAATTTTTGAAATTCATCTTTAGTCATATGAATTTCAACAACCTCTTTAACTCCATCTGAATTTAAAACAGCCGGAACTCCACAGAAAACATCACTTTCTCCATATTCTCCTTCTAATAATGTTGATATTGGCATTATTTTATTTTCATCATTCATAATTGCTTTAATTATTCCAACTGTTGCTGTTGCTATTCCATAATATGTTGTTCCCTTTCTATTGTACACTTCCCAACCAGCTCTAGCTGTTTCTAAAACTAATTTATCTAGATCTACATTTCCAACTCTATCTTTATTGTCTTTTAAAATTTCATAAAATGACTTTCCTCCAACAGTTACATGTGACCAAGGTACCATTTGTGAGTCACCATGTTCACCCATTGAATATCCTTGCACACTGCGTGGATCTACATTTAATAACTCTCCTATAAAATTCTTTAATCTAGCTGAATCAACCGAAGTCCCAGTGCCTATAATATGACTTTTTGGTAAACCTGAAATCTTATAGACATGATATGCAATTATATCTACTGGATTGGAAATAACAATGAAATGCCCTTTAAATCCACTTTTCATTATTGGATCAACTATGGATTCTACTATTCTAGCTGACAGTTCTAATGTAGCTAATCTTGTTTCCCCTGGTTTAGGTGGTGCTCCAGCTGTTATTACTACAATATCTACATCTCCGCATTGATCATATCTTCCTTTAACAACTTTTGTGTTTCGATTTAAATATTCAATACAGTGATTTAAATCCATAACTTCCCCAAGAGCTCTCTCTTCATTTATATCCATCATTAATATTTCATCACAAACACCTTGGGTTATTAAACTAAAAGCTGTACTAGATCCCACTAGACCTGTTCCTACAATTGCAATTTTACTTTTTTTTAAGCCCATATATCTATTCTCCTCTTTTTAATTTATATAGTCTTTTCAGTTACTGTTTTATTTTATGCAATATACCGTGTATTCATTTATATAATTTCATATATATGCAATAAGTATTATGTATTATAATGACAACTAATGCAACTTTATATTTTCTCTAATAAATGAATGAACACATATATATTTTCATTTATTTATAAATTTATCATACTTTTTCATATAAGTTGCTTAAAATTTTGATATAAATTTATTATTTTAATAATCTTCAATATAAAACAAAAAAGACTGTTAAAAAATTTAACAGTCTTTGCTTTGGTGCGTCATCAGGGATTCGAACCCTGGACACCCTGATTAAGAGTCAGGTGCTCTACCAACTGAGCTAATCACGCAAATCTTACCTCGCAACGTCCTACTCTGCCACACAGTCTCCCATGCAGTACCATCGGCGCTATAG
>JARLHR010000167.1 GCA_031292145.1 Clostridium sp. | reverse complement strand
GCGTTCTGTTACCCATTCTCTAATCTCTTGTCTTGTATAATTGCCTTTATACTTTTGAACCACTACTTGGTTATTTTTCCAATTGACTGAAAGTTTTTCATTTTTTGTTTCAAATTTTGTCTTTGCCATAATTATAGTATATTGTATTATATTATATAGTCTTATGTTTAAGTAGTTTTTTAAGTTGGAAAGTACTTAAAGATTATTTGAAATCTTGATTTTATGTGATTGTTGACTTTCGTGAGATTTACAGTTCTCAATTCGAATTTTCATGCCACATTCGCATGTAATATAACAAGGAGCCGGAACAGATGTAACATGGCAAGGAGCGGGAACAGATGGCCCCATTGTAGCGACGTTAGAATTAAGTGCGGGCTTTAGTAGGTCAATCCAATATTGTTCTCGAGCCCTTAATTGTTCTCTTGTTTCACAACTATATTCCTCTAGCAAAATGATTTTAAAATGATTCTGACCCAATTTGTTCATCTTTAAATATACCTTGCTGTCTTGGATTTTTGACGCACTTCTATGCCGAGACATTCTATTCGCTAAATTCTTTACCGTCGAACCAATATACAATTCTGAATCAACGTCGTTGCAGATTTTGTAGATTTTTCCCCGCTTGTACATGTTTTGTTTTTCCATTACTAATAACTATTTATAACTATTAATAACTTTTTATTTTTAAATGGTTTTGTATTATAATTATACTTAAAGAAATATTTAGATATTTTTTAGTCCAGAAACCAATAATTTCAAAATTTCTATCTTCTTTTCGTGGTCAGTCTGTCTGAGCTTGTTTGACTCCTCATTTCTTTTGATTGTCTCCATTAACAACTGATGTTTATTCGTTCTTCTGTGACTTGTCATATTACATCGCATGACTTTACAAGAGCAGGTGCAAGGAACATATGTTTTTACGTATTGATTGTGTTTGATTCTTTGAGCTTCTCGTTTTTCAGCGGCTATCTTTTCAATTTCTTTAATTTCGTTCAAGTGTTCAGTTGTATTTGTAATATCTATATTCATAT
>JARLHR010000166.1 GCA_031292145.1 Clostridium sp. | reverse complement strand
GGTATCCATTCTGGAACAGTTACAGCTATTCCTCTCTTTTCATAAGCTGTTGTTCCGTGCATGAATGTACCATCTTCCATACCTGCATTTATAAAAGTTGAGACAGGCATAGCATCTCCTTCTAATCTGTTCATTGGCCTTGTAATTTCTTTTATAAATTCTGGGAAATCTTCATTATGTTCAAGTTTATCATCTTGAGTATTGCCCCAATCACGTGGAACTTTAATTTTAACTATTCCATTAATACCTTCATCTATTGCTCCATGGTTCATATTAACAACTTTTTCGCCTTTTTTGCCATATGAACTTACTACTGCATCCTTCAAATATTTGACTGCATCTTCTACTGGTATTATATTGGCTATTTTAAAGAAAGCCGCCTGCATTATCATGTTTATCCTACCGCCAAGTCCAATGTCTTGCGCAATTTTAACAGCATTTATTGTATAAAATTCAATGTTATTTTGAGCAATATACCTTTTCATTGCTGCTGGCAATCGTTCCTCTACTTCTTCTGGTGACCAAATTGTATTTAATAAGAACTTACCATCTTTCTTTAATCCTCTGAGTACATGATATTTATACACATATGATTGATTATGGCATGCAATAAAATCAGCTCTATCAATCAAATAACGAGACTTTATTGGCTTATTTCCAAATCTTAAATGAGATACTGTTATACCTCCAGACTTTCTGGAATCATAATCAAAATATCCTTGAGCATACATATCTGTATGATCTCCAATGATTTTAATTGCACTTTTATTGGCTCCAACTGTACCGTCAGATCCCAAGCCCCAGAATTTACATGAAGTAATACCTTCTGGTGTAGCATCTATATCATCAAGTGGTCTAAGAGAAGTATTTGTAACATCATCTATTATACCAATTGTGAAATTATTTTTAGGTTCATCTAAAATTAAATTATCATAAACCGCAGCTATATGTACTGGAGTTGGATCCTTTGAACCAAGTCCATATCTTCCTCCTACAATAATCGGAGCATTTTCCTTGCCAAAAAAGCTTCTTACCACATCTAAATATAAAGGCTCACCTACTGAACCTGGTTCCTTTGTTCTATCCAAAACTGCAATCTTAGTAACTGTTTTAGGAATAGCTTTCAGCAATTTTTCCATAGAAAATGGCCTATAAAGTCTAACTTTAACTAACCCTACCTTTTGTTTATTTGCATTTAAATAATCTACAGTTTCCTCTACAACATCATTAACAGCACCCATGGAAATTACTATTCTATCAGCATCAGGTGCTCCATAATAATCAAAGCAATGATACGTTCTACCTGTTAATTTTGTTATTTCACTCATATAATCCTCAACTATATTGGGGATTACATCATAATATTTATTTACAGCTTCTCTGGTTTGGAAATATATATCTGGATTTTGAGCTGTTCCCCTTGTAACAGGATGATCTGGATTTAAAGCTCTTTTTCTAAAATCATCAAGTGCTTTATAATCTATTAATTTGGCAAGTTCTTCTTGTTCTATTACCTCTATTTTTTGTATTTCATGAGAAGTTCTAAATCCATCAAAAAAGTTCATAAATGGCATTTTTGCTTTTATAGTGGCTAAATGTGCAACTCCACTTAAATCCATAACTTCTTGAACAGATCCTTCTGCAAGCATTGCAAATCCTGTCTGCCTTGCTGCCATAACATCTTGATGATCTCCAAATATGTTTAATGATGATGTTGCAAGAGCTCTAGCTGCAACATGTATAACACAAGGAAGTAATTCCCCTGCTATCTTATACATATTAGGTATCATAAGTAATAACCCTTGCGATGCTGTATAAGTAGTTGAAAGTGCACCTGCCTGAAGGGATCCATGCAGTGCACCTGCAGCTCCTGCTTCTGATTGCATTTCAACAACTTTTACTGGCTGATTAAATATATTTTTTTTACCTTGTGAAACCCATTCATCTACATGTTCAGCCATTGGAGATGATGGAGTTATTGGGAAAATTACTGCTACTTCAGAAAATCCATAGGATATATATGCTGCTGCAGTATTACCATCCATAGTTTTCATTTTTCTCATTGTGCTTACCTCTTTTTCTTCTTTCATATTAGACATATTCTAGAATATAATAAGTCCCAATGCTAGTATATGCCTTAAGATATTTTGAATTATTATTATTAACAATTCTTCATAATTTTTATTATTTGCTAAGCATACCTTTGTTATTCATACTTAGAGCACAATCAAAAAAATAAAAAAGCTATCTTCAAATGATTATTAATTTGAAGATAGCTATTTGGTTAATATATATTATGATAATTTAGCTGGGTCATATTATTCTTGTACTGGTTTCTTTAATATTCCTAATATTACTGCACCAACTATAGAACCAACAAATATAGCTCCAAGATATGCAATTGGGTTACTTACAATTGC
>JARLHR010000165.1 GCA_031292145.1 Clostridium sp. | reverse complement strand
TTTCATATCCGACAGTGAGAGCTAAATTAGATGAAGTTGTTTCCTCTCTTGGTTATAATGTTGTAAAAAAATCTACAGTGAGCAACAAGGAAATAATTGACATGCTAGAAAAAGGCGAATTATCAGCTGAACAGGCTATAAATATGATTAAAGAAAATTAAAATTTGAGAGGATGGATTATATAATGAAAGAAGAAGTTAAAAGGATTTTAAAGATGGTTGAAGAGGGGAAAATTGATTTAGATAAGGCCACTGAGCTTATTGAAGCTATTAATAAACCTGCCAATATACAGCTGCCATCTGTATCAGAAAATAAAGATAAGATGCTGAAAGTTAGGGTGTTATCTGGAACAAATGATACTGTAAATGTGAATGTGCCAGTTAAAATTTTAAAGGCTATAGGGAACGCGGTTAATACCATCAAAATACCAGGTATTTCAGAGCAAGAAGGAATAGATATAAAAATGATCATGGAAGCTATTGATTCAGGACTAGAAGGAAAAATTGTGGATGTAAAAAGCAGCAATGGAGATTTAGTTGAAGTTACTATAGAATAAAGTTTTGGTTAAGTTGGCGGTTAAAAATGAAGCTAATCTGCTTAACACGTCATATATCTTAAATACGAGGGGTGATACGATTGAAGATATATTTAAAACTTAACAACGGAAGGAGATTTAAAATACCTGCTCCAATTGGACTGATAAAAGTGGTTCTCAGCTTTGGTGATTTCGGAGCATCGATTGCTAAAAAATATATTACTGAAGAGCAGAAAAATTACATTGATTGTATAGACTTTAAAGAGTTAAGAAAAGGCTTTGATGTATTTAAAGAATACAAGGGGTTAAAATTAGTAGAAGTAAAGTCTGGTGACGGAACAGAGGTAACAATAATTATTTAGTTGATATTAAAATTAATAGTAGGCAGTCTATTGCTTAAAAAGATAGACTGCCTATTTCTAATCCATTATTAAAATAAGTAATTGTTTTAAATCAAATATTTCGCTCGTATTAAACATTTCCTCAAGATCATAAAGGGTTTCTTCTGAGTTTTCTATTTCTTTAGAATACATATACATTATGTCAATCTGATCAGTTATATCAAAATTATATTTATTATCAATCCATCTTACAACATTTAATTCTTTAATAATAAGATAACTCATGACAGCTAATGTAACTTTAGAGAATAATTCTTCATCAAAAATGGATTTCAAAAAATATTTGAATATAAAATATACCATTAAATGTTCATATTCATAGATTTTATTTTTATAATATTCATTAAAATCATTATATTGCTTCTGATAAAAAATGATATCATTTATTTTATGAAAACAGTTAATAGCATTTTCTATTATTTTGGGCCAGTTATTATTAATAGGATTAAGGTTTTTATACATATTCATACATTTAAGCATATTATTATACTTATCAGATTGTTTTGTTTTATACTTATCAAATTCATTAATAAGCTCTTTTTGATAATGTTCCTGAGAATATTTATTTATTATATCAGTAATTTTGGACAAATTATTTTCATTTATTTCTTCCTGAACATCATGAGCAAAATTAATTAATAGTGCAATTCTATGATTTAAACTTATTGAACGATTTTGTAATATATCTAAGGCCGTTTTACGAGCTGATATTAGCTGCACGGAAACATCAAAATATATATCATCATATGTACTTACCTTTTTATAATCTTCTGAAACTTCAAAAGTAACGGGTTTAGAATCTTGAAGAATTAACCTTGCAGCTTCAGGACAGGATAAAGATATTCCTATTTCACGTAAATTACTATATTCCTCTATGAATCTTGGGTAGGTCTTACAGGTATAGCATAAACTTTCTTCTCCAAGTTCAGTATAGATATCACAAAGATTATTTGTATTTAAAAATGGACAATTACCATTTTGCAATACAAAACCAGGCTCTCCATCTTCATATAATGTTAAGTTAGATTTTAATCTTTCACCAAATTCACCACATACCTTGTTATAATGCTTATGTGTTTCCTCATCAATTATAATTTCCCATCCAGCACAACAAGTATCAGTACATTTTGAAGCAGTGCATTTAAAATCTTTATAGTAATGGGGTATCATTGTTTTCATGTAAATTACCTCTTAATGTTTATTAATTTAGGCATATAAGGCACATTCAAGAAAATAGACTAGCATGCTGACTTGTTATTTATTTGAATATGCCTAATTCTATTATAATATATCACCTAATTGAGCATTAGGAAACCTCGGCTTTAATTTTTTTATGTAAATTTATGCTATAATAGACGTAAAAACTGGAAAAGCATAGAAAGAGTGAACAAAATGGAATGTTTAGAAACATATAGAGATAAGATAATGTAAAAAGGAGATGTTATTATGCAAATTCAAGGAAATACAATATTAATTACTATAATTAATAAGACAAATATTTTGTAATATAATAAACATAGTAGTGTTAGAGAGGAAGGAATTGCATATGGATAATAAAAAGGTTTGTGTTGTTGGAATTGGTGGAATTGGAGGATATATTGGCTGTATGCTTGCAAATAATTTTGATAATACATATTTTTTTGCAAGAGGTAAACGCCTAGAATCAATAAGGAAAAATGGATTAAAATTGTGTAGTGATGTTCATGGTGAAATAATAGTACATCCTAAAATGGCAAGTGATAATGCTGTAGAACTGGGTGTCATGGACTATATTTTTCTTTGCGTAAAACATTTTTCACTGGAACAGGTTTGTGCTCAAATATCACCAATGATTAATGAGGATACTATAATCATTCCTTTGCTTAATGGAGTTGGTGTTTCTGATGAAATCCGCAGGTTGATAGGGAAAGGTTCTGTTATTGATGGTTTAGTTTATATTACATCTGGAGCTGATGAGAATTTTGTCATACATCATACAAGTTCTTATTGCAATATTCATATAGGTTATGAAGCAAAAAACAAATTTGAGGATAGTATTCTATCTGAAGTTCAAAACCTGTTACAGAGTGCGGAGATTACGTGCGTAATAGAAAAGGACATAAAAGCTGCTATTTGGAAAAAGTACATCTTAAACTGTGCATTTAATATTATAACGGCTTATTATAATGGAACAACAGCAGATATTAGAAAAAATGAAACTGCAATCCTCCAGATGAAATCACTCCTTGAAGAAGCTTGCAGAGTGGCACGAAGGTTAAAAATAAACATTGCTGATAATTTAGAAGAAGTACATTTTAATCATATAATGTACAATCAGTCTGAATTAGCAACAAGTTCTTTAAAGAGAGATATTGCTGCAGGAAGACAAAATGAATTAGAGGTATTCTCCGGAAAATTACTTGAATTAGCAGCAAACTGTGAAATGAAAATTCCTACAACAGAATTTTTTTATAAGGAATTAAAAAAGAAGTGTGCTTGCATTTTATAACTATAATTTTAACCACTACATTTTTATCGTCGTTAAAAAATGAGCATATTTATTTTAGTACCGGGAACATATATGAGTATGTTCTTGTAATTCTAAGATATTCTTAAAAGGTGAAAAAAGAAAGCTATAGAAATCGAGAAAAATTTTCTTGATATTTTGGATAATGAAACAATAGCATTAAAAACAGGATTAACAGTAGATGAAGTTAGCAAACTTAGAGTTGTCAGCGAACCATAAGTATCAGCGCAACTTTTCTATTTCTAAGGTAAAACCCCCGACATTGGTCGAGGGTTTTAATGTAGATTCGATGCCTTATATTTTAAATATACCAATTTTTATTTATTGGAATCTCCATATACTACAGCTAAAGTATGTGTTTTGATTCTAACTTATTAATGCTTTGCTTAACTAAATCAATTGCTATAGACTTACTCTGTCCCTTATGTTTTATTTCATTATCACCTATTCTTGCAATTGCCTTATATGGGTATTGACTTTCATCATTCGGTATTACGATTATTTCATGTTCTCTATATTTTTCCATAAGACATACCACCTTTATATATTTTTATCTTATTATATCATATTCGGAATGTTTTGAATATTCTATAATTTAAATTTGCCGTAAAAGAAATGTTGGCAGAATTTTTTACAAAAGTCATAGCAAGCTCAGTCATAATGCTGAATTGTTATTTATTTGAATATGCCTAATTCTATTATAATATATCACCTAATTGAGCATTAGGAAACGTAGTGAAGAGTTAATAAAAATTACACTTTCTGATATCTAGACATAAGCCTATTGATTTATAAGCTATAAATGATTATATTTTACATATAAACAGTGAAATGCAATATTTAGGGGGTAGCTTTTATGGATGAAGAATTGTTTTCCATAGGTAAATTTTCAAAAATATGTTCGGTTTCAATTCAGGCATTGCGCTATTATGATAAAATAGGAATTTTAAAGCCTAAATTTATAGATACGGAAACAGGGTACAGATTCTATGGTACTAATCAAATTGTTATTGTTATGATAATTCAAAAAATGGCTTCATTAGGTTTATCATTAAGTGAAATAGATGTGTTTTTACATAAAAATGATATGTCAGGAATAAAGTCTATATTTAATCAAAAAAGACAAGAGATTAGAGAACAAATTAACGAATTATTGTATGCTGATAAAACCTTAAAATTATACATTGATAATATTAACATGCACCAAAATGCTGATTTTTCATGTATAGAGATAAAAAAAATTCCAATAAGAAATGTTATTTATTTAAGAAGGACTATAGAACTAAATGAAAATGGATTCACTAAATTATTTAATGATGCTATGAAAATAATAGGGATGAAAAAGTACTTTACTATAGGAAATCCAATGGCTATATATCATGGAGAAAGAGTTTTGGGAGAACCTTGTGATATTGAACTTTGTATTGAGATTGAAGAAACATGTACATCAGAGGAAAATTGCAAAATAATACAAGGTGGGTACTATTTGAGCAAAATTCACTTAGGAGCCCATAATAATAAGCCTAAAACTTACGGTCAATTAATAGAATATGCCAATAACAATAAACTTAGTGTAATAGGGAATCCAGTGGAGGTATACTATATAGATATTTCGATAACTAGAAATCCTGATGATTTTATTACAGAAATTCAAATTCCTATAAAAAACAAGTTGACTCTATAGTAACAATAGACTTTATAATTACTCTCAAGGAATAAAAATTAAGTAATGAAATTGAGAGGTTATAAGAATATGATATTTTTTATTTTTTGGTTGATTGGAATTATAGTAGGAATCGTAACAACAATAATTAACCCTGCAATAAGAAGTGTACAAGCAATATTTGCAAATTTGCTGTTTTATCAATTAGTGATAACAGTAACGTTAACAGGCATTCAGGGTTTCTTGGGACATGTACTTAAATCAGACATGGTTGCAGAATATATAGGATGGGAAAAAGGAAGTCCATTTCAAAAAGAGTTAGGATATGCTGAATTAGGATATGGAATCTTGGGAATATTATGCATTTGGATGAGTAAAGATTTTTGGTTAGCAACAATAATAGCATTTAGTGCATTATTTATTGGGGCAACAATAGTACACATAAAAGAAATGATAAAAAGCAAAAATTTTAAGCCAGGAAATGCTTTTATGATATTACCAGATTTAATTATACCAATATCTCTAATTGTACTTTATTTTATATCAACATTATAATTAACACGATCAATAATGTTGATATATGTTCATAAATAATAGGACTTACTGTTATAAAGTAAGTCCTTGTTACATTGGCACAATCAAATATTATACAAGAATAAAGCTAATATTATCTATTTCCGTTGAGCAAATTATAAGTTCTAGCAAAAGCACCAAATAAAATGCCTGTAATTGGATAAACAATCCAACAAATAGACCAGCCGTGGAATAAGAATCCCCATATTAGGAAAACACAAGTTGCAAGAGGAAAAATAATCCTAGATGTAGCTTTAATTACTCTGTTACCTTGAGTGTTTGTTGTATAATATTTATTTATCATTAACAATTTCTTATAAGCACGATCTATTGAACCAAACCTAATGAATAAAAATACTGCTATAGCGATAATTAATAGTAAAACAAAGGCACCATAGTTTGAGCCGCCTATACCAAACATGTCACCAATTAAAACGGCTGTAGGAGATAATACACAAAGGCATACTCCTATAATCATAGCAATTTTTCTTGAAATTAGGGATTTTTCTCGTTCCTTATTTAAAAGTGATTTTGTCATGTTATCAATATAAAAATCACCACTATCAATATATTTATACTTCTCAAATAACGTTGCAGAATATATAAATAATGCTGTTGCGGCAACTATAAATACAAAAAGAAATATAACAGGTAAATTCTGCTGCGTATTTTTTGAAAAGGCTTGAAAGATTATCTTATCATCAGCAAGCTGCTGTAATAAAATTATTAATGCACAACCTAATAGGCAAAGTGATGCGCCAATGCCAACTAAAACAGAAGCTTTTTTCTTTAATGATATATACTTTTCAGCTTCCTCTAATGTGACAACTTCGAGGTTTTCATTTTTAAGTTCATCTTTATTTGTAAGGTCAATATCCATTTCATTTAATAATTCATCGATATTCCCAAATTCAGAAATAACAATTCCAATAGCCTCATTTTCTGTTTTTCCTTGTGACTTTAGTTCGCTATATTTTTCTTCCATATTTAATAAAAGTTCATTTTTTAATCTAAGGATTTCTTCAGTTTTAGGTAATGCTTGAAACATGTTTTCTAGATAATTTTTAATAGTTTCCATTTTCATTTAACTCCTTTACAAATTTATTGATAACATCTTTGGTTATTCTCCATTCATCACATTTTTCCTTATAGTATTCGATACCTGCTGGCGTAATTCGAAAATAGGTTCGCCGTTTTCCTTGAGATTCTTCTCCATAATATGATTGAATATATCCATTCTTCTCCATTCTGTTAAAAGCGGAATAAAGAGTAGTTTCTTTTATAATATATTGTTCATTTGAAATGGAACGGATGTTTTTTGAAATCTCATACCCATAGGAATCGCTCTGCAAAAGGAGACTGAGTATAATGGTATCATTATAACCTCTTATAACATCGCTGCTAATCAAATGTATTCCTCCTTAATATAATTATTACTTCATCTGTCGTAGTAAAGTATAACACAATTACTACGACAGGTAAAGTAGTTTTTGGAAAAATTTAAAAATTGCAGTTAAATGAAAATGCTTAGTGTGGGTAACAAGGACTGTGATAGGTTGGCAGATAATATAGCAAAAAAATAGATGGTCTCGGCCATCTATTTTCATTGATAATGCAAGTACAATTATCAAAACTACTCGTTTTTGGTATATGAATCTAAAGCATCTTAATAAGCGCGTCAAGCTCTTCAGATAAAGCTTTTGCACGTTCAAAATCAGTATTTCTGAGGGATATGGATATTTTCATTTCCAATTCTATTTTCTTTTGCTCAATTTCTAAATAGTCTTTATCAAAGTATTTGGCATAAATCATCTTTTTGAATTTTTTCATATTCATTTTTCTGATTGTTTTATTCTCAATAAGTAAAACATAATCTACGCAGTTTATTATAGAATAGTAATCATGGGATATCATTAAAATTGCACCGTTATATTTTTTTATGGCTTCTTCAAGGGCTATTTGTGAATATGTATCTAAATGGCTTGTTGGTTCATCTAAAAGCAGCATATTCGCTTTGCTTGCAGAAATTTTGGCTAATTGAAGTATGTTTTTTTCTCCACCAGATAAAGATTCTATTTTTTGGTTAAGTAGTTCTTCGTCAAAATCATAGTTTGAAAGATAGCATTCAACGTCATCATAAGTTTTAAATCCTGCATCTAGGAATTCTTCAAGTATTGTATTGGACTCATTTAATATCTCGCCTTGAATCTGTGATAAATAAGCTACTTCAATGTCAGAGTCTATTTCAATAGAAGGATTATTATTTTTATAGATATCTTTGAGTAAAGTAGTTTTCCCAGTACCGTTTAACCCGATGATAGCTACTTTATCATTAGATTTAATCTCAAAGTTAACATTTTCTAAAAGTATATCATCAAAGCCAGCACTGTAATTATTAACTTTTAAAGCTGTTTTTTCTTCCACAGCATTTTTAGTAGTTAAACGGATATAAGGCTGCTTAATTTCAACAAAAGGAGTTTTTATTCTACGAGCTTCTAATCTTTCTAGAAATTTCATTTTACCTTTTAGATATCTTCCAGCAGCAGTTTCACCTGAAACTTCTGCTCTATCTCTTAGTCTCTTGATTATGCGTTCGTTTCTCTCAATTTCTTCATCATCAGCAATAGCCAGTTCTTGCAATTCGATTTTAGTTTGAAGTAATGTGAAGTTATAATCAATATATGTTCCATCAAACTCTTGGAGCTCATGATTTTCTAAGTGTATAATTTTGTTAAAACAATGATTTAATAGATATCTGTTGTGGGTTATGACGAGCATTATTCCCTTGTAAGAATTAATTAGATTTCTAAGAGAATTAAGATTTTCAAAATCTAAAAATACATCAGGTTCATCCATAATCATTAGGTTTGGTCTATTAAGCATCTCTTTAATTACTTGAATAAGCTTAAACTCTCCACCACTAAGCTCAGATATCATTGAATCTTTAAGACTATTTAAATTTGCTAGATTTAATTTCTTATTAAGATCACTTTCAAAATCATCTCCAAATGTTGCATCGAGTGCATCTAAAGCTCCTTGGTACTTTTCAAGTAAAGTATCCATGTCAGAAGATGTTTCCATTAAGCTGCAAATAGAAGTTATTTCATTTTGCAATTTATTAAAATCTTCACATAGATATTCGAAAACTGTAGTTTCTTTTGTTTTATCTAGTTGATAGAATTGACTTACATATCCGATTTTACAGTTTGGATCTATCTCTAACTTACCATCGAACATATATCTTTCTGGGTCCATAATTATATCTACCAGTGTGCTTTTTCCACTACCACTTGAACCTATAAAAGCACAATGCTGATCATTTTCTAAAGTAAATGAAATATTATGATAGAGATCTTTATTTGGAAATGAGTACGACAAGTTATCAATTTTTATCATGTTATTACCTCGTTTTTTCATATGATTAAGACACATGAAAGAAAATAACAGACCAAATATTCAAACATACTGGTTTATTATTTTTTGATTGTGCCTAAACTAAAATAAATTTTATAGTTATTTAGATTGTGTCTTTTGCAATTTTACAATTGATTCTATCATAAATTCAAAAGTTTATAAACCTTTATGAAAGATATATATAATTAATAAGTGGCTATTGTTTGAAGCTATTGAGGCGTACTCTGAGGACGGTAAAATGATAGTTGAAGAACTTTCTATTATAAATTCTATTACTTGGACTTGGCATCATTTGATATAAAAGCATGGGAGCAGATTTAAGATAAGGTCTCCCCGAGGGACATTAATTTATTCAGGGTTTATTGAAAATACCTAAAAATAAAACATTCGTAAGAAAACCTTAAGAAATTTATAAGTATTTATTTAAAAAAGTCTATCTCATTTTGGTAGAATGAAGTTATCGAATCTGATAGTTTTTCGTAATTTTAGAAAGAGGGTTTCTCTCATACGAAAATAAAATAGATTTTACATCTATATCAATTTGAAATGTAATACAAAAGGTAAAGGAGATTATAGAAAATGACAGCATCCAATCAAACAACTAAAGAAAATTCACAAAAAAGAATTAGAAGAGATTATAAAGGGAAAATGATATCTAGAGGATTGCTAGCTCTATATTTAGTGATACTAATCTGGCTAGTGTT
>JARLHR010000164.1 GCA_031292145.1 Clostridium sp. | reverse complement strand
CTCGTATAGCATAGATGAAGACTTTCAAATAACACAAACTAAAGGACATTGTGCTATTGGAATTAATATTCCTGTGATGATGGCACGAGGCAAAGGCTTTGCAACTTCTGCACTGGTACTATTTATACATTACTTGATAAGCAATGAGATAAATGAGATTTATACTCAAACATGGTCTGGAAATAAACGAATGATAGGCCTTGCAAATAAAATAGGTTTTGAAGAATGTATGCGTAAACCTAATATTCATAAAGTACGTGGAGAAATTTATGATGATTTAACGTTCAGGTTAAATATGGAAAAATTTCATAAATTCTTAGGAGCAGAATAACAGAAATTAGTATTATATTTAGGAAGGAGATATTAATGGATTTAATACAAGCTATAAATAGTAGAAGATCAGTTAGAGATTTCTCTAAAGTAGGAGTACCTTTTGAAATTATTGAAAAAGCATTAAAATTAGGATTGAAGGCACCAAGCTACAATCACCTTAAACAATGGGATTTCATTTTAGTTAAAGACCCAAATATACGACTAGCTTTAATAGAAACAGAAAATATGATAGAAGAAGTAACTGACGAATTAAAACAAAAATTTGAGGGCCATGATGAGCTTGCAAAGAGTATGTATCTGGAGGCAATACCAAAACAGAAAAGAATGCTATTAACTGCACCTGAAGTATTAGTTATGGTATATAAACCAAAGACACAGATAAGTGAAAGTAAAAAAGTGTATGATTTAAACTGCTTAGCTTCAGTCTGGTGTTGTATAGAGAATATATTGTTAAGTTTATGTGAAGATGGAGTTTTTGGAGTTACTTGTATTCCACAAAATACATCTGCAATAAAGAAGATTTTAAATATTCCACAAGAGCTTGAAGTAGCAGCAATAATTCCATTTGGATATAAGGATTCTAATGCTAAAATCATTCCACAAAAAGAGGTACAATTAGAATCAGTATTACATAGAAACAATTGGTAATATGAAGCAAAATTCTTATATTATATTTAATAGGGGATGTATTTAAGTGTCTTTAAAATTTTGGACTTGTAATGCATGAATTTAATTGGCGTAATTTAACTGCCCACGAATTCGTGGGCAGTTAATATAATAAACGGATGCTTGAAATTAAAGACGTTACTTAAATAGATATCAAACTTTATGTGTGATATAACAGAGTAATCAAATTCGAAGTAAGTTAGGAGAGATATATAATGCAATGGAATAAACTAAAGAGTCAAGTCGAAAGCTTTTTTTGTGATTCTCTTAAGGTGAGGGTTGAGTTGTTTACAACATGGTATAAGTGTGGAGGCAGTCCAGAACGGGCAAGGGGAGCAATTCTTGTCGACAAGAATGAGATTTTTGAAGTTAATACTGATAGATGGATTACGCTTCAGAAAGAAACAAGTAGAAAAGAGCTATGGAATCAAGGGAGTTTTCAGGAGTTAGAGTTTCGTGAGAGTCTTAAAGAATACCTTAGCTTATCAATTGGAGAAGCTTTGCTATCAGAGAATATTTTAATTAAGGCATTGGCTTTAATTGATAGACGCGTTGGGAAAAGAAAACTTTTGGAAATTGAAATACCAGAGGATGAACATCAGTTAGTTAAATTTATGTATAACTTGAGATGTGAGGCAGATGGTATTATAAAACGTATTAATGCATAAGGAACGGAAGATGCACTATGGTGAAAGAATTTCCTTATAAAGAATTACAACATACAGAACCATGGAATGTGGTTGATCGAGCAATAGGAGATTTAGAGGAAATTAGAGATAAATTTGATAGGGTTGGTTTTGACTGCGTAAGTTTAGATGGTAGAAGGAAATGAATAACGGAGTATAAAATTATATTATTTTTTTGTTTCAATTTTACACATTTCCCCAGATATATTTATTTCATAATCTTCATAGTTCATTTCACCCCAGATTGTATCTGTTGGACGAATATTATGAGTAGCAATTACTGTATTGGTAGATGATCTATAATAAGCATTAGCAAAGTAATTACTCTCAGTCCAAATAACTGTTTTATTATTTAAGTCCAATATGTAGCAAGTAGGAGATTCTGCTGGCTTACCACTTTCAACTGATATAAAGACAGTTGTATTATTATCAAATGGAAATACATAAATATTTTCGTTTGCTCCAAAAGACCTAATATAATCTTTACTATTTTTATCTATAGGAACATCACAGTATAAATGTATCTCTTTCTCATTTAGTTGCGTGTTTACATATTCTAAATTATTTGAAATGAAATAACTAGAATATTTTAAATCTTCATCTTGTCCATTTATACGCCCGTCAGTGTTATCCTCAACATTTTTATAATAATACGATTTATCATCTAAATTTAATTCAAATCTCACAGATTTTAAATAATCTTCTTTTTGTACCTTTTTTAGTTGTTCAATTTTTGTTTCTGATAGTTCGCTCTCTATTGTTGAATAAACTCTTATTGCCAATAGAAATGAAACAATTAAAATCAAAATAATGCTTACTAGCTTGCGCATAAAACATCCTCCAAGACAATCATATAATGATTCTTATTTTATTATTTCCTATAAATTCACTTTATTATATATTATAACATTTATCTCTATCAGCATAAACGGCACATGATTGATAATCAGGACAAATGCATGAAATAAATTTAATGATATGTGTGATTTTTTGTGAGTCATTATAAATGGGAGGTAGAGTAAGGAATATATTTATTTCATACCTAATTTAAGTATATTAAGGTATAATATTAATATGTTGATTTGCATTGGCAAATATGGATTTATTGGGAAGTGAGTATATATGATAAAAGCAATATTATTTGATTTTGATGGGGTATTAACTACCGATGGGACTGGCTCACAGTCAATATGTGAATACATTAGTAAAAAGACTGGAATAGATTTAGAGCTGTTTAAAAAAGAATATTATAAATATAATGATGGCCTTTTATATGGGAAAATAAAACATGAAGATATTTGGGAAACATTATGTAGAGAACTAAATAGTAAAATTGATATTAATATATTGAATGAATCTTTTTTTAATACACCTATAGATAATAAAATGATAGAACTTGTAGGTAAATTGAAAAAACAAAACTATAAAATTGGTATGGTTACTGATAATAAGAAAGACCGCATAGATAGTATTGTTAAATATTACAACTGGGACAAGTTGTTTGACATAATTACTATATCATCGGAAATTGGTTCAGGAAAAGACTGCAATGTAATTTTTGAAAAAACTATAGATTGTTTAAATGTAAATGCTAATGAGTGTGTATTCATTGATAATCAAGAAAAGAATCTTATTGTCCCTAAACGCATGGAAATGAATGTTGTTTATTTTAATCATGATGAAAGAAATTACGAAGAACTTATTCAAAAATTTGAGGAGCTATCAATAAATGTTACATAAAACGGATTAGCTTATAAAGTTTTCTTATATAAACAATTAAAAACTATTTGCATAATTTGGAGGAAAAAATGAACAGATTGAAATTGATTTTACCAACACCAGAGTATAAAGAAAAACTTATGGAGTATAGGAGAGAATTTATTGAAAATGGAGATAGTATGCATGGTACTGCTGGCTTGAGAAATGCTGAAACTTTTGAGGAATGGTATGCAATTTGTGATAATTTAAGCGAGGAGACTGTAAGAGGTGGCTTAGTTCCTGCAACTACATATATGGCTGTTTCTACTAAAGATGATTGTTTAATTGGTATGATTGATATTAGACATCGTTTAAATGATTATTTGTTAAATTTCGGTGGACATATAGGGTATAGTATTAGGAAAGCAGAAAGACAGCAAGGGTACGCAACTGAAATGTTAGCATTAGCCGTAGTAGAATGTTTAAAATTAAATATTAAAAAAATATTAATTACTTGCGACAAAAATAATATTGCATCTGCAAAGACTATAATTAATAATGGTGGAAAATTGGAAGATGAAACAGCAGAAGGAAACAGAATTATACAAAGATATTGGATAACTTTAGATTAAGAGCATAAGGAAAATAAGTATAATATACAATAAATTTATTAAAGAATTTTCTTATAAAGCATATGAGTAATTTTATGCGAACTAACTTGAGGTTTGCTCCAATGAAATAGTATGTCTTTTATTTGTTATAAATTTGCAAGTATTCTTACAATTTTTACTGGATTGTATCTGCAGAAAAGCAATATAATTAACTTAAGTATTGAAGCAGAAAGAGAAAAAGAATACAACTATAATAAGGTTTTCCGACAGTAACGTCGGCTATAATTCCATGTTCTGTAATATGCCGATACCGATGTTGCGGGAATTTATAAGTTATACGAAAGTGGAAATAATTATTGATAAAAATGAAGGTGTTATAATAATAAATTCTATTAATAATCAAGATACTTATAGATGTTTATTTATGAGTGTCGAAAATAAATAATATGTTCTTAAAAAAATATAAATTTAATTTATTGAGGGAGAAAAAGATGGAATCAAATAAAATGAAAGCAATTACACGGACAGAATACGGATTATCTGATGTCCTGAAAATGAAAGAAGTTGATGTGCCTACTCCTAAGGATAATGAGATTTTAATAAGAGTATATGCAACAACTGTAAATAGAACAGATTGTGCAATACTTTCGGGAAAACCATTCATAATGAGATTTTTTACTGGTTTGTTAAAGCCAAATTCTCCAATTACGGGAACGGATTTTGCCGGTCAAATTGAATTTGTGGGCAAAAATGTAACATATTTTAAAATCGGTGATAGGGTTTTTGGGTTTAATGATACTGGTTTAGGATCTCATGCTCAATATATGACAGTATCAGAAGATAAAGCAGTAGCTATAATACCGAAAGAATTATCTTATGAGGAGGCTGCAGCTAGTCTTGAAGGTGCTCATTATGCCTATAATTTTATCAATAAAGTGAACCTTAGAAGTGGCCAAAAAGTTCTAGTTAATGGCGGAACGGGAGCAATTGGTTCATCACTTGTACAATTTCTAAAATACTTTGGTACTTATGTTACTGTTGTATGTAGTACAGAAAACATAGAATTAGTAAAATCTTTAGGTGCTGATAAAGTAATTGATTATACAAAAGAAGATTTTACTCAAGATATTCAAAAATATCATTTCGTTTTTGATGCAGTTGGAAAAAGTTCTTTTACTAAATGCAAACCAGTGCTGCAGCCAAATGGCGTTTATATATCATCAGAATTAGGTTATATGGCACAGAATCTTTTCTTAGTATTTATTACGTCAAAAATTTGTAGTAAAAAAGTCATATTCCCAGTTCCAACAGATATAAAGAGGAGTATACTTTTTATCAAAGACTTAATTGAAAAAGAAAAATTCAAGCCAGTGATAGATAGAAGATATCCATTGGATAAAATCCATGAGGCATATAATTATGTTACAATTGGTCAAAAAATAGGGAATGTTATCATAACTTTTTAATATAATTTTGTGAAATAGAATGAGTTTTAAATATTAAAGTTGAGATTACAGTAACCTTCGTATAACAAAATACTCCAGTTCGTTTTGGCTTAAGAAGAGAGCCAAAGCACACCTGTGACCCTAATCGGCGTCGCGCTAAGGGTCGCGGCGTCTGGAGTACGGAACGTTATGACGCATTCTTCATGAATTGTGTATCAGTACAAATAAATAATAAATTGAAATATTACATCATTCTAGATGAATTTGTGATATTTTTTATATCCCCCCTTATTTTGGGGGATTTTTTATTTGAGAGGCTGACACAGCTAGCCCCTTTTAAACGTAAATTCCCCCCTAAATGAAATTTTAAGAATACCTATCATACAAAATATGTTATAGTTGATACATAATGGTAATTTGTAAAAAATTCTATTTTTGTGCAGAATAAATAAAAGGGGAATCTAAATAATGGAATTAAAAAACGATTTGGTTATTTTACGTGATTTTATCCAATCGGATATTGAAGATAGAATTTATTGGGAAACAGTCGAAAATGACTGGCAATTATGGGATGCACCATGGGAATATGAGGGAAAAGAAAAAGATGAACTAATAAGAGATTTGGAAAGATATAAAAGTAAAATGCTTTTACTGGTTAAGCAACAAAAAGATGAAAGTGATTTGCGGACAAGTTTTCAAATCTGTATAAATAATAATAAAAGAACATATATAGGTTGGTGCAGCTCGTATAGCATAGATGAAGACTTTCAAATAACACAAACTAAAGGACATTGTGCTATTGGAATTAATATTCCTGTGATGATGGCACGAGG
>JARLHR010000163.1 GCA_031292145.1 Clostridium sp. | reverse complement strand
TTTTCTTGAATTGTGCATTTATACAAACCAAATTTAAAGAATCCTATGTCATTCAATTCCTTTGTTGATAAATATTGTAGTGTCCCTTGTTTTGTTGGAAATGAAAATTTAGGTGAGCTCATATAATGCAAATACATAATGTTCATATCATAATCAATACAATTTTTATGTTTTCCTGCTTCTGCATAATGACAACCTCCTAATAATGCTTGTCGTAATGGAAATTGTTCCCATAGCTGTATTTCTTCATGTTTAGCACAGTGCACACTTTTTGCCCTCCACAAATCCAAAGATAGTAAAGCTTCATAACTTGACTTGTAATAATTAATCAAGCCTTTAGTTTTGTCTTTGAAATAATCAGCTTTTTTAATATATCTTGCATACTGCTTTGCAAGATTATCATTTGGTTCACATTTAACCATGATATATTTATTAGATTCTTTCATTTCATTTCTTTGTTCCTCTGTAACAATTTCAGTTTTACTATCTTTGTAAATCTTAATCTTACTATCTTTTTGAAATGTATTTTTTTCAAAGCAATACATAATTACTTCATTTGGTTTAACCTCTTTAAAATGAAGACCTTTTGTATTTTTCTTTTCATCATTACATAATAATTTAACATGTTCATCTTTATACTGCAACAAAATATTTTTATGTTTGATAATTTTAGAACTGTATTGATAATCTCCCACAATTTGAAATGAACATTTTAACAATGATTCACATTCAATAAGTAAAGCTGGATCATCCAAAGGTATTTTTTCATCTCTTTCATATCCAAACACTGATTTTAATTTATGTGGTTCTCTAATTTTCTTTGGCAACATTTCTTTATCAAAATTGTGAGCTTGTAGAATGCAATTATAAAAGCAATCATTATGCTTGTCAGTTCCAGCTGAATAAGATTTTACTTTTTGATATTTACTTGGTTGGAAGAATAACATAAACTCTTTGACATAAATATCACTTATCGAATCTCTAAAAATATCACTAATTTCAATGTTTTTTACTGGAACTAACCTTGACATTGCCCATCCAATTTGTATCATTTCAAAATCATCACTTTCTGTACTATGTGACATTTTCGCTAATACCATTTTACCACTTGATTTCTTTGATTTTGATTTTGATGTAATTATTTTTCTTTTCTCCCAAAAATTACATAATGTTGAAACATTCAAACTATTTGATTTTTCTTTCTTGAATGTTTTATTAATGTATGTTTTGATGTGATCTATCAATGTAATGAAATAACCATAGGACATTTTACCGAATTCATCTTCTTC
>JARLHR010000162.1 GCA_031292145.1 Clostridium sp. | reverse complement strand
TAAGAAATCTTAATTATAAAACTTCAATAAATAATTTTCTTTGCCAAAGGACAGAAGAAGTTAAAAAAATTATAGAGTTGAGAATTCCAAATAGAATCGGGCATATCTGGAACGAAAGATTAAAATATAGCTGGTTGTTTGATATTCCTTGTCCCACCAATGAATTTAAACATGAAATGTTAAGTAATCTTTCTCTATGGAATGCCGAATCCTCAGATTTTATATTAGAATTACCCCCAATTTCCAATATAATGCCTGAGTATGATATTCTGTTTCAGGTTCATAGTTTTAACGAACCGGGTAAAGATTATCCTTATTATGCTGAAGTGATAAAATTATTAGATAAAAAGTACTCAATAGCATTTGTAGGTAGCAAAGAAGAATTTAGTGAGGCGGATAAAATTGCTGCCGGACATTCTCATTCTAATTACTGTGGAAAATTAACCTTCCTTGAAACTCTGCATCTTATTAAAAATTCGCGCTTGATCGTCGGCAATGATGGAGGATTGTTAAAGTGTGCTAATATGATGGCTGCATCTGCTATTCAGATATTTAGAGCCGCAAGCAGTGTTATCGAACGTTGTAAAATATTAAGAGGTACTAATCTAATAGAACCATCGGGAATGGATGTAATCAATTCAATTAATGAGATATTGTAATATCTAAAAAGAATTTGTATTACTGGCCACTACGCCCTTATCACTCATAAATACGAGAGAACATCTCTACTGTGTTAATTATCAGAGAGAGGGATTCTTTTTCTTTCGCAATGAAATAATAAATGTTACGAAAATTCCTGCCAGAGTTAATGAACTAAGGATCAAGGCAATGTATTTACTCAGCATAAAGCTGGTTGGATTGAAATTAAATTCTATTTTATGTATACCCTTGGGAACTATGATCCCCATGAACCCATGATTAACTTTATAAATATTTGTTTTATTGCCGTCGATATATGCTTTCCACAATTCAGACGAGAAGAGATGAATTCCAAACACATTAAGATCTAATCCCTTAACCATGTAGGTATTTCCAAGGAATAAGAAATTATTCCCGGATGCCTTTACATCAAGTAAAATCTTTTCATCTTTATAATCAGTAATATGTACATATGAAGTTGAATCAGGTATATCGACATTAATTTTCTCACCATTTACATATGCAATATT
>JARLHR010000161.1 GCA_031292145.1 Clostridium sp. | reverse complement strand
GTTTGTTAATTAACAAGGTTCTTATGCCAAAAAGTCGCTTAAAATATAACCTAACTCAAAACCTAAATCATTATAAGAATGCAATTACTAATAGTTAATACTTTCGATTGCCAAAGTTGATGACTTATGTTTTATTTTGTAACTACTTCAAAAGTAGGTATTTTTATATACTCATATAGGTAGGCTTCGGATAAAGGTATAAAAACGAAAATGAACAAAAGATCAAATCAATTAAGATCAAAAAAAAGAGTAAATGATCATGGTGAGGTATTTACTTCGGAACAAGAAGTAAATGCAATGTTAGACTTAGTGAAACATGAAACAGAAAATATTGAATCTCGTTTCTTAGAACCTGCCTGTGGTAATGGCAATTTTCTTTCCGAAGTATTAAGAAGAAAAATGGAAATAGTTACATATCGTTACAAGAAAAGCCAAACTGAATGGGAGCGATATGCCTTAATTGCACTAACAAGTGTTTATGGAATTGATATTCTTTCTGACAATGTTAATGAATGCAGGGATAGGTTATTAAAACAGTTCATGGTTGAGTATAAATCTCATTATAAAAGTAAATGCAAGGAATCTTTCCCAAAAGCAGCTTACTTTATACTTAAACAGAATATATTATTAGGGAATGCTCTTACATTGAAAACAAAGGAAGGCGATCCTTTAATTTTTTCTGAATGGAGCTCAGTTAGCCGCGGATTTGTTAAACGCAGAGATTTTAAGATGGAAGAATTACTAAATAAAGAGGCTGATTTATTCTCAGATCTAGGATTAGGTGTTTTTATTCCACAACCAGTAGCCGAATATCCTCTTATTCACATATTAAAACTAATGGAATATGATACAACTAACTTACAATCCTGATGTATTATCCTGTCTTGCTAACCTAAGTAATGATGAGGTTTTTACCCCTCCAAATCTGGTAAATGACATTCTGGATATGCTCCCAGCTGAACTTTGGAAAGATAAAAATGCAAAGTTTTTAGACCCCGTTTGTAAAACTGGAGTATTTCTTAGAGAGATTGCGAAAAGATTGATGGAAGGGTTAGAAAAAGAAATTCCTGATAGACAGGAAAGAGCTAACCATATTTTTTCAAAGCAACTATATGGCCTTGCTGTAACGGAGTTAACTTCATTATTAACAAGAAGAAGTTTGTACTGCTCTAAGACTGCTAATAATAAATACTCTGTTTGTACCAAATTCCGTAATGAAGAAGGAAATATACTCTTTTCCAGAATCGATCATAAATGGGAAAATAAAAATTGCTCCTTTTGCGGTGCTTCAATTGATGTTTATGATCGCGGAAAGGAACTAGAAACATACGCATATCAATTTATTCACACTAATAAACCAGAAGAGATTTTTAAGAATATGAAATTTGATGTAATAGTTGGAAATCCGCCTTACCAATTAAGCGACGGCGGGCATGGCAGGAGCGCTGGCCCAATTTATCATAAATTTGTTGAGCAGGCAAAAAAGCTACAACCAAGATATTTGGTGATGATTATACCTTCGAGATGGTTTGCTGGTGGAAAGGGCTTAAATGATTTTCGTACTGATATGCTAAATGATAAAAGAATAAGAAAAATTGTTGACTATGAGAATTCTTCTGATATTTTCCCTGGTGTTGACGTTGCTGGAGGAATATGTTATTTCCTTTGGGATAGAGATAATCTTGGGAATTGTGAAGTAATATCAATGCGTGGAAATAAACCAAATAATTTCCTTAGGGAACTAAATGAGTTTCCAATCTTTATACGTGATAGTCGTGCAATTCCAATTATTAAAAAAGTTTCAACGAAAGCCGAAGATGAAGGAAGATGTCTTGATAGTGTTGTATCGTCAAGGAAACCTTTCGGGCTTCCAACAAATTATGCGCCTAAAAAGAAGGGGACCCCATGTTGGTTTATACAGAGAATTGGTTTGCAATTCGCAAATAGCTCGGACATCTCGGATGGAAAAGAGTTACTTGATAAATGGAAACTTTTAATTCCAAAAGCCCCAATAGCTGGCCAAACTGATTTTTCTAAATCAATTGGTTTTTATTATGAAGGAAATATTAGAATAGCAAAACCAGGAGAATGTTGTACTGAATCATGGATAGTTGCTTGCGCTTTTTCAACTAAAGCGGAGGTAATATCTTTCAAGTCATACCTTTTAACTAAAACGGTAAGATTCCTTTTATTACAAACAGTAATATCGCAAGATGTTACTCGGCAGAATTTCTTTTTAATACCAGATTTAGGGAAATATAGCGGGGAGTATACTGATAAAACGTTAATTAAGAAATGGGGACTTTCTCAAGAAGATTGGGAATATATTGATTCTAGAATATCCTGATGAAATTAAACAAAACCATTACTAATACAACAAGTAAAAAGACCGATGGATAAAGTAAAATTTTTCCCGCCTCGTCCCAATACCAATCCAACTATTTATGCCTATGAAGACTCCAATCCTCAATACTCGGGATTACTTAAAATTGGGTTCACAAATAAGGATGTAGGTGATAGGGTAAGACTACAGTATAATATAGTAAAACCAGGCCCATTGCCTTATAAAATTGTTTTGGAAGAATCCGCAATGCGAGATAACGGAACTGTATTTACTGACCACGAAATTCATAGATATATAAGGAAAAAAGGTTTTATCAATCCCAAAGGTGAATGGTTTGAATGTCGTGTAAATGACGTTAAGGCTGCAATTCACGCGATTCGGTGTAATAAAGTTAATGAAGAAGACAGATATCTGAATTTCCAAATGCGGCCTGAACAAAAACAGGCGGTTGAAAAAACAGCTAATTATTTTAATAAAATAAGGAAGGAAGATCCTGACAAGGTACCGCATTTTTTGTGGAATGCAAAAATGCGTTTTGGTAAAACATTCGCTACATATCAATTAGCATTAAAAATGGGATGGAGAAAAATACTTGTTTTGACATTTAAGCCAGCTGTGCAAAGTGCATGGGAGGAAGATTTAATAGCTCATGTGAATTTTGAAGGATGGCAATTTATTTCTCGTAGTGGGCAACAATATGGTAATATAAAGAGAAATAAACCTTTCGTTTGTTTTGGTTCATTTCAGGATTATCTAGGCAAAAATGAAGTCGGTGGAATAAAATTAAAAAATGAATGGGTACATGCCACGAATTGGGATTGCGTTATACTCGATGAATATCATTATGGCGCATGGAGAGATAGTGCAAAGGAATTATTTGAGGCTGAAGACTCTAGAGAAAATGACTTTGCACAGGGAGAAGGAATGGATTATTATGATGAATCTATAATGCCAATAACAACTCAGCATTATTTGTATTTATCCGGGACTCCTTTCAGAGCAATTACATCTGGGGAATTTATTGAGGAGCAAATTTTTAACTGGACTTATTCAGACGAACAAAAAGCAAAGGAGAAATGGAAAGGAGCTAATAATCCGTACGATGCTCTGCCCAGGATGGTTATGTTGACTTATCAGTTACCTGATTCCATACGGGAAATTGCATTAAAGGGAGAGTTTAATGAGTTCGACTTAAATGTTTTTTTCTCAGCAACTGGAAGGGGTATAACCGCTCAGTTTACTTATGAAAGTGAAGTACAAAAATGGTTAGACTTAATTAGAGGCTCTTATCTTGAAACCACAATAGATAATCTGAAACTTGGAGCTAAAAAACCTCCTATGCCTTATTCTGATGTTAGATTACTAAATATATTATCTCATACATTTTGGTTTCTTCCAAGTGTTTCCTCCTGCTTCGCAATGGAAAATTTACTTGCCCAACGACAAAATAAATTTTTCCATGATTATAAAATTGTAGTCGCTGCAAGTGCTTCAGCAGGGATTGGTGTTAATGCGCTTCCTCCGGTATTCAATGCAATGGGGAATCCTTTGAAAACAAAAACGATTACTCTTTCATGTGGAAAATTAACAACTGGTGTTACTGTTAGACCGTGGACAGGAATTTTTATGCTAAGAAATTTATCTACACCTGAAACATATTTCCAAGCAGCTTTTAGGGTGCAATCTCCTTGGACTGTCACCAATCCTGATGATACTTCTCCAAACAAAGAAATTATTATAAAAGAGGAATGTTACATTTTCGATTTTGCTCCTGATAGAGCGCTAAAACAAATCGCAGATTATAGTTGCCGATTAAATGTAACTGAATCTAATCCCGAAAAGAAGGTTCAAGAGTTTATTCACTTTTTACCCATTTTAGCCTACGACGGAAGTTCTATGCGACAAATCGATGCCGCAGGCATTTTGGATATTGCTATGAGTGGTACTACCGCTACATTATTAGCACGACGTTGGGAGAGCGCCTTACTAGTGAATGTCGATGATTATACACTTCGTCGACTTATGAATAATGAACAGGCTATGAAAGCCCTTATGAATATTGAAGGATTTAGGTCCCTTAACCAAGATATTGAAACTATTATAAATAAGTCTGATGCCATCAAAAAGACAAAACAAGAAGCGAATAATAGAAAATTGAGCTCCAAAGAGAAAAGAGATTTAACCGAAGAAGAAATAGAATATAAAAGTAAAAGAAGACAAATTCAGGAAAAACTAATAAAATTTGCTACCAGGGTCCCAGCGTTTATGTATCTTACAGATTATAGAGAGAGAAGTTTGAAAGACATTATCATTCAATTGGAGCCCGGATTATTCAAAAAAGTAACTGGTGTTTCTGTTAAAGATTTTGAATTACTTATAAGTTTAGGTGTCTTTAATGGACCCTTAATGAATGACGCTATTTACAAGTTCAAGAGGTATGAAGATTCTAGTTTGCAATACGTTGGTATAGATAAACACGAAGGGGAGAATGTTGGACTTTATGATACAGTATTAAGCGCAAAAGATTATAAAACTGCTTTTGTAAATGAAGATTCAGAAGAGTTTTCAACGGTCTAATAGAATAAATAATTTTTATATAATTTGAGATACTGTTTTTACTTAATTACTAAAATCATAAAAACAAAATACTCAAATTCTCTTGTACTTTTTTAACTTCAGAGAAAGATTCTTCAGGTTTGACAATGGAGAATGTGTACGGCGTTAATATTTTAATATATATCTTTTATTAAAAGTAGTGAGTTCTTATGATACCTGATTTTCAATCGATTATGTTACCTCTTCTGCAATTGCTTGGTGATAAACAAGTTCATAAAAGTTTAGAATTAAAAAAACTGATTAGTGACAAGTTTAACCTTACAGAGGATGAGAGAAAGGAATTACTCTCAAGTGGGGCGCAATTCAAAATCGATAATAGAGTATACTGGGCCATCTCCTATCTTAAAAATGCTAATTTAGTACAATATCCATTAAGAGGAAGTTATCAAATAACAGAAAATGGTTTGAAAATACTTGCAAACGCACCTGAAAAAATAAATATCAAATTCCTCAAGTCGATACCTGAGTTTAAGCTGTGGCAAGATACTTACCGAAATAAACAAACTACTCCTACCAACATTGAGCATTCAGAAGTAGTTGATCAAATAACTCCTGATGAACTCTTAGACTCCTCTTATTCTAAACTTGTCGAAGTACTAAGCATTGATCTAATAGACAAAATAAAATCCTGCACTCCAAGATTTTTTGAAATACTGGTAATTGATCTTTTAATAAACATGGGATATGGTGGCTCTAGAGCGGAAGCAGGTAAAATATTAGGTAAATCTCACGATGGAGGAATTGATGGCCTAATAAAGGAGGATAAACTAGGTTTAGATACGATCTATGTTCAGGCTAAAAAGTGGGAAAATGCTGTACCAATATCCCAAATAAGAGATTTTGCGGGCTCATTACTTTCAAAGAAAGCAAAGAAAGGAATATTCATAACAACTTCCAGTTTCCCAAGGACAGCGTACGATTTTGTTGAAAGCATTGAACCCAAAATTGTTTTAATCGACGGAACCGAACTAGCAGAATTGATGATTGAAAATAATATTGGTGTTGCCACAAAGAGAAACTATGAAGTTAAAAGAATCGATTTAGATTATTTTGAAGAAGTTTGATAACTATAACAAATGAATGAATTTTATTTCCCTTTTGGAGAAAGACTTAAGAAAGTTCAACAAAAAGACAGAACGCCAAAGAAAGCTTTTGTATTAGGAGTTTATGCAAGTGCAGTTCATGCACGTTGGGTTGATAGAAACGGAAGACAAAAAGTTGCAGCTTTAGCTGTGGCAAGTGAGCCCAATATATTTTGGACAGGTGAAGAAGCAAGTGAAATAATCTCTGGAATTAACATACCCAAGGAACTCGGAAAGTTAACAGAACCACTAGATCCTAAATTAAATGGTCCCTCCGGGCGTGCCTTGAATGATTTATTCCTTAAGCCTCTTGAACTAACCAGAGACAATACCTGGCTTTGTGACTTACTCCCTGAATCAAGGGTCAATGAAAACCAGGCAAAGGCGATTATAAAACATTATACTGCTGATATCATTCATAGTTACAATCTATGCGAAGCATCTATTCCATTATTCTCCAAGTCAGAACTTAATTCGCAAATAAGACGTCAAGAGATTTTAGAAGAACTAATATCCTCAAGTGCTGAGACGTTGATTCTCTTAGGAGATTTACCGATATATTGGTTTTTACGATTCTATGATAAAAAGTATACAAGGCTTCTACAATTTGGAGATATGGACGACTCCTATGGAAGAGAACATGAGATAAGAATAGAAGAAAGAATCTATAACGTAATTCCACTTTGTCATCCACGACAGGCTCAACGTCTTGGAAACTCAAATACAAAATGGGGTGGGCTGCACGATAATTGGGTCAAACGCAGAATTTGATATTTAATTGATTACTGATTGACAACAATTATCCCCTGCTTGTTGTCCTACCTCAGTTTCCAACCTCTCTTGAATTTATTCCTCCGATTTTATAATTTTGGTCAGGTTTAACTATTGCGGAAATAATATCATGACTCTTAAATCATTATTGGTCTATGTAATCGGATTCATCTGCTCATATGCCACAGTATTACTCAGTGCAATGACAGAATCTATTTCTTTAATAATCATTGCATCAAGTGTCTTGGGGGTATACATCATTTACACGATTTATTTATTTAGGAAGTACGGAACTCGAGTTTACAACGATTCCAATACCAATGGAGTTTTTGTAATCGATTTGTCGAAACAATTGGGTAGGTGAAATAATTTTTAACTAGGATTAGAAGATATTTTCTAAACAGATAGACATTCGTATTCTTCTTTAATAAGTTATTCTTTAGATTTTAGAAAATAAGAAGATTCAATGGGCAACGATTTATGAATGAAACCTACCAACTATCAATTCCAGTTAAAGAGCTTAAAACAGCCGTAAAGAATTTACATAATTTGCTTTCAAAAGTTAAACCTAAGCCAAATTATCCTATCCTTGATGTAATCGTTAAGTTAAAAGAGATAGAACTCCGCCTCATTGGTATGTCGCGTTTTATAAAAACTGACCATAAGAACACTTACTCATTCACAATTCCTTTCCATGATTTATATGCAGCGGCTTTGGGTACGGATAAGGATAACTTTTTAGCAGAAGTTTCATCTGGTAAAATCAAAATCGAAAATCGAAAAATATCATCTGATTTTATAAAAATATTCCATCCTGAAAATCTTCATAAATTCGACCTACGAATGAATTCAAATGTTCTTGATATTTTGTCTTTACGATATAAGTTCACCGAAACAGAATTGGAAGAAAAAAACTACATGCGCCTTATTGAAAAAGAAGAGGAGAATCTTGATCTTGAAATTTATAAGGGGTTAAAATACTTGTCGAAATATGGAATTACATATTCTTTAATAAGAAAGATTATAGATCAAAACATACAGGGTAATACTATAAACGAACTGCGTAATAATTAACCATTGTTGTTTAGTTTGCGTTGCCAACAGCAATGATGTGGACGGCTATACGTAGGTGGAGAATCTTTAGAACCCAAATGTTATTAAAAATAGCTATTTTAACCTGTTAACTTAGGGACGAATTTGATAATACTTCACAAAATAGATGAATTCATTTGGAATCTTTTTCCTAATGCGAAGAAGTTCGGGAATGACAGGAATATCCTGGTTGAGGAAATTACGGATTATTATTCATATGGTCCTTACAAACCCAAAGTAACCGCTACCGATGATCTAATCAAAATAGAGGTTGACTTCCCCTCGATTATTGCCCAGGGGCAGGACTTTGAGAAAGCGGTGAGATTGTGTGAAAAGGGTAAATATGATTTAGCCAAGCCAATTTTATTGAAGCTTATAAGTAAGAACCCCTCCATCTCCGAATATCATAGAGTTCTTGGTCAAGTTTATTCGGAAGAACAAAAACAGGACGAGGCCATG
>JARLHR010000160.1 GCA_031292145.1 Clostridium sp. | reverse complement strand
TTTCTTTGCTTTAGTTTGTTTAACTTTGTTTTTATTGTTTGGCATTTTATTTTTATAGAGAATTTATTATTAATATTTTATACTCACTTTTTCTTTAAATCATTTTAAAATAAATTCTTTTATGAAAATAAAAAGAAAAAATCAAGAAGACGTGCAATTTTCTTGACTAGCGCTTTTAATGTCGATATATTAGATTATATTATTTTAAATCCAGCTTTTATTAAGTATGACTTTACTAACTTTACATCTGCATCATGTAATAACTTTTCGCGTCTTTTTATAGCTCGACCTTGAAGTTTTGCTTTAGCTTTAGCATAATCTTGAGTTGGTTTGTTTCCTGCTATATAAAAGTATTTCTTTCCATGTTCTCCCCATTGAAAATATGGTTGACCTTTTTCTATTCCTTTATGAACTGGCATTATAAATATAATTATACTTTAGAAAATATATTTATAATTATTAATCTTCATCTAAGTCAGAATCTTCGTCAGTTTCTGCACTAGATACATATGGACTTTCTAATTTCATAGCGTCTATTTCAGCTATTTCCTGCTCATAATCAGATTCAGATTTAGTAATTAATGGTTCAACTATATAAGAGTCAGAATCTGAATCATAAGCAGGGTCTGGGTCTTCTTCATAAGGATTGCAATTATAGCAATGATTTGTAAACATAGAATCAACTAGATATAGGCGATTACCAAATTCTTTAATTAATTGTTCGCCACAAGCAATACACGATTTACTTTCGCATTTTATGCAATTAACCACTGCATTACTAGATAAGTAGATCTCATTGGCACAAAAAGCGCATTGCTGTGATACAGATACGCTACCTTCACTGTTATTAGGAGTAGATTGAACATTTTGTTGTGTATCATAATTCATAATTTTTATATATTCTTATACTCAGATAATTTTAATATTTAATAAATTGACCTTTTTTATCTACTAGTAAATTTACTGGCCGTCGTTCTCGTTTGCTTCTTCTTATTGCTTGTTCATTTTCAGCAACGCCTTCTTTGTTAATCACTTTCTTGACTTTTCGTTGCTTTTGAGTTTTCTCATGTTCAATAATTTCTTTTTC
>JARLHR010000159.1 GCA_031292145.1 Clostridium sp. | reverse complement strand
CAATAAATTGCTAATCGGAGTATTAATGAGAGCATTTCAGGGCGTTACTCCATCATTCTACTCATGAAAAATATTAGTTCTATTAAAACTAAGAGTTTTAATGTCTAAGCTTTTCACTTAGAAACGTGTCACACAATAAGCACAGACTGCTATAGGAAATCCAGCGTTAGTAATAAGACTCGTTAAATCATTAATTCCCATAATTCATTACCTCCAATAATATAAGTCTTTAATTTTTCTAATACTCTTTTCTTTCTTTTTGAAGCTGTGACATAGGATATATTTTCATAGTAGGCATAATTAGTAAGGGTATTTTTCATAAAAAAGATAAAAATTATTAAATGCTTCTCTGAAGCACTTAATTTATTTTTTATTGCAGATAATAGTTTGATATGGTTATATTCAAGACGCAGGCTTTCTTTCTCCATATCATCACATAGTGAAACATTACATTCAATATCATCACTTAAAGAGAAGAAACCATCAATATCCTTTCGGTTGTCACATCTTATAAGTAAAGTATTTAAATTATTTTTTATTGCATTTGTGGCATAAGCAACAAAACGATGAGTATTAAAATTATACTGATGTATGCAATTAAAAAGAGTTAAAAAGCATTCATTTTTAATATCACATTTTTCATAGCCTTGAATAAATGTTTTTATTGACAAAGAATTTATAAGTGGAGTAAATTCTTTAATCAAATTCTCTTTAGCTTTAAGGTCACCATCTTTAGCATTAGCAACTAATTGTTCAATGTAATCATAATTCACATACAATCCCTCCAAAAATAAATTTGCTTTTCATAAGGGATATATAGTAAAAAGGATTTTTATAAATACTTTAGGAATAATTTTTATAAAAAAATTTATAGGTTTTTAGGTATGTACAATAAACAGAGTTTAAAAGCTATGTTATTTTTGAGGTTACAACATAGATATCACAATCCCTAGTTTTTTTATAATTAGAATAACTAGGAATGTTAACTAAACTTAAGTAAAATGCTATATCAGAAATAAGTAACATATTGTGTGGAGTGTTTCATTGGAATTTTGATGGCAATGATTCTTGACTAGAAGTTGTCCCAAAAAGCTTGTTCAATGCATGTCATTGAAGCAAGCTTTTTGGCGACAACTTCTAGTCGTAGAATCATCCATCAAAATTCCAGAGAAATCGGAACACAATATGTTACTTATTTCGGTGAGTCACCACATAAGCCTAGAATACACGTTGTTTATCTATATAGATTATTATCCTTTCTGGATATGAAAAGATGAATAAAATCTTCTATAAAACAAAGGTCTTTAGTTGTAATTTTATCACTCTCTAATAATTTAGTTATATTATCAATCTTTTTGTTTCTTTTTGAATAACGGATTTTGTTTTTTGTTTCGTCGGTACTAGTAGAAGAGTTAATACCAGTTAGGTTTTCATAGTGATCAAAGCCTAAAAGAAAATCTGTAGTAACATCATAATATGAAGCTAGACGCTTTAGATGATCATATACTGGTGCGGCTTTACCGGTTTCCCATTTTGAAAGCATACTTCCAGTAATATTAATATTGAACTTTTGATTTAATTCAGCTGCTAGCTGATCCAATGTAATATTTTTTTTTAATCTTAAGTTTTTTAGAACTGTACCCGTAATATTCATATTTTTTCACCCCAATGTAAAAGATTACTTTAAAAATAAGTATACAATCATAAAAGACAAAAAGCAATAAAAATACTTGAAAAAATTACCAATGTTTTTATTGACATAGATATTTTAAAATGTATAATTAAATTAACGATAACGACATAAATCGTTGTTGATATTTATGACTTAGGGGGAAAATAATATGTTAAAATCACACGAACCGTATAACAAATTCAAAAGGTTTTTATCAATCAATAACATTAAACAAAAAGAATTAGCAGAAAAGCTTGGTAAATCATATTCTTTTATAAACAATGCTTTAAACGGGAGGGGGGCAAAATTTAATTCAGAAGATTTGAGACAAATAAGGTGCTTATTTCAAATCAAGATAAACGAATATTTTTAAAATGGCAATTTTGCAAACGATAACAATTTTGAAAGTGTTAAATCTAATCAAGGGGTGAAATATGGTTAAAGGAGAGCTTAAATGTATTTATGGGAATGAGATAGGTATTATATTAGGTGTGAATAAAAATAAAAATATTCAAGAGCTGTATCTAGAGAAATTGAAAAAATGTCAAAGTAGACATGAAAATCTTAAAGAAAAATATGAAGCTATGTATTGGAGCAATACTATAAAAGAAATTTTATGTAAAGAATTTACCATAAGAAGTGGCAAAAAGGTAAGAAAAGAACTAAATACAATTATTGATGAAGAATATGATTTTATGTGTTGTAAAGTAGATAGAAAGATAGTTGGTGAAAATTCTATTTTACTTTGTTGCGTAAATAGTGGAATCAATTCTGGTGAAGAAATAAATGAAAATACATTACTTGAATGCCAACATAATATGAGAGTTACAAAAGCCAATAAATGTTATGTTGCCTGTTTGATAAATGATAGGAAATTTGTATTTAAAGAAATAAATAGAGATGAAGAGATAATTTCTAAAATAATTAGTGAAGAAAAAGCATTTTTCTGTAATCACATTCTAAAGGAAATTTCACCAGTATGACTTGAAAATGTAGATAGACAACTGGTATATAAATCGCTTGAGTTTAGGGAAGTTGCTTATCTGCATTTTGAGAATGCAGGAACTATAATGTAATTATTTATATAATTTCAAGGGGGAGAAGAGAAAATGGAGCTTGGAGAAAATAATTTTGTTAATGAAGGACTAGGGAAGGTAATTTCTACATTTGATTTTTCAAAGGAAAATGAGGAAGTTAAGGAAGGCAATTCTATAGGGGAAATGATACAAGGTGAATTTTCTTTTACTGATGGAATTGAAGAGAATATAGGTAATAATTATGTTGAAGAAATTGAAATGCTTAGAGATGAAGAGGTTATTAGTGAAAAAACATTAGCTATGAAAGAAGATAAAGAAAGTGCAGTTAGTCAAAAATTTAAAGAGTATATTATTTTATGCAGAGAATTAGAATTAATTCCATCATGGGCTGACTTTGAGAGATATAAGGGAAATTTAAAAAGTTAGCTGCAGATTTTAAAGCATTAACTGTTAGATAGGTGGATTTAGGAGAGTATACAGAGGGGAATATTTGACTAACATTAAATGGGGGAAGGAATTTATGAAAGGTATAGAATGGATTAAGATAAATACAAATATGTTTGAAGATGAAACTATGAGATTAATTGACTCCATGGAATTAAGAGACTCCGCACATTATGTATGGATAAGATTACTTTTGCAGGCAGGTAAAGTTAATGATAATGGATTAATATATTTAAAAAAGGATGTACCTTATACTAAAGAAATGATCTCCATATTATTTGATAGACCAATAGATATTATAGAAAAGGTTCTAGATATTTTGGACTCTTTTAAAATGATTAAAATTTATGAAAATAACATAATAAAAATATGTAACTGGGAAAAACATCAAAATATTGAAGGTATGAAAAAAGTAAGAGAAAGTAATCGTGAAAGAGTTAAAAATTTTAGAGAAAGAAAAAAGAAGGAAAATGAACTTTTAGAAAAAGAAAATTCAAATGATGAGGAAGTTTTAAGTAATCCTGTAGATAATAGCAATAATACTAATAAAATTGCTCCCAAGAAAAACTGTAACGCTAATGTAATGCTACAGAAAGAGAAGAGAGAAAAAGAGAATAAGAATAAGAAAAAGAATATAGATAAAGAAGAGAGAGAAGAAGATTTTAGTGAAAATAATGAAATATGTGTAAAAGAACCTAGGGCTAATAAAGATAGTGCTGTTAAAGAAAGTAAGGGGAATAATGTTTCTAATGACTATAAAGCATTGGATGTACAAGCTTTAAAGATTGTAAAAGACTTAGAGAAAATTAATAAAAACATAAAGGGATTAACTCTGAGCTGCGTAAAGAAGCTGTTAACTGCTCATAAAGAAAAATATGTAAAAATGGCTATGGGAAAAGCTATAGAAAGAAATAAGCTTGATATTTATTATATAAATGGCATACTTAATAATTGGCTTAAGGAAGGATATCCAAAAACTTATGAAGATATGGAGTGTAATGATTGGAAAGATCATAATTTATCAGTTATTAAAGAAAAACCAAACCTTAGATTTATTAACTTTGAGCCAAGGCAGTATGATTATAAGGATTTAGAAAAAAAACTTTTAGGGTGGTAATAAGGCACAGTAAAAAAATAATAGACTAGAATTCTTGTCAGGTCTTTATTTTCTTTCGTGTGGTCTAATATGGGGAGGAAATGAGAAAAATGGGATATAAAAAGGGAATAGATATATCAAATAATAATGGAAGTATTGATTTTAACCAGGTTTCAAATGATAAAATTGAATATGTTTATATGAAGGCCAGTGAAGGCGAAACATTTCAAGATGGTATGCTTGGGAGGTTCTATAATGAATGTAAAAGCAAAGGCTTAAAGGTTGGGGCATATCATTTTTTAACTTATACAAGCTCTCCAGAAGCGCAGGCAGAAAACTTTTATAAGAAGATTAGAACTTATGAATGGGAGCTGATTCCTGTGTTAGATATTGAAACTGAATTTGAGGGATTATGTGATTATATCATAAGATTTATAAATGCTTTTAAACAATTATGTCCTTTGCAATTAGGCATTTACTCCTACACAGGCTTTATAAATAATTTAGAAGATATACAAAATATCATAAAAGATTATCCTTTCTGGGAAGCAAATTATAATAATGATCCTTGGAATCTGCCTTTTAATTTCTTTACAAATAGAATAGGCCATCAATATACAGAAAATGGAGATATATCTGGGGTAAGCGGAAAATGTGATGTAAATTCATTTACGGAAGGTGCCTTGAATTTAAACAGAGCTAATTTAGGAACTTGGATAAATGATAATAATAAATGGTGGTATAAGCATATGGATGGAACTTGCACTAAGGATGCTTGGGAATTCATAGATGGGAAATGGTATTTATTTGATACTGAAGGCTGGATGATTTATGATTGGAAAAAGGACGGCTCTAATTGGTATTATTTTGGAGATTGCAATGATGGTGCTATGAAAACAGGCTGGTGTTATGATACGAAATCCTGCAAGTGGTACTATTTTAATGAAGAGGGTATTATGCAGACAGGATGGATTGAAATAAATCTTAAATGGTATCATTTGGATAATAATGGAGCAATGGAAACCGGGTGGATAAAGGATGAGGGAAAGGATTATTGCCTTTATTCAAATGGTGAAATGATTCATGACTGCGATATTTATGGATATAGATTTGATGGTAGTGGGGTGGCTGCCAAATTGTAATAAAAAACAATGAGGTACTAAAAGGTATCTCTTTTTTATTCATTTAAATTTTTAAGATACTCATAATAATATCTAATGGCTTCATCAACAATAGTATTTAAATAAACATTGTCATCTATATGAATGGCTTTAATTTTACTTAAGATTCTTACAGTAGAGCGCCTTAAGGTATAAGATCGTACCATATCAAAAGCTTCACCATCAACAGGCGGAGTTTTGCCGTTAGGGTTGGACTTTAAGGTTCTATGATCTAAATTTTCTTTTTTATCACTAGAATTAAAGCCGCTTTCACTTGAAGTTAAATTTAATGAAGCAGTATTTTTAACGTTGGAATAGGTTACTATATTTTCATTAGACTCACCATCATTGTCAAAAGAAAATGATTTTAAAAGGTTTCCTTCTAGTTTTAGTTCTCCTTCTGAAAAGGTACAGATATCCATTGATTCATTTTCATCAATAGAAAAGTCATCTTTAATTTCAACTTTGTTTTTTGCTTTTTTTAAAGGCATGTTCATTTGTGGTTCCTTCCTTCCTTGTATTTTTTTAACATGCAGTAAGTAATAATAAGCAGAATGAATTGGCATAGATTAGGCACATGGACTTGTTATTATTTTTGAATGTGCCTTAATTACATCTTCATATAAGATATATGTAAATATTAAAAAATATAAATAGTAAAATAGAAAAAAATAAATATATTTTTAAATTTTTCTAGAAACATTTATTTATATGTATATATCTTTCTAGGTATATAGATTTATAGAAAAATACTTTTGTATAAACATTTTTTACTATATAAATAGGAAAATATATAAATATTTATAGGAAACATCAGGGGTTAAGGGGTAGCAGGTCAATCATAGGTTTGCTACTAACACTTCTGAGTTTTTAAATTTTCTATGTACAAGCAATGCATTAAATTTATATTCCAGAAGGTTTTACACATGGTTTTTTAGTGCTATCAGATGAAGCTGTGTTTAACTATAAATGCACAAATTTTTATGCTCCAGAATATGATGGTAGAGTTATGTGGAATGATTCTGATATAAATATTGAATGGCCATTAGAGGGAATAGAAAATATAATTTTATCTGAAAAAGATAAAATTCATCCAAGCTTAAAAGAATTAGATGTAAGTCAATATCCAGATTTTAATATATGTTCAAAAGAGGTGTAGTCATAAATGAAAATATTAATAGCAGGAGCAAAAGGTCAATTAGGTAATGAACTTCAGGATATAATAAAAGATGGAAGAGCAGAAATAGGAGAAGTTTCTGAAACTATAAAGAAATCTGAAGTTATAGCATTGGATGTAGATGAATTAGATATAACTAATTTAGAGCTAGTTAAAAATAAGCTAAATGATTTAAAACCAGATGTGGTAATTAATTGTGCAGCAGCAACAAATGTTGATGGGTGTGAAAGTAATGAGGATTTTGCATTTAAGGTTAACTCAATTGGACCTAGAAATTTAGCAATAGCTTGTGAGGAGATAGGTGCTAAATTAGTACAAGTATCAACTGATTATGTATTTAGTGGCGTAGGAAATAAACCATTAACTGAATATGAGGTGCCGGCTCCATATAGTGTTTACGGAAAGACTAAGCTTTTAGGAGAAAATTATGTAAGAGAATTTTCTTCAAGGTATTTTATAGTTAGAACTGCTTGGCTTTATGGATATGTAGGTCATAACTTTGTTTACACTATGAGAAAACTTGGAAAAGACAAAGAAATGATAACTGTTGTAAATGATCAAAAAGGCAATCCTACTCATGCAAATGATTTAGCTTATCATATATTGAAGCTTATAGAAAGCGAAGAATATGGAGTATATCATTGTACAGGTAAGGGAGAATGTACTTGGTATGATTTTGCTAAAATGATAATTGAATTATCTGGAGAAAAATGTGAAGTAAAACCTTGTACATCAGAAGAATATAAAACGCCAGCAAAGAGACCAGAATATTCATCCCTTGATAATATGATGCTTAGAAATACCGTTGGTGATGAAATGAGAAACTGGAAAGAAGCAATTAAATCATTTATAAATAAGCTAGATAAGTAATGGAAGTGAAAAAAGAACAAGTCAAATAGAATATAATTATTAATTATTAGTTATTAGTTATTAGTTATTAGTTATTAGTTATTAGTTATAAAATGTGCTTAAATAAAGGAGTTGTAATGATGAATACATATCTAGTTACAGGTGGAGCTGGATTTATAGGATCAAACTTTGTTTTATATATGTTAAATAAATATGAAGATATTAGAATAATTAATTTAGATAAATTAACTTATGCAGGTAATTTAGAAAACCTTAAAGCAATTGAAAATGATAAAAGACATACATTTGTTCAAGGAGATATTTGTGATAAAGAATTAGTTTCAAGCCTTTTTGAAACTAATGATATAAATTATGTTGTTCACTTTGCAGCAGAATCACATGTAGATAGAAGTATAAAAGAACCAGAAATATTTGCTAAAACAAATGTACTTGGAACAGTTAATATGCTAAATTGTGCAAAAAATGCTTGGGAAACAGAAGATGGGTTTAAAGAAGGGGTTAAATTTCTTCATGTTTCAACAGATGAAGTTTATGGTTCATTAGGAGCCGAAGGTTTCTTCATGGAAACAACACCAATAGATCCTCATAGCCCATATTCATCAAGCAAAGCAAGTTCAGATTTAATGGTTAAAGCCTATTATGATACTTATAAGATGCCAATAAATATAACAAGATGTTCAAATAATTATGGTCCATTCCAATTTCCAGAAAAATTAATACCACTATTAATAAATAACTGCTTACAACATAAAGATTTACCTGTATATGGTGATGGTCTTAATATAAGAGATTGGTTATTTGTAGAAGACCATGCAAAGGCAATTGATATGGTTATTAATGGTGGCAGACTTGGAGAAGTGTACAATGTTGGCGGCCACAATGAAAGAACTAATATACAAATAGTAAAAACAGTTATATCGTATATAAATGAAAATGTAGATAAAGCTGTAACTGAAAATTTAATTAAATATGTAGAAGATAGAAAAGGTCATGATAGAAGATACGGAATAGCTCCAGATAAGATAAAAGCAGAATTGGGATGGTACCCTGAAACTACTTTTGAAGTTGGAATTAAGAAGACTATTAAATGGTATTTAGATAATCAAGAATGGATGAAAAATGTGACTTCTGGTGATTATCAAAAGTATTATGAAAAGATGTACACAGATAAATAAAGCAGCTATGCTGCAACTAAGATCATTTTACAGATAAATAAAGCAGCTATGCTGCAACTAAGATCATTTTACAGATAAATAAAGCAGCTATGCTGCAACTAAGATCATTTTGCAGATAAATAAAGCAGCTAGCAAGAGGGTCATTTCATTCCCCTCCAGCACCCCCGGAGGCCTAGAAAATTACCAGGTACAAGCATTGCACTAAATGATGTTTAGTGCAATTTTTTGTTTTAAGTAAATAGTTTCTAGGATATAATATATTTAATACGAGAAATGAAATTGAGCTTAACTGAATGATAAAGGTAATGATGTTAAAATATATTTAGCATTATTTAATAATATAATTACTTAATAAATAATTGAAAAGGAGTAAAATAGAATGTTATTTGAGAGAAATATTACATTTCAAGATATTGTACCTCAATTAGAAATAAATAAGTTAATTGCGTTAGTAAAGCGTTTATTGCCAGATGTTGTATTTAATATGTCAAGTTTAGAAGGAAATCCATTTACATATCCAGAAGTGCAAACACTTTTAGAGGGGATTACAATTGGTGGACACAGATTAAGTGATGAACAACAAGTTCTTCGTATAAAAGAAGGTTGGAATTTATTATTTGAAAAGGTAAAGCAAGAAAATATAACAATTAGCAAAGAGTTATTTAATGAATTTAATGGAATAATTGCAAAAGATGAAGTCTTGATATGTGGACAGTTTAGAACAGGGCAAGTTAGAATTGGCGGAACTGATTTTATGCCACCAAAATATGATGAATTAGAAGATATATTTAATACTGAATTACCACAAATTATAGATAGATGTAAGACAAAAACAGATTTAGCATTTGAAATATTCTTATGGGGTGCGCTAAATCAGTTTTACTGCGATGGAAATAAAAGGACATCAAGATTAGTATGCAGCTACATATTACTTAGTAATGGTCAAGGAGTACTAAATGTTAAAGCTAAAGACAAATTGGAATTTAATACTTTAATGTTAGAATTTTATAATACTAGAAAAGCAGATAATATAGTAGAATTTTTCTATAAGAAATGTTTTGAGAGATAGTAGCAATCAAAGTTCCCAGGGGTTTTAATAGCAACTTCACTCGCAAGCTCCCTCAGAAGCACCTCGGAGGTCCAAAAATTTACAAGTACAAGCGTTGCACTAAAAGTTTGTTTAGTGCAATTTTTTGTTTTAAGTAAATAATTTATAGGATATAATATAACTGATAAATAGAATTAAAGAGGTGATTAAATTGCCAGAAATAAGCTTATTTTTTGGAATAAGAATTACTATAAATTATAATGATCATGTGCCACCACACTTTCACGCTGAATATAATGGTGAAAAAGCGTTAGTAGATATTATTAATGGTAGAGTAATGAAAGGGTATTTGCCTAAGAGACAATTAAAATTGGTTTTAGCTTGGGCTGAAATTCATAAAGATGAATTAATGCAAAACTGGGAATTAGCTAGAAGTCATCAAGCACTATATAGAATAGCTCCATTGAGTTAGGGGGATTTTTAAATGGAATATATGCCAGAAGTTATTCAAGTAAGACCAACAGATGATTTTAAGGTTTATGTTTATTTTGATGATGGTTCAATTAAGTTATATGATGCTAGTCAGTTAATAAATAAAGGTATATTTATTAAAATTAAAGACATAAATATGTTTAAAAAAAGTTGTACTGTTTTAAATGGTACATTGGCTTGGGATTTAGATGGAAATTATAATGAAAGTACATGCTTAGATATTGATCCATTTGAGATATATGAAAATTGTCCTGATGTAGATGAGTAGTAATCAGTCCATTTGGTACTTTAGCAAGTTCGGGAATACTTCCCTCACAAAGGGGGCAGACCCTTGTGTAAATTTACCAAGTACAAGCGTTGCACTAAAAGAATGTTTAGTGCAATTTTTTGTTTTAAGGAAATTGGTTATAGGGTATAATATAAATAAATAGAAAAATGAGGTGAACAACATGCCGGTTATTACAAGATTTTATGGTATAGTAGTAAAGATGTATCCCAATGATCATACACCACCGCACTTTCATGCAATATATGGAGAATATGTTGGAGTTATAGATATAAATACATTAGAAATGATAGAAGGTGATTTATCAAATAGAGCTTTAAAATTAGTGAAAGAATGGGCTGAGAAATATCAAAAAGATTTGATAGAAATGTGGAATACTAAATTATTTAAAAAATTAGAAGGTTTAGAATAATAGCCATGAGTAATCCTAAAATAAAAAAAATAAAAATAGATTCTCAGCAATATACTTTAATAGTTTTATTTGATAACGGAATAGTTAAAGAGATTGATTTTAAAGAAAAACTAAAAGATGATTTCTATAATGATTTAAAGAATAAGATATTATTTGAACAAGCACAAGTAGATAGTGGTGGATATGGTATAAGTTGGAATGAGGATATTGATATTAGTGAATATGAGCTTTGGAATATTGGGAAAATTATGAGTAACAAATCAGTTATCTTTTAGCGAGTTAGCAATCAGTCCCTTCGGTCCTGATAGGAAAAGAAGAGGATCACTTCGTTCTCCTCAAGCACCCCTGGGGGAAACAAAAATTACCAAGTACAAGCATTATGCTGAATGAATGCTGTGAGATTAAACTACGTGAAAGCGTAGTTTTTTTGTTTAAGAAAAGTAAAAGATTATTGAGTGCAATTTTTTTGTTTTAAAGATATAATAATTATAGAAGATAAATTGATCTTATCAAATGAAAGATATGGTGATTGGAGTAAATGAGTGATATAAAAACTATTTATCATGGTAGCACAGATATCGTTAAAACACCTAAGTATGGATATGGAAAAGAAAATAATGATTATGGTAGAAGTTTTTATTGTACAGCGGATAGACGATCAGGAAGCCTTTGGTCAGTAAATAAAGGAGAAGATGGCTATAATAATAGGTATGAAATAGATATAGATGGATTGAAAATATTAGAATTAAATAAAGATGATATTTTATTATGGATGTCAATTCTATTAAATAATAGAATTCCTAATAATCTTGATGATGATATTGAATTTATTAGAAAAAAGTTTATTAAGAAGTACTTAAAAATAGATGTAAAAGACTATGATATAATTATTGGATATAGAGCAGATGATAGTTATTTTCAGATAGTTGAAAGTTTCTTATCTAACCAATTAGCATTAGAGGTTTTAGAAGATGCACTGAATTTAGGAAAGCTGGGAAAACAATTTGTTTTAATTAGCAGTACAGCATTTGAAAGAATGGAATATTTAGGTAGTGATTTATGCAATGCTGATGAATTATATGATGATTATATGTTAAATGATAAAACAGCTAGATTTTATTTTAGACAATTATTAAAGGAAAGTTTTAATAATGGTAAAACTTTTGTAAGAGATTTATTAGGAGGCCGATAAGATTTGGATAATAGTAATAATAAATATGTGATTTATGATGAGGTTTATTTTACTGACATAGAAAAACAAATTATATCTGCATTTCAAGATGGAAGCAGTCTTCTTCCTAATATTGATATACCGTGGATGATTAAATGTTTTATGAAATCAACTCATAGGAAAAAAGTCGAACAGGGTCATCCTTATTGGATAGGTAAGATAGGAGCAGTGGTAATAAGGGATTTATTACAAAATGTTGATTATCCTAAGAGTGATAAGGATAAATATTATTATGGAAACAAATTGTATTGGATAGCAAAAGTTTATAATTATATTAGTTATAAATATGATCTTCCATGTAGTAGACTAATAGATTTAATATCTGTAGAGGATATGTTAAAGCAATACGTGACTATACATGAAACTGGATTAGACTATACAACAGAACATCTATATGAAGTATTTATAAACACCCCTGGGGTAAGCAAAAATTAATAAATATAAATAAAGAGGTGATTAGGTTGCCGGAAATAAGCCTATTTTTTGGAATAAGAATTACTATAGATTATAATGATTATGTACCACCACACTTTCACGCTGAATATAATGGTGAAAAAGCATTAGTAGATATTATTAATGGTAGAGTAATGAAAGGGTATTTACCTAAGAGGCAATTAACTGAATTTCCTGTTTCTCAGCAACTTAAGAGATAACTTACGCATAAAAAATAATTTCTATGAAAATTTTTTGGATAAAAACCTAAATAATGAAAAAAATCGGACGAAATATAAAGTAATCTTACTAATGATTAAATTTTACTTAATCACGAGAAATATCTTATCACATAGTATTGATTAAAATATAAATTTACCAAAGGAGAGAAATCAAATGAGTTCAATAAGTAGTATTTCAAACAACTTATATTCACAAAGTATGTCACAAGTGTCTGGTACACAAGGTCAAACAAGTGTGCATCATCATCACCATCATAAAGGTAGCAGCACACAAGGAACTGATTCAGCTAATTTTAGTCAAGACGGACTTCAATCATCAGGTAGTTCATCAGCAAGTCCATTAGACAGTTTAGTATCCAATGGAACAATAACGCAGGCTCAAGCAAGTACTATTCAAAGTGCTTTTCAGGCAGCAAGACAAGCTAGTCAAACAGGTACTTATAGTAATGGTAATAATGCAACAAATCCGATAGCCTCTTTAGTTTCCAATGGAACAATTACCCAAGCTCAAGCAAGTGATATAGCAAGTGCATTTAAATCAGCTTATCAATCTAATCAAGAAACTACTCAAGTTTCAGCTGTTGAAGGACAAAGCCAATCAGGTATGCAAGGAGTACATCATCATCACCATCATCATGGACAAGACACACAAGGTACTACCCAAGATGGCTCAGCTACAACCTCATCTACAGATAGCGTAGACAGTTTAGCACAATCACTAAGTGGTTCCGCACAGTTGGATCCTAACAGCATATTAGATAGTCTTGTATCTAATGGAACAATTACTAAAGATCAAGAAACATCTATAGAAAATGCATTTAGCTCATTAGCAGGAGATGGACAATCAGACTCGTCTAGTAATACATCAATTTAATCTAATAAATGAGTGGATAATAAAAAAGGATAACCTGCTTAGGGAACAAGTTATCCAAATACTAAGTTATATTAATTATTTAATAAGGGGTAAATAATAATGCTTTAACTACTTTATAATGCTATTATAAGCTGACATTGTGACAATAATGTGACAAGCTATAATAGAAAGAATAGAAATTAAAATGGAATCCAAATAGCTTTACCATTTTCATTATAAGTTTTTTCCCATGAATAAATTATTTTTCCATTGGTTGCATCAATATCAACACGTGCAAAATTACCTTTTGGTGATACTCCAAACACTTCAATTACTAAAAAATCTTTATCGGGCATTTCATAGAAAGAGACATACTCTAGATTAAAATGATATCCTACGGCCCAATTCTTACTGGGAATTCCAGGTTTTAATTCTTTTTGTTCCTTTGCAATTTTTAATGCATCAGTTGAATCAAGTTTTATATCAAAATCGCTAATTCCTTTTTTAGGCGCCTTGTTTTTGTCTTCTTTTATCTCAGCTTTGCCACGTACTACAAATATATTATATACTAGCATCCATGGGGAAGCGATGCATTAAACAAATGTTTAGTGCAATTTTTTTGTTTTAAGTAAATAGTTTCTAGGATATAATATAAGCAAGATAAGAAAAGAAATGGAATATTCTTGGAGTGATTATAATTTTAACTTATACGTATCTTTAGAGGAATTAAAATCTATGTTATTTTATTATTTGGAGGTGAAAATTTAATGAATAGTTATAAAGATATATATATTACTTCTGATGAATATGAAAAATTGCAAGGAACTTTTAAATGTAAGACAGAATATGATAATGGAAAAATTATTATGCATTCAGATACATCTATTAAGCATAATGATATAGTTTTAAATATAGCTTTTGCTTTAAAACAATATTTTAAAGGTGGAAAATGTAAGGTCAGTACTGAACAAATAGAAGTTATTTTTGATGAAAATATAAAATATAAACCGGACGTATTTGTTACCTGTGAAGAAGCTATAACTAAAGGGGAGAGTTTTATATCTTCTCCTAAAATAATATTTGAAGTAGTTTCAAAAAGTACAGCTAGTCATGACTATATTACAAAACTTTCTGTATATCAAAAATATGGAGTTTTAGAGTATAATATTGTAGAACAAAATGGGCATATAGTTCAGTATGGATTAGAAGATGGAGTTTATAGAATTGTTAATACATTTCATTTAGGGGATTTATTTATGAGTTATTTATTTAAAGATTTTAAGGTAGACTTAGAAGATATTTTTGAATAGCAAGTTATTCATCTAGGGAACTGATTCTTATTCAGGGATCACTACCAGCAAACTCAGCCCTTCGGTCTTCGTAGCAAGAGGCTCACTTCGTTCCACTGTAACACCCTGGAGACCAGGGAAATTACCAAGTACAAGCACTGCACTAAAAGATTGTTTAGTGCAGTTTTTTGTTAAATATAAAAAATAAAGTTACTTTTTTTCTTCATAATAAAACCTCTCACCAGTCCTGCTATTGTAGTAAACCCTTAATCTCCTTCCATCACTTGGGTCAATAGTTATTTCTTCAGTTTTTTCGAATCCTTCTGGAATGTTTGAACCATGATTTTTGTGATATCTCTTATCCCAAAATACATAGGTTATTACAGCAAATATAACTATACTTATTTCAAAAAATACATAAAAATTAAAAGCTGTTCTCATATTTTTATTCCTTCTCGATTATTACGGCAGTACCATAAGCTAACACTTCGCTCATTGTCTGACCAATTTCGCTTGAGTCAAACCTCATCATTATAATTGCATTGGCACCCATAGCAGTAGCATTTACAACTAAACGGTCGATAGCCTGTTTGCGTGCATCTTCAAGCATCGTTGTATATTCATGAATTTCTCCACCTACCAAACTTCTTAGACCAGCCATTACAGTACCTCCCAGCCCCCTGCTTCTTACGACTAATCCAAAAACTTCACCCTTTACTTCTTTTACTTTGTAACCAATAATGTTTTCAGTAGTAACGACTATCATTAAACTTACCTCCCTAAAATAAAAAATTTTTATATAAATATTTTTACTGATTTTTTGCATTGTAAATTTTGGCAAGATACAGTATGATGTATATATAAGATATATTAACTTATGGCTTAACTTATATCAATGAAATAATTTCTTTAAGTTTGTGAAAACGTATAGGGACTGCATAGTTTTATTGGTAAGTTTTTCAATTCGTGTATCTGCAATGAACTATATTATGAGTGAAAAAGGCAAATCATAGGAAACTATGAGACGCAAAGCTAAGGGCCTGACCCACGACTATTTTATTCGTGGATGGTAGCCGGTTGCCACAGGGAAGATTAGTTTCTAGTCTTTAGATCTTCTTAGGATCTATCATTTCCCTATTTTCCTTTTTCGCAGTGAAAGGTAGGGTCAACAATGAAAAAATGTTTACTAAGCAGGTTTGTATTTTCAGAACCACTGCTACTGGCATCTGATTTGGAAAAAGACTCAGCATTAACCACCAATAATAACCTCCTAGATGAATTGTATAGTTATTCAAATGGAGAATTCAATCAAATTAAGAAAATTGAACGAATTATACAAAAGAGGTTACTATGATGATTGAAAGTTTAATTATATTAATAGTAGCGATAACAATAGTATTTCTATTAGCTTTATGCAAAACATCCCAAAGAGCAGATAGAAATGCACAGATTATGTTAAAAAAGTGGAAACTTCGGGATAAGTACCTTCTGTAGGGTGAACAGAGAGTTCTTGAATAAAATCTAAAAAATGCTAAATTCTGATTAGCACCTTTAAGAGGTACCGAAAATTACCAAGTGTAAACATAGCACTAAATGAAAAGTTTGGTGCTATGTTTTTTGTTTAATAAAAGTATGTTATGGGATATAATATAAGCTAGAAGAGAAATGAAAGCGAAATATATATATTAATTTAGTATAATAAAAATTTTTTGGAGGGATTAATTTTGCAGATTCAATTAAATAAGGCTATTGAAATTTTAAAGGAAGAATTTAATCCTATAGTAATATATTTATTTGGTTCAGGTGCTAAAAATAGACTTAGAGATGATAGCGATATTGATATTGCTTTTTTAACTGATAAAGAGGTAGATCCGTATCAGTGTTTCATTAAAGCACAAGAATTAGCTGACGTTTTTAATAGAGAGGTAGATTTAATAAATTTAAATGCATCATCAACTGTATTTAAAGCTCAAGTAGTAGGTACAGGTAAGATAATATATTGCAGGGATGAGACTAAGCGGATGTACTTTGAAATGAGGGCTTTTAAGTCTTATGCAATGTTAAATGAAGAGCGTGAAGTTATTTTAAAGAAGATTAAAGAAAGAGGAACTGTATATGGGAAATGATGTTATTATTAATAAAATTGAAACTATCGAAAGGTGCATAAATAGGATTAAAGAAGTATATGATAATAATCCTGACAATTTAAAGGATTATACGAAGCAGGATTCGATAATTTTAAATATACAAAGAGCATGCGAAGCGGCTATAGATTTAGCTATGCATATTGTATCAGAGAAAAATTTGGGTATACCCCAGAATAGTAGAGACTCATTTGAAGTACTTTGTTCTAATAATATAATAGATGATGTATTAAATAAAAGGATGAAATCTATGGTAGGTTTTAGAAATATAGCAGTCCACGATTATAAAGCTTTAAATTTAAAGGTTGTGCAAGTTATTATCGAAAGTCATTTAATAGATTTTGGTGATTATATTTATGCTATAAACAAATTATTATAATTAGCAAATTAAATTTAAAGGATAAATTTTTGAGTATTTAAAAAATATTATTAAATAATTAAAGAGGTGGCTAAGTGAAGAAAATTACTATACTTTTGTGTTTGTTTTGGATGGGATTTATATTTTACATGTCAAGTAGTAATGGACAAATATCCCATGGTGAAAGTACTAAAGTAGTTAACATAATTGAGAATACAAAATCAAAGCTACAAGCTGAACTTGGAAATAAAACAAATACACAAACGCAAAAACAAATACAAGATGCTAATAAAACAGCAAATGTAAATGCAAATACACAAACACAAGATGCAAATAAAGCAACAAGTGAGCAGAAACAGAATGACAAAAGCACTGTTAATGTGCAGAGTCAAAAAATGAGTCAATTAGATCATATAGTTAGAAAGAATGCTCATGGATTTTTGTATATGGTATTAGCGATTTTAGTAAGTGAGGCATTATTCCAATACAACAAAAAAGGAAAAGATGCAATAATTTATATATTATTTATTTGTTTGTTTTATGCAGTAACTGATGAATTCCATCAGTCTTTTGTACCAGGGAGAACTTCTTTGGTTAGTGATGTTTTAATTGATTTTGCAGGAGCTTTAATAGGATTAGCAATTTTTTATTTCGTTTATTATAAGACAGGCAGAAGGCAGGCAAATGAATGAGTTTTTTAAATTTAAAAAATATTAATAAATATTATAGATTAAAGGGAAATGAAAAAATTTATGTGCTTAAAGATATTAATATATCCTTTAATAAAAAAGAACTAGTATCTATTGTTGGAGAATCAGGCAGTGGAAAATCTACATTAATGAATTTAATTGGGGGATTGGATTCTAAGTATAGCGGTGAGTTATTTGTAGATGGGCAGGATATTAGAAAATTAAGAAAAAAAGAAATTGATAAATATAGAAAAAATAAGATAGGTTTTGTATTTCAAAGCTTTAATTTAATACCGCATTTATCTGTTTTGGATAATGTAACAATGGCCATGACTTTATCAAATGTTAGAAAAAAAGAACGTATTAAACGTGCCAAAGAAATGTTAGAGGAATTAGGATTAAAAGACCATATTTATAAGAAGCCAAATCAACTTTCAGGGGGGCAAAAGCAGAGAGTTGCTATTGCCCGGGCTCTAATTAATAATCCGGAAATAATTGTGGCTGATGAGCCTACAGGCAGTTTGGATTCTAAAACTTCAATGCAGGTGCTTCAAATTATGAGAGGGATAGCTGAAAGAGGAAAACTTGTAATTATGGTTACTCATTCTGAAAAAATAGCAGCTTGCTCAAGTAGAATAATTAAAATATCTGATGGCAGAATTGTAGAGGATAACGAGTTATTTAAGTTAGAAGATGAAATTGGTTATAATGGAATTGAAAGTGTAGAGAAGCCTGTTAGGAAAATTGGACAAGGTCTTAATGTTATTGATGCTATAAAATTAGCCCTTATTAATATGAAGGAAAAGGTCATACGTAATATATTTATTTCAATAGGTGCAAGTATTGGAATAATGAGTCTTATTTTAATGTTGTCTTTTGGGAACGGAATTAAAACTTATTTTAACAAGATTATGAATAGTCATGTTAATCCTTTAGTAATAGAAGTTAATATGCCCAGTGATGATTCGGAAACAGTTGACCTGGATATTGCTACTGTGCAGAAACCTAACATAAATAAGCAAGTTCCATTTAAGGATGAGGATATACAAAAACTATCTTCTATAGAAAATGTGTCTTCTATAGAAAAAGGCTATACGGAAATTTCTTTAGGGGCGAATTCTTTGAGTTTAGATGGTAAGGGAAGTAATGTCATGAGCATTTCAACCATATCATCAAATATAACAGAGGCAAATCTTGAAGAAGGGACTTTGCCTAAAACTGATGAAATGTTAATTAATAAAGCTATTAGTGATAAGCTTGGTGGAGATGTTATTGGAAAAAAAGCAACTTTACATATTTTGATGGGTCAAAAGATATTAAATAAGGAATTTGTAATAAGTGGAATTTATACTGCAGCAGGGGGAGACTTAACTTCTATAATGAAATCTGTCTTTTTGAATTATTCAGATTTGGAAAAATGGTATTCAGACAATAAATATGAACTAAAACCTGATGTGATGTATCTTAACACAACTAGCGATAAGTATACTGATACAATTAAGGAAAAGATTAAGGAACTTGGGTATTTAGGGGCTTCACAAGAACAGATGATAGATATGTTTAATGAAATGATAAACATTTTAACCTATGTATTATCAGGAATTTCAGCAGTGGCATTAGTAGTTTCAGCAATTATGATAGTAGTGATCATGTATATCAGTGTAGTGGAAAGAACGAAGGAAATAGGAATAATTAAAGCTATTGGAGCAAGAGGGAAAGATATCAGAAGAATTTTTATTTGTGAAGCATTTTTAATTGGATTTTTTGGTGGTATTAGTGGAGTTGCTTTTGCATTTTTTGCAATGAAAAGTATAAATATTATGTCAAACAAATTATTTCATGTTGATTTGGTTTTAATGAAGAATACATATAAACTATTTGGAGTGGCTCTAAGTATTATCATAAGCACATTGGCAGGATTATTGCCAGCGAATAAAGCTGCTAGATTAGATCCTGTAGATTCTTTGAGAAGAGAATAATATTTAGATTATACCACAATCTACCGAAATGGAGTGGGCTCTATTGTTTCGGTTGCTATAGAATAGGGTTGTGGATTTCTAACATTAGAAGTTGTGCCCATTTCTGCTTGCTCCCAAGGCAAGCTTGTGACAAGCAGAAATGGAACAACTTCTAATGAAGAAATACCTACAGCCCTATTCTAAATGCAACACTGCACAAAAGAGCCCACTCCATTTCTAGTGTGATGTATATTTCAAAGTATAAATCTAATTCATAATTTGTTTATCTATATAGATATCCAATTTAAGACTTATACTTATAATTAGAATGTATTTCCATACTAGAAATTCTATACATTTTTGTGAAACAGGCATTTGAAATTGAGCTGTGAAGGTTCTTAGTGCAAGGTTGTACCATTTACTGCTTGTCAAAATTTTATATTTGGAACACGCAGAAATGGGCACAACCTTGTGCTTAGAACCTTCCAGTGGAAATTTCATAGTCCTGTGGAACAAAAATGT
>JARLHR010000158.1 GCA_031292145.1 Clostridium sp. | reverse complement strand
TACTATGTTGTAGGAAAATTAAAAGAAAAACACTACATCTAAGATAATAGGAGGGTAATTTATTATGAATATAGCAGATTACAAAGGCGTTTGGGTCTTTGCTGAACAAAGAGAAGGCGAATTACAAAAAGTATCTTTAGAACTACTTGGAGAAGGTAGAAGAATTGCTGATGAATTAGGAGTAAAGCTAACAGCTTTATTACTTGGAAATAATATAGAAGCATTAGCAACAACATTAGCTGAACATGGTGCTGATGAAGTTTTAGTTGCTGATGATAAGAACTTAGAACATTATACAACTGATGCTTACACAAAAGTTATTTGCGACTTAGCAAATGAAAGAAAGCCAGGAATCTTATTTGTAGGAGCTACTTTCATAGGAAGAGATTTAGGTCCAAGAATAGCTGCTAGATTATCAACTGGATTAACTGCTGACTGTACATCAATTGATGTAGATGTTACAAATGGAGATCTTTTAGCTACAAGACCAGCATTTGGTGGTAACTTAATGGCTACAATCGCATGTCCAGATCATAGACCACAAATGGCTACAGTAAGACCAGGAGTATTTGCAAAAATCACTACTGATCCAGCAAACTGTACAATTGAAAAAGTTGATGTTCAATTAGCTGACAGCGATGTTAGAACTAAAGTTTTAGAAATTGTTAAATCTAAAAAAGATATTATAGATATAGCTGAAGCTGATTTCATCGTTGCTGGTGGTAGAGGAGTTGGAAGTAAAGAAAACTTTGCTCTACTTCAAGAATTAGCAGATGCTTTAGAAGGAACAGTTGGTGGATCAAGAGCCGCTGTTGAAAATGGATGGATTGATGGTGCATATCAAGTAGGTCAAACTGGTAAGACTGTAAGACCTCAAATATATATAGCTTGTGGTATTTCAGGAGCTATCCAACACGTTGCTGGTATGCAAGATTCAGATTTAATCATTGCTGTTAATAAGGACGATTCAGCTCCAATCATGAAGATTGCGGATTATGCAATAGTTGGAGACCTTGCTAAGGTAGTACCAGAATTAATCGCTCAAGTTAAAGAAATAAAGAGCGCTGAATAATTATTTTAATTAATATAAAAAAATAATCCTTAGTTAAAATAAATTTATTTTAACTAAGGATATCTATAATTATGAATTTTGAGGAGGAATAGTCCATGAAAAAGATTTTTGTACTTGGAGCAGGAACTATGGGTGCTGGTATCGTTCAAGCATTCGCTCAAAAAGGTTGTGAAGTAATCGTAAGAGACATAAAAGAAGAATTTGTTGACAGAGGAATAGCGGGAATATCTAAAGGTTTAGAAAAACAAGTTGCTAAAGGAAAAATGACGGAAGAAGTTAAAGAAGAAATTCTTTCAAGAATTTCAGGAACAACTGATATGAAGTTAGCTGCTGATTGCGATTTAGTAGTAGAAGCTGCTATTGAAAACATGAAGATTAAAAAAGAAATTTTTGCTGAATTAGATGGAATTTGTAAGCCAGAAACAATTTTAGCTTCAAATACTTCATCTTTATCAATTACTGAAGTTGCTTCGGCTACAAAGAGACCAGATAAGGTTATAGGAATGCATTTCTTTAACCCAGCTCCAATAATGAAACTAGTTGAAATCATTAGAGGAATAGCTACTTCTCAAGAAACTTTTGATTTTGTTAAGGAATTATCAGTTGAAATTGGAAAAGAACCAGTAGAAGTTGCAGAAGCTCCAGGATTCGTTGTAAACAGAATATTGATTCCAATGATCAATGAAGCTTCATTCATATTACAAGAAGGAATTGCTTCGGTTGAAGATATTGATGCAGCTATGAAATATGGTGCTGGTCACCCAATGGGACCTTTAGCTTTAGGAGATCTTATTGGATTGGATATTTGTTTAGCTATTATGGATGTTTTATTTACTGAAACAGGAGATAATAAGTACAGAGCTAGTAGCATATTAAGAAAATATGTTAGAGCTGGATGGCTTGGAAGAAAATCAGGAAAAGGATTCTATGATTATTCTAAATAGTATATAGTTTAAAAAAATTCTCAAAAGAAATTTCTTTTGAGAATTTTTTTATAATATAGAGGAATTTGGAATCTAATATAGAAATATATCTAATATAGGAAAAATTATGAATATTCCTATTATTAAGTCAAATTTCGAGGAGGGTTATTAAAATTATGATGAGATTTACATTACCAAGAGACATTTATTATGGAAAAGGATCATTAGAGCAGTTGAAGACTCTTAAAGGTGAAAGAGCAGTATTAGCACTTGGTGGCGGTTCAATGAAAAAGTTTGGTTTTGTTGATAAAGCTCTAGAATATTTAAAAGAAGCTGGTATAGAAGTTAGACTAATTGAAGGAATAGAACCAGATCCATCAGTTGAAACAGTATTTAAGGGTGCTGAAGTAATGAGAGATTTTAAACCTGATTGGATAATAGCTATGGGAGGGGGATCACCTATAGATGCAGCAAAAGCTATGTGGATATTCTATGAATACCCAGAATTTACATTTGAGCAAGCCGTAGTTCCTTTCGGATTACCAGAACTTAGACAAAAGGCTAGGTTTATAGCAATTCCATCAACAAGCGGTACAGCTACAGAAGTAACAGCGTTTTCTGTAATCACAGATTATAAGACTGAAATAAAATATCCTTTAGCCGATTTTAATATAACTCCAGATATAGCTATAGTAGATTCAGAATTGGCTGAGACAATGCCAGCTAAGTTAACAGCTCATACAGGGATGGATGCTTTAACTCATGCAATTGAAGCATATGTAGCAACATTACATTCACCATTTACTGATCCATTAGCACTTCAATCTATTGAAATGATAGATGAATACTTATTAAAATCTTACGAAGGAGATGCTGAAGCAAGAGAGCAAATGCATTACTCTCAATGTTTAGCAGGTATGGCATTTTCAAATGCATTACTTGGAATAACACATAGTATGGCTCACAAAACAGGAGCAGTGTTCCATATACCTCATGGATGTGCAAACGCTATATATTTACCTTATGTAATTGATTTTAATAAAAAAGCAGCATCAGATAGATATGCTAAAATAGCTAAGAGACTTGGATTAAGTGGTAAAACTGACGATGAATTAGTAGATTCATTAACAGATTTAATAAAAGAATTAAATAAGAAAATGTCAATTCCTTGTACTTTAAAAGAATATGGTATTGATGAAGAAGAATTTAAAGCAAAGATTGACTTAATTTCAGAAAGAGCAATTGCAGATGCTTGTACAGGATCAAATCCAAGACAATTGAATAAAGATGAGATGAAAAAAATATTTGAATGTGTATACTATGGGAATAAAGTAGATTTTTAGTATTTAATATATAAAAGGTTTCAGAAGGTAATTCTGAAACCTTTTTGTATGGGGTTCAATTTCTTTCGGGTGCCTAAATCTTAATGAGGAACCTCATATTTTGTATTATTCATCTTTTATTAAAGAAAATGCGCATATTTAAATTAGATGATATAATGTATTAGGAAATAATGATTTTTAGTGGAGGCAAAGAATATGTTAAAAGAAACAGCTAAGAAATATTGGACTGAAGAATACGATTTAAATTGTGCAGAATGTATTATGTATTCAGCAAATGAAGAATATAATTTAAACCTAACAGAGCAAACTTTGAAGGTTATGGCAGGCTTTGGAGGAGGAATGGCAACAGGGGATGTCTGTGGAGTAATAACTGGAGCTATTGGGGTGATAGGAATAATGTTTACCGAAGTAAGTGGACATAAGAGTCCGGCAGTAAGAGAAATGACAAGAGAGTTTATTAATAAATTTAAAGAAAGACTAGGATATATTAAATGTGTAGATTTGAAAAGAGAATATAAGGATGTTAAAAAGTGCACACTAATGATAGAAACAGGTGCAGAAATTTTAGATAATATAATTTTAAAAGAAAAGCACAATAATAATTAGAGGGAGATTAATTAGTAAGATGGATTATAAGGCTGTAAAATCTTATGATGGCTATATAGTAATAGAGGACGTTAAAAACTTTAAATTAAAGCATATATTTGAATGTGGTCAAATTTTTAGATTTGAAGAAATTGCAGAAAATCATTATATTGTAATTGCTTTTGGGAAATTATTAGAAGTCAAAGAAGATGGCTACAATATAATAATGTACAATTCAACTGAAAAAGAAGTAAAAGAAATTTGGATTAAATATTTTGATTTAGATAGGGATTATTCAATTATAAAGCAAGAACTTTCAAAAGACCATTTGCTTAAGCAAAGCATTGAATTTGGATATGGAGTTAGAGTTTTAAATCAAGATCCTTTTGAAATGTTACTTAGTTTTATAATTTCTGCAAGAAATAATATACCATCAATAAAAAAGACCGTAAATAAAATATCGATTAGATGGGGAAAAGAGATACAATATAGAGGAAAGAAATATTATGCTTTTCCAAACATAGATGAGATAAAAGATGCTACTTTAGAGGAAATACAAGAAACAGGTGCATCTTTTAGAAGCAAATACATAATAGAAACAATTAAAAATGTTTATGATTCAGTAAAGGAAACTGATGAATTAAAAGCAAATAAGGAGAATTCTAATTTAAAGCACGATCTAAATTATATCAAAAGTTTAAATGATGATGAGTGCCATAATGCTCTTCAAGAATTTAAGGGAGTCGGAGCAAAAGTGGCTGATTGCATAATGTTATTTTCAATGGAAAAAACTTCAGCATTTCCGGTAGATGTATGGGTTAAACGTGCTATGATTCATTTTTATGGAGCAGAAAATACTTCTTTGAATAAAATTAGGATATTTGCAAGAAATAAGTTTGGTGAATTTTCTGGATTTGCACAGCAATATTTGTTCTATTATGCAAGAGAAAATAAGATTAACATTGATGATTAAATTATTAAAAATTTAACATTAAAAGTCATTAAGTAAGTAATATTAAAGAAAATAATAAGTCAAGGATGCAATGTATGTTTTGCTTAGAATAAGGACAATACTTATTTAGAATGTGCCTTAATATAGCGAGGGATACACTAGCGTATTGACTTATTATTTTTTTTGACATATTATAAATATGCAAAAAATTACTTTAAAGTAAAAAATTCAGAAAATTTAAACTATATAATACTTGTTATATTTTTAACAATAGTATGATATAATTATGTCATGTTATTAAATATAAGATAAAAATTACTTGTGGGAGAGTGTATATTAATGTTTCAATTTGAAAATCGACTTTTAAAGTTAAAGCATGAAGTACTTACTAAAGTTGCAGTATTAGCAAAGGAAAACAAACTTAGCAAAGAGGAATTAGAAAAAATTCCTTATGATATGATTTTAGGAGATGAACCTAGCTATAGAGAGACAGTTGATAGAGAAAGACATATAGTATTAGAAAGAGCAAAGCTTGCAGCAGGTTGTAAACCAAATGGTAAAAATGGACAAGATCTAATTGATATAGAAGAAGAAAAACAAATATTATATGTTATAAAAGAAGCATGTGATAGATGCCCAACAAAAAAATTTCAAGTAACTGATTCATGTAGAAATTGTGTAGCCCATAAGTGCCAAAGCGTATGCAATTTTGGAGCAATTACATATGTTGATGGTAGAGCATATATTGAACCTGACAAGTGTAAAGAATGTGGAATGTGTAACAAAGCATGCCCTTATGACGCTATTGCAGAGGATATGAGACCGTGCAAAAAATCATGTCCAACAGGTGCATTAAGCTATAATGCTGATGATTTAAGTGCTGAGATCACAGAGAGCAAATGTGTAAATTGTGGTGCTTGTATGTCAGCATGCCCATTTGGTGCTATAGAAGATAAAAGTTCATTAGTTAAAGTTGTTAATAGATTAGTAGGTAAAGAAAATATTTATGCCGTAGTGGCACCTGCAATAACTGGAGAATTCGGTCCTAAAACAACTTATGGACAAGTTAAGAATGCAATTAAGACACTAGGTTTTAAAGATATGGTAGAAGCAGCATGTGGAGCAGATGCTGTTACCGTACATGAAAGTAATGAATTTGTAGAGAGAATGGAAAAAGGGGATAGCTACATGACAAATTCATGCTGTCCAGGTTTCCTTAGTTACATTGAAAAAATTATGCCAGACCAAGCTGAAAGAATTTCAGGAACTGTTTCACCTATGGTGGCTACAGGTAGATATATAAAATCTAAAGATAAAGATGCAAAAGTTGTATTTATAGGGCCTTGTACTGCTAAAAAGAATGAAGCATTAATAGAATCAATAAAAGATGCTGTTGATTACGTATTAACTTTTGAAGAATTAGTTGCTTTGTTTGATGCATTCCAAGTGGATCCTGCAAATTGTGAAGATATAGTAGTTGACGAAGCTTCTATATTTGGTAGAAACTTTGCATTAGGTGGAGGATTAACTGCTGCAATAGAAAACTATGTACAAGAAAAAGGCGTTAATGTAGATTTTAAACCAGTTAAAATTTCAGGCGGAGCAGAAATTAAGAAGACTATGACTATGGCTAAAGCTGGAAAGTTACCTGGAAACTTTATTGAAGGTATGATGTGTGAAGGTGGTTGTATAAATGGGGCTGCTAAAATTGTATCAGTAATGAAAGCTAAGGCGCCATTCACAAAATTAAATCAACAATCAACAATTAAGACTGTATTATCTAATAAAACTATAGAAGAATATCATGATATAAACCTAGAAAGATAATATATTACATTATAATATATATGTAATTTAAATTAGTATAAAGACTTCATTCAATCAGAATTTTCTTGAATGGAGTTTTTATATTTTATAAAGTTAATAAAAAATAAGAAAAATCGAGAAAGTTTAAGTAAATAAGATATATTTTGAGATAATAAGTAATATTCGCTGAAGAATGGGATATAATATTAGAAGTAATGTTTGAATTATATGGATATAAAGGATATTATAATTATGTTAGCACTCGATGATGATGAGTGCTAACAGAAAATAAAATAACATATATATTTTTAAGGAGGGTTTTTTCATGAACATTAAACCACTTGGTGAGAGAGTAGTAATTAAAAAATTAGAGGCAGAAGAAAAGACTAAAAGTGGAATAGTCTTAACTGGTACTGCAAAGGAAAGACCACAAGAAGCAGAAGTGGTTGCAGTAGGTCCTGGAGCTATTGTAGATGGAAATAGAATAGCTATGGAAGTAAAGGTTGGAGATAAAGTTCTATACTCTAAATATGCTGGTACAGAGGTTAAAGTAGATGGAGACGAATATACTATATTAAAACAAGAAGATATATTAGCAATAGTTGAATAATTAAATTTATATTGCAAGTTGATATTAAAAATGAGAAATAGAAACATATAAGTAATATACAAAAAGGAGAGTGTTATATAAATGGCTAAGATGTTAAAATTCGGAGAAGATGCAAGAAGAGCTATGCAAGTAGGTGTAGATAAATTAGCAGATACAGTTAAGGTTACTTTAGGACCTAAAGGAAGAAATGTTGTATTAGATAAAAAATTTGGTGCACCACTAATAACAAATGATGGTGTATCAATTGCGAGAGAGATAGAATTAGAAGATCCATATGAAAACATGGGTGCTCAACTAGTTAAAGAAGTTGCAACAAAAACAAATGATGTAGCTGGAGATGGAACTACAACTGCAACTTTATTAGCTCAAGCTATAATTAGAGAAGGATTAAAAAATGTAACAGCTGGAGCCAATCCTATTCTAATCAGAACAGGTATTAAAATGGCTGTAGATAAGGCTGTTGAAGAAATTAAAAAGATTTCTAAACAAGTAGAAGGAAAAGAAGATATCGCTAGAGTTGCTGCAATATCAGCTGGTGATGAAGAAGTTGGTAAATTAATAGCAGACGCTATGGAAAAGGTAGGAAATGAGGGCGTTATTACTATAGAAGAATCTAAATCAATGGGAACTGAATTAGATGTAGTTGAAGGAATGCAATTTGATAGAGGATATGTATCACCTTACATGGCTACAGATACAGAAAAAATGGAAGCAGTTTTAGAAAATCCATATATCTTAATAACTGATAAAAAGATTACAAACATTCAAGAAATTTTACCAGTACTTGAGCAAATTGTTCAATCAGGTAAAAAGTTATTGATTATTGCTGAAGACATTGAAGGAGAAGCAATGGCTACATTAGTAGTTAATAAATTAAGAGGAACATTCACTTGTGTAGCTGTTAAGGCACCAGGTTTTGGCGATAGAAGAAAAGAAATGTTACAAGATATTGCTACATTAACAGGTGGAACTGTTATAGCTGAGGAATTAGGAAGAGAACTAAAAGAAGTTACTATTGATATGTTAGGTGCAGCTGACAGTGTTAAAGTAAATAAAGAAAATACTGTAATAGTTAACGGTAAAGGTGATTCTAATGCAATAAAAGAAAGAATTAACCAAATCAAGTCTCAAATTGAAGAAACAACTTCAGAATTTGATAAAGAAAAATTACAAGAAAGATTAGCTAAATTAGCTGGTGGAGTTGCAGTAATTAAAGTTGGTGCAGCAACTGAAACTGAACTTAAAGAAAAGAAACTTAGAATTGAAGACGCATTAGCTGCAACAAAAGCTGCTGTTGAAGAAGGAATAGTAGCTGGTGGTGGAACTGCTTATGTTAATGTAATAAATGAAGTTGCTCAATTAACTTCAGATGTTGTTGATACTCAATTAGGTATCAATATAATAGTTAAAGCATTAGAAGAACCAGTAAGACAAATAGCTACTAATGCAGGAGTAGAAGGTTCGGTAATAATTGAAAAAGTTAAACATAGCGAACCAGGAATAGGATATGATGCATTACACGGAGAATATATCAATATGATAAAAGGCGGAATAGTAGACCCAACTAAGGTTACTAGATCAGCACTTCAAAATGCAGCGTCAGTAGCTTCAACATTCTTAACAACAGAAGCAGCAGTAGCTGATATCCCAGCAAAGGAACCAGCAATGCCAGGGGCTCCAGGAATGGGAATGGATGGAATGTACTAAAATAATTACTAAAACTCGTTTAATTAGAGGAGCAATTAATGCTCCTCTTTTTGCCGTACAAAAAATATACACATTAGAAAAGAGCAGCTATGCTGCATATAAGAACATTAAAGAAAAGAGCAGCTATGCTGCATATAAGAACATTAGAAAAGAGCAGCTATGCTGCATATAAGAAGTTCCCATAGCATCTTTGGCCTGTTATTTTCTTTCTGGTGCCTAAAATAGTAATAATAAATCTAACTTTAGAAGTATAGATATATTAATTTAGAAACAAGAAAAATTATAAGAATTCCCTGGAAAAAGCGTAATCTAGTATTTTGTTTAATAATTCCAAGTGAAAAATATATTTATTGCATAAAATATAAAAAAATGGGAATTATTTAAGATGAAAATATAGATTAAGAGGTATAAAAAATGCTATACAAGAAGAATATTAAAACAAAAAAATGCGTATGCATAGATTACAATGCGAGCAATGCAAAAAAGAAAAGAGGATTTACTTTAATAGAAGTAATAGCTGTAATAGCTATAATAGGAATTTTGGCAGCAGTACTTTTGCCTAAAGTAAGTGGGTATGTAAAACAAGCAAAGAAAACGAAGGTTGTTGATCAGTGCAGAAAAGTTGTTATGGCAGTTGAAAGTTATAACTTAACAAGCAGTACACCAATAGCAAATACCGCATCTGTTAGTAGCGCTATAGGAAATGCTGGAGTAAGTAAATATTTAGATGGTGTTACCTTAAATAACTTGGATTCATCAACTACAACACTGCAAAAGTGTTATGACATTGTAGGAGGTACAGATTTCGATATAGATTCAACAACGGAGAAGTTGATTACAACTACGCCAAATACTAATAATACATCAAGCACACAAAATGGAACGCAGTAAGGGAATTAAGATAATATATATAGGAGTTTTTTGTTATTAGATCCTTGCTTGACGCTTAAATATTAAATATATAAATAATGATGTAGAAAAATGCAATTTCAATTTCAAATTTGTTGACTTTAGATTATACATACATTATAATAGTTTTAATTCAAAAACATAGCACATTTAAAAACTTGTATATACCTTGAATATGGCAAGGAGTATCTACCGGAAGCCGTAAATTTCCGACTATAAGTGATATTAGTATAGGATAAAACTACGTTTTTATTGGCATATTAACATCACTTTTGAGGTTAATGTGCTTTTTTTATACGTTAAAACAATATAAAAAAATGCAAGAATGAAATCATAAATAATATAAAATGAAATTTAATATTCAAAATCAAGGAGGATTTACAATGGCAAAAATAATTAAGACAGCATATACTTTCGATGATGTATTATTAGTACCTAATAAGTCAGAAATATTACCAAGGGAAGTAAGCACAAAAACAAAATTAACTAAGACAATAGAATTAAACATACCTTTAATGAGTGCTGGAATGGATACAGTAACGGAATCAAAGATGGCAATTGCTATGGCAAGAGAAGGCGGAATCGGAATTATACATAAAAATATGACAATTGAACAACAAGCTAAAGAAGTTGATAGAGTTAAGAGACAAGAAAATGGAGTTATTACAGATCCTATCTTTTTATCACAAGATCATTTAATTCAAGACGCAGAAAATCTAATGGGGCAATACAGAATATCAGGAGTACCAATCACAACTCAAGAAGGCAAATTAATAGGAATAATTACAAATAGAGATATAATCTTTGAAACAAATTTCCAAAGAAAAATTTCAGAAGTAATGACTAAAGAAAATTTAATAACTGCACCTGAAAATACTACAGTAGAAGAAGCTAAAGAGATATTAAAGAAACACAAAATTGAAAAGTTACCTTTAGTTGATAAAGATGGCTATTTAAAGGGATTAATAACTATGAAAGACATTGAAAAAGTTAAGAAATTCCCAAATGCTGCCAAGGATGATAAAGGTAGATTATTATGTGGAGCAGCAGTAGGTGTTACTGGAAACATGATGGAAAGAGTTGACGCTTTAGTTAAGGCGCAAGTTGATGTTATTACACTTGATACAGCTCATGGACATTCAAAAGGTGTTTTAGATGCAGTTACACAAATTAAGAAAGCATATCCAGAACTTCAAGTTATAGCAGGAAATATTGCTACAGCTGAAGCTACTGAAGATTTAATAAAGGCTGGAGCAGATTGTGTTAAAGTTGGTATTGGACCAGGATCAATTTGTACAACTAGAGTTGTTGCGGGAGTTGGAGTTCCTCAATTAACAGCTGTTATGGATTGCGCGGAAGTTGGTAAGAAATATGGAATTCCTGTAATTGCAGATGGTGGGCTTAAATATTCTGGAGATATAGTTAAAGCGTTGGCTGCTGGAGCTTCTGTTGCAATGATGGGATCACTATTTGCAGGATGTGATGAAGCACCAGGAGAAATGGAAATATATCAAGGAAGAAGTTACAAGGTTTATAGAGGAATGGGTTCTTTAGCTGCTATGGAATGCGGATCTAAGGATAGATACTTCCAAGAAGGAAACAAAAAATTAGTTCCAGAAGGCGTTGAAGGAAGAGTAGCATATAAAGGTGTTGTTTCAGATACTATATTCCAATTAATGGGCGGAATTAAGTCAGGTCTTGGATATTTAGGTTCTAAGAATTTTGAAACTTTATATGAAACAGCTAAGTTTGTAGTTCAAACAGCTTCTGGACAAAGAGAAAGTCATCCACATGATATTAATATCACTAAAGAAGCACCTAATTATAGTGTAGGACAATAATAAGACATATTTAAAAATGCACAGTTTACAATGAATAATAAAGCACTCATGTGAACTGTGCATTGCTTAATTTTATAAGTATTAAATATTTTGTTGTTGACGCATATCATAAAATAATAAGTGAGTTACTTAATTATGTAAGTTTTCTTTGAAGATTGTCGTAATTTATTGATAAAAACACTTATTTAGTTAATAATAGAACTTATAAGAATAGTTTAGGAGGAAAACATGAAAAGAGATTTAGTTTTAGTTGTTGACTTTGGTGGTCAATATAATCAATTGATAGCAAGAAGAGTAAGAGAATGTGGTGTGTATTGTGAAATTATTCCATATGATTATACTATAGAAAAAATAAAAGCTAAAAATCCTAAAGGTATAATATTTACTGGTGGACCTAATAGTGTTTATGGAGAAGATACTCCAACTGTAGATAAAGATATATTTAAATTAGGAGTACCAGTGCTTGGTATATGCTATGGGGATCAATTAATGGCACATTTACTAGGTGGAAAAGTTGCTACAGCACCTGTAAGAGAATATGGTAAAACAAATGTAACTTTAGACAGTTCTTCTAAATTGTTTGCTGGAATTGAAACGGATGGAATTGCTTGGATGAGCCATACTGATTATATAGCTGAAGCACCGCAAGGTTTTAAGATAATAGCACATACAGATGTTTGTCCGGTGGCAGCTATGGAAAATGAAGAACAAAAGCTTTATGGAGTTCAATTCCATGCAGAAGTAGAACATACTCAATTTGGTCAAAAAATGTTACAAAACTTCATACATGAGATTTGTGGTTTAGCTAATACTTGGACTATGGGTTCTTTTGCAGAAGAAAAGATAAAGGAAATAAAAGAATTAGTTGGAGATAAAAAAGTATTATGTGCTTTATCTGGTGGAGTTGATTCATCAGTAGCAGCTATGATTGTACATAAAGCTATTGGTCATAATTTAACTTGTATATTTGTTGACCATGGTTTACTTAGAAAAGATGAAGGCGATACTGTGGAGAGAGTATTTAAAAAGGAATTTGATATGAACATTAAGAGAGTAAATGTTGCAGATAGATTCCTTGGAAAGCTTGCAGGAGTATCTGATCCTGAAACGAAGAGGAAGATAATCGGAGAAGAATTCATAAGAGTTTTTGAAGAAGAAGCTAAAAAAGTTGGTCAAATTGATTATCTTGTTCAAGGAACAATTTATCCAGATATAGTTGAAAGTGGAACTAAAACTTCAGCAACAATAAAATCTCATCACAATGTTGGTGGACTTCCTGAAGATATGGAATTTTCATTGATAGAACCATTAAGAGAATTATTTAAAGATGAAGTTAGAGCGGTGGGAGAAGAACTTGGAATCCCTCATAAATTAGTATGGAGACAACCATTCCCAGGTCCTGGCCTTGCTATAAGAGTATTAGGAGAAATAACAGAAGAAAAGCTTGAAATAGTAAGAGAAGCTGATGCGATTTTCAGAGAAGAAATTGCAAATGCAAACCTTGATGAAACTATATGGCAATACTTTGCTTGCTTACCGAACATTCGATCAGTTGGAGTTATGGGAGATGAAAGAACATACTGTCATACAATAGCTTTAAGAGCTGTTACTTCGAGTGATGCAATGACTTCAGAATGGGCGAGAATTCCATATGAGTTATTAGATTTAGTAAGTAGAAGAATTGTAAATGAAGTTAAGGGAGTAAACAGAATAGTTTACGATATAACAAGTAAGCCACCAGCTACAATTGAGTGGGAATAGATTTAGTATAAATAAAATAAGGCATTTAGGCACTTAGAAAAAAGTTAATAAAAAATTTAGTGGCTTAGATATTATCTAAAAAAGGTAACATCTAGGCTACTTTTTTTATTCTTTTGTTGTTAAAGGCTGACCAAAGGCCTAGACAATAATATAATAAATATGGTATTATTTACATGACGATATTTTAATAGTAATGATGAAAATATATGACCCATAAAAAATAAATTAATATATTTTATTACAAGGAAACAATGATCTATATATTTTAATTGGGCACTTTATATATAGTTAGTTAGTAGTGCAACCGACCTTTATAGTTTGTAAAGGTCGGTTTTTGTTTTTTTGAAAATATATTAAATTAAAATATCTTCATCTGCCATTAAGTTATGCATATCAAATTTAAGATTTTATTATAAGTTGTTACAAAAATGAATATATTGGTATTAAAGGTATTAAGTGTATGATAAAATTAAGTATAATAACAATGATAAATAACAACAAGGAGGGATTTTTATAAATATTTTTAATTTCTTAGAAAAGTATGATGAATATGGATTTAATTCAAAGGGAGTCCATAAGAATGGGACAAAATATGATGAAAATGAATTTAATAAAGATGGAATTCATAAAAATGGGACATATTTTAATAGTGAAGGATACAGTAGAGAAGGTTACGATAAAGATGGATTTGATAAAGAGGGTTATAATAGTGCTGGGTTTGATAAGAAGGGTTATAACAGAAAAGGATATGATAGACTAGGATATGATAGGCAAGGGGAATATCTAGAAACAAGATATAGATGGAAATAAATTAAACAACGTATTTTCTGAACACGTGAACGGCTTGTTGTTTATTACTAAGAAAATGAAATTAAAAATCTAAAATTGTGTAGAAATATTATTATATTTATTTGGAACAATACTCCAAGTCAATGTTAAACTTAGAATATTATATAATTTACTTCATGAACTGTATGAAGATATTTTTTTATTAATCAATAACAAATATAGCAAATCAGCATAATATAATATTAGGTAATTATCAAAATTTATTTATAATAATATCTTGAGTTATTTGCAATTTGTGGTTGGTATTATTGTAACTAATTATAAGCTTTAAAGGTTAATTCTTGTTAGTAATAGCTTAACATTTATAGTAAATTACAAAGGAGAGAAGAAAATGGGAAACAGAGATAATATGTGCCGAACAAGTAATGAAGCAGAGGGAGTTGCAAATACAAGTAATTGTCATCATGGAAGGCATGGTATTCTAGGCGCAAATACAAGTAATTGTCATCATGGAAGACATGGTGCTCAAGGCGCAAATACAAGTAATTGTCATTGTAGAAGACATCGTTTTCCGCGTGCAAATACAAGCAATGGTACTCTTGGTACAAATGCAGTAAATAATCGTAGGCGCAGATGCAGAAGGGAAACCATTGAAGATGCATTAGCGGACGCATTTAATAAAGGTTATAAATCTGGATACAATGATGGATACAATGATGGATATCCTAAGGGATTTCAAGATGGTCGTGCACTAGGAGCACAAGAAGGACTCCAACGAGGATGTCAACTAGGAGCTCAAGAAGCAAGACAAGCAGCTGTATGTGCTATGAAGAGAAGAAGATGCTGCTGTTGCTGTTAAAGTATATGTTAAGTTAAGTGCTTTATGGAAAATAAACTTAAAAAAGAGGGGCGATAATATACTCCTCTTTTTTGATGTTATAGAAGAATAAATATTTTATTATTGCTAGGTTTTAATTAAAAATAAGTGATTAGTGTAGAAATATTATTTATGCATATAATAAACATATTACAAGTTAAAAAATTGTACGTATTAATAAAAAAATCAAAGATAAGTTAAGATTATTCTAATTTATGTTATAATTAGAAGAGGAAAAATATTTTATATTATTTGGAGGTAGGATACAGAAATGAGTAAAAGTATATCATTAGACTTATCAAAAGTTGCACCTTATTTAGAAATGACTGAAATTGATTATATGGAGGAAATGGTTCAAAGTGCTCATGGTAAGTTACATAATGGCACAGGAGCGGGAAATGATTTCTTGGGATGGATTGATCTACCAGTAAACTATGATAAAGATGAATTTGCAAGAATTAAGAAATCAGCAGAAAAAATTAAATCAGACTCAGACGTTTTAGTGGTTATTGGAATAGGAGGATCATATCTTGGTGCTAGAGCAGCAATTGAAATGTTAACTAACAATTTCCACAATGCGCTAGATAATGATAAGAGAAAAGCGCCTAAGATTTTCTATGTAGGAAATAATATTAGTTCAACATATATGGCAGAACTTTTACAAGCGATTGAAGGTAAAGATGTAAGTATAAATATAATTTCAAAATCAGGTACTACTACAGAACCAGCAATTGCATTTAGAATTTTGAGAACATACTTAGAAAATAAGTATGGAGTAGATGAAGCAAGAAAGAGAATATATGCCACAACTGACAAGGCTAAGGGTGCATTAAAGACATTGGCAGATGCTGAAGGATATGAAAGTTTCGTGGTTCCAGATGATATTGGAGGAAGATTCTCTGTACTAACAGCAGTTGGATTACTACCAATAGCTGCAGCTGGAATTGATATAGATGAAATGATGAAAGGTGCTGCTGATGCAAGAGAAGCTTACTCAAATCCTTCTCTTAAGGAAAATGATGCTTATAAATATGCAGCAGTTAGAAATGCTTTATATAATAAAGGAAAGACAATTGAATTATTAGTAAACTATGAACCATCACTTCACTATTTTAATGAATGGTGGAAGCAATTATATGGTGAATCAGAAGGTAAAGATAATAAAGGATTATTCCCAGCAGCAGTTGATTTTTCAACAGATCTTCATTCAATGGGACAATATGTTCAAGAAGGAAGAAGAATACTTTTTGAAACAGTTATAAATATAGAAAAAGCAAAATATGAAATCAACATAGAAAAAGCTGAAAATGATATGGATGGTTTGAACTTCTTAGCTGGAAAAACTATGGATTTTGTTAATAAGAAAGCATTCCAAGGAACTGTATTAGCTCATAATGATGGAGGAGTTCCAAACATGATATTAAATGTTCCAGAACTTTCACCGTATTATTTTGGATATATGGTTTATTTCTTTGAAAAGGCTTGCGGAATAAGTGGCTACCTTTTAGGTGTAAATCCATTTAATCAACCAGGAGTTGAAGCTTACAAGAAAAATATGTTTGCTCTTTTAGGAAAGCCAGGATATGAAGATATTAAGGCAGAACTAGAAAAGAGACTTTAGTCTAAATGAAGATTATAATTGATGGAGATGCTTGCCCAGGCATCTCCATAATTGAAAAAGTAGCTAAAACTTATGAGGTACCAACAATAATTTATTGTGATATAAATCATTTTATTCAAAGTGATTATTCTGAAGTTAAAATCGTAGATAGTGGATTTCAAAGTGTAGATATGTATGTAATGAATGAAGCAAAGCACGGAGATATAATTGTTTCACAAGATTATGGGGTTGCTGCAATATGCTTATCAAAAAAAGCAAAAGTTATAAGTCCTAAAGGGTTTATTTATGATGAAAAGAATATTGATAGATTGTTAGAAGAAAGGCATATATCACAAAAAATAAGGAAAAGTGGAGGAAAGACTCCTAATCCGAAGAAAAGAACAGAAAATGATGATTTAAGGTTAGAAAAGAATTTAATTAGACTTATAAAAGATTGACTATGTTTTAGAAGCTTAATGGTATAGGCTTCTTTTTTTGTTTAGTAAAATAATGATAATAAAATGGGATATCAAATCAAGTACTAACTTGTAATTAAAAGTATATTTTTAACATAAACATGCTATAATTGAAGTAAAAAATTAACTGAAGTTATTTACAAATAATGGTATAATTATATAATATAGAAATAAAGTTGTTTGGGAAACATCCATGAAAGGAGTATGAATTTATGGAGGAACTTCAGTTAAAGTATGTTGAGATAGCTTTTGATAAGAAATCGCCGCAAAAGGTTGGGACTGAAATAAATATATCTGGGAAAATAGATAATGAAGTGGAATGCTTGGAATATAAATTTATTGTTGGTAAGGGCGGCATTTGGAATACTATACAAGAATTTTCTGATAAGAATGAATGCGTGTGGAGACCTAAAAGAGAAGGGGAGTATATGGTTATGATACAAGCTAGAGAAAAAGATGGAAAAAAGCCTTTAGATTATTTAGCCAAGGAGGATTACTCTATACTTAGAAGTGAGGTGGTTAGTACTATGCATAAAGAAGTATCTATTGAAGCGGCGGTAAATGCAGGAGATGTAAATATAGAATATAAGGATATTGTAGATAATGAGGATAGGAATTTATTGGTGTTAGATATGAAGAATTCTAATGATGACAAGGAAGAGTTTAAAGAGGCAATAAAGAATCAAGATGATAGTTTAGTACTTTTTGAAGTTAAAGAACTTTCTAAGGATGAGAAAGATATTCTATTGAAAAATAGTGAGTTTCAACAAGATTCAATTATTCTTAATGATGCCCAAGTAATTGATAATAAGGTAGTGGATACAACAAAATTAAATCAAAAAGAATCAAAAATAATACAGGATATTATTATAGATAAGGAGGAAGTCGTTATTGGAGAGAAGTGTTCTATTGAGATAAAGACAAATGAAGAAGAAACATACTTATATAGAATTTATACTAAAAGGCATGATGAGTGGAGTATAATTAGGGATTATGATACAGGCAATGTTTTTAAGTACACTGCTAATGAAGCAGGAGAAAAAGAATTTTTAATTCAATGTAAGAGAATGTCGTCTACGGAGAATTTTGAAGATTACAGAATTAAAAAAATAAACGTAAAAGATACCATAAAAGTGGAGATAACTAATTTTAAATGTTTAAGTAAGTTGTTAATAGTGGGGGAAAAACTTGAATTTAGAGTGGAGACCAATGTTGAAAATACAGCAGATGCAAATGATCAAGTATTATTGTACAAGTTTTACAAGATATATAAAGATGGAAAGTCAATTTGCATACAAGACTATTCTACAAAAAATCATGTATACTATAAAGAAAGTCACGCAGGAAGCTATAAGATTTTATGTCTTGTAAAAAGTATACTTTCAAATAAAGAGTATGATGATAGAGCTATTTTAGTATATAATGTTAAACCTTATAAGGAGGTTAAGATTAATAGTTTTGTGGCTAATTTTAATTCTCCTCAAGCAAGTGAAACTGAGATAAAGTTTAATTCGGAAGCACAAGGAGGAAATGCTTTACAATATAAATATAAAGTTAAAGGTCCAATTGAAGAAGATACGGGTTATGCCGAGAAGGATGAATTCATATGGGCGCCTATGGAAGCAGGAGAATATGAAATTATACTATATGTTAAAGATGTTGAATGTAATGGTGAATACGAAGATACTAAAAAAATTGCATTTACAATTGAAAAAAAGGGGAAAAAGCCAATTAAAATTTTGGATGTGGTAGTGGATAAAGAAAAGAAAGTTATAGTTGGAGAGTCTGTTAATATAATGGTTAATGCAGAAGGTGGGACACATCTCCAATATGCTTTTACAATCAGAAATGATAAGCGAAGGCTAGAAGGTGGAGAATATAACAAAGCTAATTGGATTAATTTCATACCAAAGCAAGTTGGAGAATATGAAGTTGAAATAATGGTTAAGGATAGATATTCTGATAAGCCTTATGACACTCATACATTTGTATATTTAAAAGCAATGGAATATTTACCAGGGGAAATAGATTATATAATTTCACCTTATAAAGAAACTCATCTAATTGGTGATACTATAGAGTTTGAGTGCATTATTCAAAACACACAGAATGTTTTAGTTAAATATGAAACTAAAATAAATGGTAATTCTATAGAGAAAACAGAATTCTCTAAAAACAAAAAATTAAGATTTACCCCTAAGGCTGCAGGAAAATATACAATAGAAGTGTATGCGAAAAATTTAAAGTGTACAGGCGAATATGATACAAAGAAAGAAATAAATTTTTATGTAAGTGAAGCCTCGCCTGTAATAGAAACTAAGATAATAACAAATAAATTAGAGGTAAATATAAATGAAGAATTAACTTTTGAAGTTATAAATAGGGGCGGAAAAGATGTTTGCTATGAATTTTATTTGATGGAAAATAATGAATGGCGAAAGGTACAAGCTTATAGTAGGAAACATTATTATAGCTTTATCCCATTTATTCAAGGGAAATATAAAATTCTCGCATTAGCAAAGAGTTATTATAAGAAAATTAATTATGAAGATTATGATGAAATAACTTTTTACGTTAAGGCACATGAAAGAAAATAATAGACCAAAGATGCAACGAGAAGTTCTTATATGCAGCATAGCTGCTCTTTTTCAATGTGCATATTTTGTATCAGACAAGAAAGTGAATTCTGCACATAGTGGGCCTATTACTAGAATTTGCTGACGTGAGTAGAGAACCAAAATCTATGATTTTGTGTGAATCGCTTGCCCAGCGAGCGTATGCGAGTCAAGCTTCATTTATGACGCGAAATAGGAAAGCATACTGGTCTGTTATTTTCTTGATTGTGCCTAAAGGTTAGGGCAAATAGTTCGAAAATAAACATAAGATAAATTTTGTAGGAAGGTTGTTTAAGTATGGCAATAGATGGTGTTAATCAACTCTCAAATGAGCAGCTATTAGCAATGAATATGACGGGAAATGGACAAGTAACTAATGATACTGATTCAAGTGATTCAACTAGCAGCGAAACAAATTTAGCATTTCAATTAATGATGGAAAACTTAAAAAATTCAGCAAAAACTTCTAAGCAAAGCAATGTTGATAAAGTAGATCAAAGCCAAAAAGATAGTAATAGTAATGATGCTAAGACTGAAAATTTGGATGCTCAAAATAATAACAGCGAAAGTACGGGTAAGGCTTCATGGGTAGCTCAAACATACGCAACAGGGCAAAAATTAGAGGATATACCTATGATTTTGAGAAATGGTTATGTTTGTACACAAAATTCGGAATTATTATCAGCCAATAGAAGTGAGGCTGATATTCAAAAAATATATAGTTCAGTAGATTCTGCCGCTAAAAAGTATGGGGTAGATTCAAAATTAATATTGGCTATAATCAAGCAAGAATCTGATTTCGATCCTAATTCAACTTCTGGGGTTGGTGCAGCAGGATTAATGCAGGTTATGCCAGAAAACTTTTCTAGTTTAGGTGTCACAGATCAATATGATATAAATCAAAATGTTGATGCTGGAACTAAGTTGTTTAAAGAATACTTAGATCAATATGGTGGAAATACAGAAATGGCACTTATGGCTTATAATGGCGGACCTGGTACTATGGAAAGAAGAGGAGTTTCATCAGCAAATGATTTGTATAAAATGCCAAAGGAAACTCAAGATTATGTGCCTAAGGTTATGGGATATTACCGAAATGGAGTCTGATTCAGTTAAGAATTAACGATCTATGGTTGAGTCTATATTATTATTAGAAGTTAAAAAGAATATGAATAAAAAAAATCATTTTGTTTGCTAAAATGATTTTTTTTATTCATTTTGCTTATATTTATAATAAGTTGTAAATGTTATATTATATTTATTTAAATTATAATTTGATATCGTATGCATTTAACAGTGAAAACGTTTTCTGATAACGAAATAAAAAACGCAACCCTTGGGGCTAGGTTGCGCTTTAGCAATAAGCAATAAGCAATAAATAAAAAGGGGGCTATATATTCCTTTTATTTATCCTTGCATGTTAATTATAGAGTATTATCAGAAATAATGCAAGTAATTTAATAAAAAATATGATTATTTTTATTAAAAATGAATTATTTTATTGCAAGAATAATTTAATATTCGTTAATAACTTCTTAAAAGGCTTAATTCATCATCTGTCAATTCCCTATATTCGCCTTCTTCTAAAGTAGGGTCTAATAAAAGACCTCCAAATTCTTCTCTTTTAAGGTACACAACTTTCTTATCGACAGCTTCAAACATTCTTTTTACTTGGTGGAATTTTCCTTCTTGTATTGTAACCTTAACTTCTGAACCTTCGCCATCACTAGTAAGTATTTCAAGTTTTGCTTCTAAGCATTTATAGCCGTCATCTAATGTAATTCCGTTTTCGAAAGCAATTATGTCTTTTTCATCAACTTTTTTATCGATTTTAGCATAATAAACTTTATCCACATGCCACTTAGGTGATATCAATCTGTGGTTAAGTTCACCATCATTAGTTAACAACAATAATCCAACAGTATCTTTATCTAATCTGCCAACAGGAAATGGCTCAAATACTTGATGATTTAATTCTAATAAATCAATTACAGTTTCATCTTTATTATCATGAGTAGCAGATATAACACCATCTGGTTTGTTCATCATTAAATAAATGTATTTACGATATAATATTTCTTCACCATTTATTTTTATAACTGATTTCTCAGGATCAACGCTCATTCCATTATCCTTTACTATTACACCGTCAACTTCTATTAAGCCCTTTTTTGCAAAAGTTTTAACATCTTTTCTACTTCCATATCCTAAATTAGAAATTATCTTATCTAGTCTTTCCAAATAATTCACTCCAATCTTTATAGCGTTTATTTTTACATCTAAGTATTATATTGTATTTTTAGTTATGTATATTGAAAAATACTAGGTCATTATGTCAGTTTATTTTATCACAGTACTAAATATCTTAACATATCTAAATACAATTTGTTAAATATATTGTTAACTATAATTGATTAGAAAATTAATATTTTATATGTCTTAGTGATTTAAATATTAATACATATGGTATAATATTTAAGGATTGTGAAAGGAGGAGTAAGTAAATGGATTTAAAATCATTACTTAATAAAGAACAATATGAAGGAGCAACTACAATTGATGGGCAGGTACTTATATTAGCAGGAGCAGGTTCAGGTAAAACAAGAGTTTTAACTCACAGAATTGCTCATATGGTTGAAGATTTAAATATTGCACCTTATAGCATATTGGCAATTACTTTTACAAATAAGGCAGCAAAGGAAATGAAGGATAGAGTTAAAGCACTTATTGGTGAAGGCGCTGAAAGTATGTGGATATCCACTTTCCATTCAACTTGTGTTAGGATTTTAAGAAGAGAAATAGATAAGATTGGTTATAAAAGCGGTTTTACTATATATGATAGTTCAGACCAAAAGACATTGGTTAAGGAATGTATGAAAACTCTTAATATTAATGATAAAGATATAACAGAACATGAAATAATTGGGAAAATAGGAAAAGCAAAAGATAAAATGCAGGGTACTAGAAGCTACATGTTAGAAAATGAAGCTAACTTTAGGGAAAAGAAAATTGCAGATGTCTATGAAATGTATCAAAAGAGACTAAAAGAAAATAATGCTTTGGATTTTGATGATTTAATTTTTAAGACAGTTGAGCTTTTTCAAAAGAGTCCTGAAGTGCTTGAATTCTATCAAAATAAGTTCAAGTATATCATGGTGGATGAGTACCAAGATACTAATGGTGCTCAATATGAATTAATTAAATTGCTTGCATCCAAATATAAGAATATATGTGTTGTAGGGGATGACGACCAATGTATTTACCAATGGAGAGGGGCAGATATTACAAATATTCTGGATTTTGAAAAGGACTATCCAGGAGCTAAAGTAATTAAACTAGAACAAAACTATAGATCTAAAGGAAATATACTAAATGCAGCAAATGTTGTGATTGTTAATAATGCTACCAGAAAGAGTAAAGTATTACGAACAGAACAAGAGGCAGGAAGTAAGATTAAGATATATAGAGCATATGCTGATAGCGATGAAGGGGATTTTGTTGCGAAACAAATTGTAGATATAAAGAATAAAGAAAGTAGAAATTATAATGATTTTGCTATCTTATATAGGACAAATGCTCAGTCTAGAATTTTTGAAGAAAGTTTTAGAAGAAAGGGTATTCCTTATAAAATAGTAGGCGGTACAAGATTTTATGATAGAAAAGAAATAAAGGATATGTTAGCATATTTAAAAATACTTGTTAATCCACAAGATGATATTAGTATAAAAAGAATTATAAATGTACCTAAGAGAAGTATCGGAGATGCAACTGTAAATAAGGTACAAGATTTTGCTAATAATTTTGAACTTAATTTATGGGATGCTTTATCAGAAGTTAGAAGTATCCCTACATTAACACCAAGAAATGTTGCAACTATAGAACCTTTTGTTGCATTAATGGAAGATTTGGTGACTTTAAGTGAAACTGTACCTATATCAGTTATTATCGAAACCATATTAAAAGATACTGGATATATGAAGCAATTGCAGGAATCTAATGAAATTGAGGATAAGAGTAGAATTGAAAATTTAAAGGAATTAGTATCTGATGCGGTTGATTTTGAAAAGAGCAGTGAAGATAAATCTTTAGCAGCATATTTAGAAAGAGTTTCTTTAGTTCAAGATACAGATAAAATTGAGGAAGAGGACGATGCAGTAGTACTTATGACAATCCATAGTGCAAAAGGATTAGAGTTCCCGGTTGTATTTATGGTTGGTATGGAAAATGGTATTTTCCCGGGAAATGCGTCGTTTGAAAAAGAATCGGAAATGGAAGAGTCTAGAAGGTTATGTTATGTTGGCATAACTAGAGCTAAAGAGACATTATTTATGACATCTGCTGAAGTTAGAAGAGTATTTGGTAAAACTGTGGCATATTCTCAATCAGATTTTATTAATGAAATAAAAGCAGAGCTTAAGGAATATGTTGGAGTAAAGAAGGAGAATATTAAGAGTAGAGAGAAGATCATGAAAAGTAACTCTTATACTAATCCTCACAGCTTAAGAAATAGTATTACAGGTAATAGAGCCTATACAGTTGATAATGGTGGTATTAATAAAGTAGTTGATAGAAGTGCCATGGATGAAGCGGCAGCAGAGTATATAACTGATAATGAAGCAACTCTTGGAAGAAAAGTCGCTCATGACAAGTTTGGAGTAGGAACCATCGTGGCAGTTCAAGCTTCTGGAAATGATAAAAAGTTAACAGTTGCCTTTGATAAGCAAGGTGTTAAATCACTGATGTTATCTATTGCAAAGCTTAAAATGATGTGATATACAATTAAGAATGAATGATGAATGATGAATGAGGAAATCCTCACAGAGAAAGTTCGAGAACCCAAATGCTGAAAGGAGGTTAAATTACATGCGTAATTTAACTGAGTTCGAGAAACCAAATCATAGATTTGGTTTCTCGAACTTATCTCACTTTTCCTTAGGAGATTTCTTGAATTTATATATTTTTAGAAGTTACGAAGTATTTCAACCTCAATCATTCATTATTGATTATTAATCATTCATCAATTAAAATGGAGGATTAATTGTGGAAAAAATTGAAAGAATAAAAGAGCTTGTGGAAAATTTAAATAGATATTCCTATGAATATTATTCTTTAGATAGTCCTTCTGTAAGTGATAAGGATTATGATGAAAAATATTATGAACTTCAAGGATTAGAAAAAGAAACAGGGTATGTACTTCCATATTCACCAACTTTGAGAGTCGGGGATGTAATACTAGAAGGTTTCAAAAAGTATACCCATAAAGCAAAACTTTGGAGTTTGGATAAGGCACAGAGTCTGCATGAAATAAAAGATTGGCATAATAGGAATGTTAAGTTTATTGAAGAAATGAGAAATAAAGGTGAAAACTTACCAGATTTAAAATATATACTTACAAAAAAATTTGATGGATTAACTATTAACTTAACATATAATGATAAAGGTATACTTGAAATTGCTGCAACAAGGGGAACAGGCAGTATTGGAGAGGAAGTAACAGCTCAAGTAAAAACTATAAAATCAATTCCACTTAAAATTCAAAGTGCAGATGTTTTAGAAGTTCATGGCGAAGCTATAATGACTCAAGAAGCTTTTAATAAATATAATGAAACTTCAAATTCACCATTAAAAAATCTAAGAAATGGGGCAGCTGGAGCATTAAGAAATCTTAATGTAAAAGAAACTGCAAGACGAAATCTTTCAGCATTTTTTTATGATGTAGGGTATAATGAAGGGACTTCATTTAAAACTTATTTAGAAATGATGGATTTCATAAAAGAACAAGGTTTACCAGTTGATGATTATATTAAAGTATGTTCATCTATAGAAGAAATTGAAGAACAAATTGATTATATAAAGAGCATTAGATTTGATTTGAATTATGATATAGATGGATTAGTAATTGCAATAGATGATATTAGAACAAGAGAATTATTAGGATATACAATTAAATTTCCTAAATGGGCAATTGCATATAAATTTGAAGCTCAAGAAGCAACCACTAAGCTTTTAGACGTTGAATGGAACGTAGGAAGAAGCGGAAGGGTTGGACCAACAGCAATACTAGACCCGGTTGAACTTGCAGGAGTTACTGTTAAAAGAGCTACCCTTAATAATATGGATGATATTGCGCGAAAAGGTGTTAGAATTGGAGCAGAAGTATTTGTGCGCAGAAGTAATGATGTTATACCTGAGATAATGGGAATTGTTCCTGAGTCATTAGAAGGTTCAGAAGAAATAAAAATACCAGAGGTTTGTCCGGCGTGTGGAAGTCATTTGGTATTAACTGGAGCACACTATTTCTGTGAAAATACTTTGTCTTGCAAACCACAGCTAGTTAAGAGTATAGTGCATTATGCATCTAGAGAAGCCATGAATATAGCAGGTTTTTCAGAAAAAACAGCAGAACAATTATTTGAAAAGCTTAATATTAAATCTATCTCGGATTTATATAAGTTGAAAGAAGAAGAATTAATAGGTTTAGAAAAGTTTGGAGCTAAAAAGGCACAAAATCTTTTAGACGCTATTGAAAGTAGCAAAGACTGTGAATTATATGCATTTATATATGCTTTAGGAATACCAAATGTAGGAGTAAAAACAGCAAAGGATTTGGTTAATAAATTTAAGTCTATGGAAGGCTTGAAAAATGCTGCCTTTGAAGAACTTGTTGGGGTTCAAGATGTTGGAGATATAGTGGCACAAGGTGTGATGGTATTTTTCAAAGAAGAAAAAGTTTTAGAAACAATAGAAGAATTATTATCTTTAGGTGTTAATCCTAAATTTATAGAAAAAGAGGTTGTAGAAAATCCTTTTGAAGGAAAAACTGTTGTTGCTACTGGTTCACTTAAGAATTACTCTAGAACTGAAATAAAGGATAAATTAGAAAGCTTAGGTGCTAAAGTTGCAGGAAGTGTTAGTAAAAAGACGGATTATGTAATAGCAGGAGAAGCTGCTGGATCCAAACTAACTAAAGCAGAGGAATTAGGAATTAAAGTTCTTTCGGAAGAAGAATTTGAAGAGATGGTAAGGAGGTAAAGTATGAAGAAGTTAGTAAATTTGCTTGGGTTTATATCAGCATTTATAACAAGCATTATAATAATTTGCACATTTGTGACAACATATCAATTTTATTATGTTGGGCAAATTTTTAATTCATACTTGCCAATACAACTTGGGGTCTGTATTACTATGGCAATTTTAGCACTTAGATTTCTTATTATTGAGACAGGCAAAAAAAGATTAATATATTTTACATTTAGTTTAGTAATATCTGTTTCTTTGATTTTCTTCATGATAAATTTAATAAAATAAACAATTAAAACTAACTAGAAGTGATTTATTATCATTTTTAGTTAGTTTTTTGATTATAGTAAAGAATTTATGGGCATAATGAAATATATAACATAAAAGTAAAGGGTGTAATCGGGTGTAATCATGAAAAAATATTTTTTCTATATTATTATGTTGAGTTTTATGATTTTATTTTGCTTAGGCTTTATAAATAAGGAAAGCAGAAATATAGCTAATAATAACTCAGAAGAAACAATAAGTTATGGCATAGATGAAATTCCAGTAAATTTAGAAAAAGTAACTAGTTTATCTAAACGCCATGAAGATATTATTTGTGCTGTTAGCAAAGGATTAGTTTCAAAAGATGAAAATGATAAAATAATACCTTCTTTAGCGAGTGATGTTATAAAAGATAAAGATAGTATTCAATACGAATTTAAGCTTAGAGATGATATTTTTTGGAGCGATGGAAGTAAAATAACACCTAATGATGTAGCAGAATTTTTTAAGGAATTATTAAAAGAGGAAGATGAAAAAAACATACAAGCTTTACTCAATGTATATGGAGCTAAAGATTTTAAAGATGGAAAAGTTGTATTTGAAACTGGAGTTGCAATAAGGGAAACTGATAATTCGGTTATTATTAGATTAAACACAAAGGATGATAATTTTTTAAATGAATTAAGTAAACCTCAATATAGGATTAGAAAGTATTTAATTATGTGGCGTGATATACAAACTAATTATAGCAAATTAGTTTATTCAGGAGATTATAAAATTGATTCTATGAATAAGACTGAGATGGTGTTAAAAAGAAACAATAATAAAGATGGAGATGAAATATCTAACATTAATTTATTAAATGATAATAGTGTAGAAGTATCCATGGCATCATACGAAGTTAAAGAAAGGGATATAGTAATAGATCCTCCAGAAACTGAACTTAATAAGTTACTTGAACAGAAAAAATTAATAACAATGCCTAAAACAGATGCAACATATTTAGTTATTAATAGTAAGAGTGATTCTATTCCGGTTCAAGGAAGAAGAGAAATTTACAACGATGTATGCAAAGCTATGGAGTCTTACCAAAATTCTAATGTTAAAGAATTTGATCTAGCAGAAGGAAGTTTTTTTAGAGAGGATAAGCAGGACTTAACGAAATTACAGGCAAGGAAAGTTGTGAGCAATAAGGAAGGTATTTGGGATAAGCCTAAAATATTAACAATATTATGTGAAGATACTAATGAAAATAGAATATTATGTAGAAGTATTCAATCTTGGTTTAAGGAAAATACTGATATAGCTATAAAATATAGTTTGGTAAAGGATGAATTTAATGATGAGGAATTGAAAAAAAGATATGATATGCTTTTAATCAATAATGAAGCTAATGCATTAGATAGGCAAAGTTTTTACTTGAATTTTAAAGAATACTTAACCGATAGTCAAGATAAACTTTTAGAAAAATCAATAAGTAATAAAGAAAATCAAGATTTTTCTGGTTTAGAAGAAAGCTTGTTTGATAATTATAATATACTTCCATTAGTATTTTATAATGAAAATATAGCTATCTCTGATAAAGTATCTCAGCTAAAATTTGATGGAAATGGAAATATAGACTTTTCAACAATAAAATAGTAAGTAAATATATTCACCTAGCATTGAGTTAGTAGGTGAATATATTTACATGTTTGATGTAAGGCACGATCAAAAAAATATCCATGTGCTATTTCTTTTTCTTATGGGGATGTTGAGCTTTATTTTTTTTGCATTTTTTATTCTTAACAGAAGAATTAACCTTTGAGATGTTATTCTTACTTGATAATGTAATGTTATTAACCTTTTTTACAGTATTTATGCCCTTGAGGGTTGGAGTTTGAATTTCATTACAATCTTCAGTGTTTAAGTCCAAATAAGTTTTAGGATTAATAGATTCTTTTGAAGAGTCACATATAATTGAGTTTGATAAATTTTCATTAGAATCCTTTGGCGCAGTGTTTTTGCTTGTAACGTTAATATTTGAATTGAAACTAGAATTATCGCTAAATTTTGAATTTGATACTATTTCTAAATCTGAAGGAGAATCGAATTCCATAAAATCTTCTACCATATCTTTGAGTAGGTAAATAATTAAAAAGAAATTTAACATATTTTTGTTACTATCAAAGGAAGTTCTTTTAACACTTAATGAATCCTTTCTTTTTGAATAAGTCAAACTCTTTACAAATATAGGAGCTAAACCTGTTCCTTTCGGAGTGGGAAGTATTGGCATTCTAAAATATGTTTCTTCTAGCATATCATCAGAGCGTAAACTTAATTTCCTATATCTTTCAACTTCATCTAATGTAGGTGCCTCTGGCCAGCTGGTTAAAAGACCGCCGTTTATAAAAAATTTTCTATAGATATTTGAAATGATAGGCTTTAATTCAGTAGTTCTATCCTCCTGAAGTGAGTACTTAAGCATGCAAATAAGATAGAAATTAATATCTAAACAAGAATACTTGCTTTCCTTCTTGTCAGATAATTTTACAAATATATTTTTATCAGTATCATATAAGTTGATTAATTTTTCATTGATTTCCTTGGACATTTCCTTAAAAGAGATTATGTCTGTATGTTTATAAGCTTCCATTAAGCAAATAGAAAACAATGCACAATCATCTATTGAATCTAAATAGTAATCTTTTTCTTGAAATTTAGAAATTAGAAAGTCACCTAAATCTAATATTAGCCTTTTGGCATCCGAATCAGAAGAATATTTATAAAATACATTTAATGCAAGAAAAATTTGTACATTTTCATTAAAGGATAAATCATATAGAACATTTTTATAGTTTTTAAACATATCTAAAATTTCATGAGCAAATTTAATATATTCATGGCTTATGGGGTCTGATTCATTAAAGTATGAATAAAGAAAATACGCAACCATCATAAAAGCTTGGTCAGAAAAATTAAATTTATTATCTTTATCTATTAAAGAAAAGCCTTTTAAATTTCCATCAGATACATTTTTTTTATCAACAAATAAACCTTCATTATTTCTTAAGTTTTCAGAATAAAATTGTAGTTGTTCTTTTGCAATGTATTTAAATGGTTTTTCAAGAGAAACTATATTTCTTTTACCATCATTATAATGTGAATAATATTCACTTAGTTCTAGTAAACATAATGTCATAAGAGCATTTGTAGTTGGGTTTATTTCTTTCTTAAAGCTTGATTCGTCAAAGCCATGACTACTTTTACTATGAATAAATAAAGGAGAAGCTTTTCTGTATAAGCATAGTAGTGGAGAAAAATTATTTAATATGCTAATATCATCTATAGAAGATTTTTTTGAAGTTCTAACTTGTGCTAAAATACCACATTTAGAGTTCAATACTAAAGTTTTTACTGATTCCTTGGATAAGTGGAAAAGTTGACTACCAATTTCTTTTTGTGAAAGACTATTCATTCGAAAAAATGGGCCTATATATCTCAAGTTATTACACCTCTCATAAAATTCTCATCTTATTCATTAATATGAAATTAGTAAACAAAAAGTACATAAAATATAAATAAAAGGAGATTTTTTATAATGAAGGAAGGAAAATTAGATTTTGACGATTTAAGAGATATTATATTAAATAATAAAACGATTAAGAGAAATGAAGTAAAAGTTAGAAATGATGTTGGGGAAGATTGTACGGTTATTGATTTTGGAGAATATGAAGGAATATTCTCTACTGATCCAATAACAGGAGCTAATGAAAATGCAGGAAAATTAGCTGTACATATTAATTGTAACGATATTGCATCATCTGGAGGGGAACCTATAGGTATTTTAGTTACTATTCTAGCACCTGTATCTTCAAGTTTAGAAGAAATAAATAAAGTCATGAATGAAATTGATGAAGAAGCAGCTAAAATTAATGTTGAAATTATAGGTGGACATACGGAAGTAACAAGTGCAGTTAATAAAATGGTTATATCTGTTACTGTAATAGGAAAAAACTTAAAAGGTAAGTCAGTTAAAACTGCTGGAGCAGAATTAGGGGATGATATAATAGTAACAAAAACAGTAGGGTTAGAAGGTACATGTATTTTAATAAATGATTATGAAGATAGAATAAAAAAAGTTTTGTCAAAGGAAGAAATAGAAAATGGCAAGAGTTTAATAAATAAAATCAGTGTTTTAAACGAGGGGAAAATAGGCGGAAAATTTGGTGTTAATTCAATGCATGATATAACAGAAGGTGGACTTCTGGGAGGTTTATTTGAAGTGGCTATGGCATCAAATAAGGGTTTTAAAATATATAAAGATAAAATACCAATGTTAGATATAACGAAAAAAGTTTGTAAAGAATTTAAAATAGATCCTCTTAGACTTATCTCATCTGGAAGTATGCTTATTACGACTAAAAATGGAGAGGAGCTAGTTAAAACGTTAAATGAGAAGGGGATAAGCGCCAGCATAATAGGGAAGATGAGTGCAAAGGGTGGAGTTTTGGTTGATAATGGAAAGGAATTAAATGTTGAGCCACCGAAAAGAGATGAATTATTTAATATAAATTAGAGAAAAGTAATTGTATACTAATTAAATTTTCTTTACTATTATTGTATAGAAATTAATACAACAACATACCTATAAATCTAGTGTTTTTTATAAGTAAGGCATATTTTAAAGTGAAATCAATTCACTTTAAATAGTAGGAAGGAAATAAATAATGAAAAAATTGATATTAGCTAGTAATAATAAAAAAAAGATTAAGGAAATCAAAGAGATATTAAAGGATTTAGATGTGGAAGTTACATCGTTAGAAAATGAAAATATTAATATAGATGTGGTGGAAAATGGCAAAACTTTTGAGGAAAATGCAAAAAAGAAAGCAAAAGAAATATATGAATTTTTGATAAAAAGAAGATATAAAAACTTTATTGTATTAGCAGATGATTCAGGATTAGCAGTGGATTGTTTAAATGGGGAACCGGGAATATATTCAGCTAGATATGCGGGAGAACATGGAAATGATGCAAAGAATAATGAAAAACTCTTGAGCAAATTAAATGGTGTTAGTAAGGAAAATAGAGGTGCCAAATTCATTTGTCAGTTAGCGATGTTCACAGATCGAGGAGAGTACTATAAAGTTACAGGAGAAGTAAAAGGATACATCATAGAAGAATTACATGGAGAAGGCGGATTTGGATATGATCCATTATTTTTCTACGCACCATTAAATAAAACTTTTGCAGAACTAACTGCACAGGAGAAAAATGAAATTAGCCATAGAGGAATGGCATTGAAGGAATTAAAAGAAATAATTTATAAATTACTATATTAATATAATTGTATATATAATATAAGATTATTATATATAATATCTAGTATAAGTCAGTATAAAGTTTCAAACATAAAAGTCGAGTTGTTTATTAATATAGGAGTTGCTTATAGTAAGTATAAGCCAAATTTAAAAGGTAAAACTCTATAATTATTATTTGTAAATTTATTAGGAAGGAACGTAGGAGGAGAATTATGTTAATTGCAGTTGTAAGTGATACACATAGAATGGGCAAATATATTAATTTGGCTAAAGAAGTAGTAAAGCAGGCAGATATATTAATACATTTAGGTGACAATATTGAAGATGTAGAAGTATTAGAGCGAGGATTTGGAGGGAAAGTATACGCAGTTGCAGGAAATTGCGATTATTCATCCAAATATCCTAAGGAAGGCATTATAGAAGTAAATGGGAAAAAAATATTTTTTACACATGGTGATTTATATGGAGTAAAAAGTTCTATGAATAATATTTATTATAGGGGAAGAGAATTAAGTGTTGATATAGTTCTGTTTGGACATACACATCAACAAATGATAGAAAAAGAGCAGGGAATAATTTTTATGAATCCAGGTAGTATATCTTTACCAAGGTTTAAGGGGAGGTGTGTTGGGTTTATAAATATTGATGAAAATGGTGATGTAGACGCATATTTAAAGGAGCTTAAGATGTAGTTTTCAATGAGTATTTTCACTATTTGATGAATTAATTGTGAAAATATTTAAAAAAGGTATTGACGAAATACATTTCATATTGTAGAATAATCATTGTCGCTGAGAGATAAGCGATGAGTTGATAAACAGCTTTAATACCTTCGGGGTGTGGCGCAGCTGGGAGCGCGCGTGGTTTGGGACCATGAGGTCGCAGGTTCAATCCCTGTCACCCCGACCATTATAACTAATGCTTTAATTTTAATTATGTGCGGGTATCGTATATCGGTAATACTCCAGCCTTCCAAGCTGGAAAGGTGGGTTCGATTCCCACTACCCGCTCCATTCAGAAGTATAATTATTAAAAGTGTAGTTAAAAAAAGTGTTGACAAAGTTTCTAGAACGCGGTAAAATAAAAAACGTTCCGAAACAAAAATGTTGACAGAGTGAAAAAGATGTTATATAATAATAAACGTCTGAAAAACAAGAAATTCAATTAAAAATTAATATGCGTTTTTAGCTCAGCTGGATAGAGCAACGCCCTTCTAAGGCGTGGGCCAGGGGTTCGAATCCCTTAAAACGCACCATT
>JARLHR010000157.1 GCA_031292145.1 Clostridium sp. | reverse complement strand
GAAAAAATCACTTTCATTTATGAAAAAACTCAAGCAGGAGAGCCTCTTGATGCCATTTTAGAGATTTTCAATGCTGCATAAATATCCCTTTGGTTATTTGACTGGAAATATTTGTTTGCAATTTCGCTCGTTTATAGTTTTAAAATATAATTGTATATTATTTGTAGTTATTGTCAACAATTATAATGCAAAACATATATTTCCCATTACAGAGATAGTATTTTACCTCTTGTATACCATCTAAATACTATCTCTATTTTTGTGCAAAAAAATGCAGCCAAATTAATAGCTGCATCTGACAAATTAAATAAGTTATTTAACGACATTAAGATTAAATCTCTCAATGACTAGAACATAATAACATAAATTTTATAAATAGTCTATCAAATTTACATTAACCTGAGAATTCCACCAAAAAATACAGCCAACTCAATGACTGTATTTTAATGTGAATTCAATATTAAATTTAAAAGATTATCTATATTTTAACACTAAATTACACAATATTCTACATTATTTATATTTTTCGTAATTTTATACAAAATTATAAAGCAGCAGTTAAACTGATTCTGACTACTGTTTCTATATTTGCTGTTATGATAAAATATAAGAACTTTATGAATTAGCATAAGTTATTATTTTATATATATTATTCTTATCTGTAAAATCAACTGGTTTATCATATATAGCAAGCATACCTATTTCATCAGCTGATAACTCTTCCTGTTTTTTATTTTTTATTTTCCATTTCAGTAGTTTCATAAGAAATTTATCAAAAGGATTTAGTTTATTATAATTAAAACCACCTCTTAAATAAAAGAATTTGATATCTTTTTGCTCATCCACTGTAAAGTTTTTATCTATTACTTCGCTTATAACATTATCTCTTGAAGGTGATGCTCCTGTTGCAAAAACTACTAACTTTTTATCTTTAAGTTTGTTAATGTTTTTTTTAATTAGTCTTACTCCAATAATACCTACCGCATACAAACTTCCACCATAAATTATAGTATCATATTTATTCAACGTATTAATTTTAACCTTTGATGCTTCAAAAATATCTGCTGATAACTCTTCTGCAATCCACTCAGCATATTTCCTTGTAAAACCTGTTTTAGACTTATATATTACAACTGTTTTCATTATTCACCTCTCCATATATAATGCACATTAATTTACCATCATGCATTAATTATAACATATTCCATAAATTTCATTATACATAAAAAATAAAGCAGTAGTTGGATTACTCCTGACTACTGCTTTTTACTAAATTAAACTTACCTCATTTTCAATAATACCTTCATTTTGAGCCTGCATTAATAATTTATTATGCAGCATTCTTGTTTTATTTAAATCAAGTAGAAAATCTTGTTAATTATCATAAACTACGTCCTTATACTCTTTAGCTTGGTCATGTAAAGCCTCTAATCCTTGTAATATTGTTAGTATCTCAATTTCATTTACCTTTATATCCATATAAACCACCTCATAAAATTATTTTCATATAGTATATATGGTTATATTCAGAAATTGACATAATAACTTTCATTTTTTTGTACCAAAAATTATGACAAAAAATGCAGCCAAATTAATGACTGCATCTATATAATGTAAAAAGATTATGAGGATATCAACTCCAAAGGGATATGTTGATATCATTTATATTATACTTCGTTTGGACATGCTGTTATATAGTAGCTCTATGGTTATTATGTATCTAAATGTAAAAAATAAAGCAGTAGTTGAATTACTTCTAGTTACTACAAAAAAATTATTGATTAACTCTAATTCTCTTTGACAATAATCATATATGTAAGTATCATATTATCTCCTAATATAGTATTTGAAACAAGGTAGCAACGATTTATTTCCATTGCTACCTTATATCTATTTATTTAATTCATTTTTTACGTACTCATTAATCACTTCGTCTTCACCTTCAAATATATCTGCCAAATGTAATATGATCTCTTGTTGCTCCTCAGGAAGACCTTTAATTGTTTCTTTAATTGTATCTTTAGTTACATTACTCATAACATCACCACCTAGTATTCCCATTACAAATATTATATTATGTTAAAATAAAACAGTCTATAACATAATTTCTGTATTATTGCTAATACTATATTTGCTAATCTTTTATAGCTTGACAGGTTGCAAAAGGCAGTAGATTAATTGATAATTTACTGTCTTTAGTTATTTATTTAAAAATATTTAATATAATATATATTGGACATTCATTTTTAACTCTAAATTATAAATCATTACTTAATGGGATTATATTTTATATATAGTCCCTTTTCAATTTAGGGTAACATTTTTATTGTAAAATTAGTATATTAGGCATTATAGTAAATACTTTCTCCTAAAATATTATATACCCTCTTTATATTTCCTCAAAAAATAGAGCAGTAGTTGGATATCTAGCTACTGCCTTTTGCTTTATATAATAATTCATAGTATAAATTCCCTTTCATGAGACAACATAAGTATTAGATGCTAAAACAATTTCTATGGAGTGATTAAAATGGAGCTATTAAAAAAAATACTTTCACTTTCTATGGTTACTATTATTGTTTTTATTTTTTTATTAGATAGTTCTAAAAATAATATATATGCTAATGCACAAATTCTTCCCCAAAAGCAAGTTAATGTAGCTGTAATAGTATTTACTTTTGACGATCCTTATATTTCTTTAGTTCGTAAAAGTTTAGAAGAAATTCAAAATAGGAATGGCAGCAATGTTAAATATACTTTTTATGATGGCAAAAGAAATCAATCAATACAAAATGAAGAAATAACTTCTGCGCTTAAAGATCATTATGATCTTTTACTTGTAAACTTAGTTGACTTAAGCGAAAATACTGTAACATCAGTTATTAACGAAGTAAAAACAAAAAATATTCCTATAATTTTATTTAATACAATCCCATTTGTAGTTGAACCAATTAAATCTTATAGTAAATCTCTGGTTATATCAACCAATGCTGAGCAGTCAGGTATTTTTCAAGGAAATCTTGTTGTTAATGCATGGAATTCAAATAAAGAGACTATAGATAAAAATGGTGATGATGTATTACAATATATCATGTTAAAAGGTCCTGATAATAATACTGCGACTACTGCAAGAACATTATATTCTATTTCAACAATTAACAATGCCGGAATAAAAACAGAAGAATTAGCATCAATAAACTGTAATTGGGATCAAGAATTAGCTAAAAATGCAGTAGAATCATTGTTTTTAAAATACAGCAGTAAGATAGAATCTATAATTGCAAATAATGATGCTATGGCAATAGGGGCTATTGAAGCACTTCAAAAGTATGGATATAATACAGGGGATAAAACAAAATATATTCCGGTTTTCGGAATTGACGGAATACAAGAAGCCAAAGATTTAATTGACAAAGGTATTATGGCTGGTACTGTTATTCAAGATCCAAACGAAACATCTGAAGCACTTTATACTATTGGAATGAATTTAATTTACAATAGGAATCCTCTTGAAAACACAAATTATAAATTTGATGAAACAGGGGTTACAATTGAAATGCCTTACCATGAATATATTCCAAAAAAGCAGTAGTTGGATTACTCCTGACTACTGTTTTAACGTAACTAGAATTACAAAAAAATATTGCGTTTATTTACAAAGTATAAAATAGTAGTTTAAGCAAATAATATTACGGAAATACAATCAAAGGAGTGGTTTATATGTCATGGAATAAAAATATAGGTTGTTCAGTAAAACCTTGCAAATGGCACAGCGAGAAAGAAAATTATTGTACATTAGACAAAATTAATGTAGGCACCCATGAATCAAATCCTAAACAAAAGGAATGCACTGATTGTGAATCTTTTCAATTAGGTTGGTAAGTATTTAATCAAAAAAGCAGTAGTTGGATTGCTCCTGGCTACTGCTTTTAATTTTATAATATTTTATTTTTCTTTAATTCAAAATCAATATTAACTATATCACTGGCAATACTTTTTGCTAATTTACTTTTTAATAGAACTGGTGAGAATGATATAATTTTTAGCAACATTACTTTTACTCTAGTTGATATTATTTTCATTCTTAGAGCTTATCCCTAAATAGTTTTACGTATCATCCGATAATTAAGAAAAAGACATAAAGGGTGATACAAATGATACAAAAGCAATCATGGGAAATAACTGATGAGTTTTGGGAAGAAGTAAAAGATCTAATACCGGAAAAAT
>JARLHR010000156.1 GCA_031292145.1 Clostridium sp. | reverse complement strand
GGTTTTACCACTCTTTTTTCGTGCTATTAATGCCACGTTCGCATAGGCTTCTTCGAATATTGTTGAGCCTTTGATGGGACGACTATCTTTCTTTCCCATATGAGGTACTTCATTGACACTTTCATCATTGATTTTCTTAAGTCTTAGATGACTCATATATAAATGAATTAGATAAAGTGTAAGGGCTTTATAAATCAGTGTTTCCCATGGTCAGCGAAGCGTGAGTCTCCGACGTCTCGAAATCTGTTTCAAGATTATTCAAATTTGAAATCAAATCCTTAATTACTTGAATATTCGAGTTCATATTACTTTTAAATGATTGAATTTCTACTGTGGTATAACGTGCAATAAGTTGTAAATAACGTAAATGTTGATGATCTAAATATGACCAATGTTCTCTTGATCTTTTCCTCTCAATCTCAACAGCATTATCTGCCAATTGCTGTTTAATAAGAATAGTATTCCATTTAGTAATGTAATCTTTTTCCATTTCCATTTTAATTTGTTTTAATGAGTTTATTCTTTCATCTTTAAATGCTTTGAATGCTTGTAAATCTTCGGTAAGCATTTTGAGTTTCTATAAATATACAATTTATTTTATTTTCTATAAAACCAAAAACATTTAATGACCTCTAACGAAGCGGTTGACGTAGTCGCTTCGTTCAGTGTTTCCCATGGTCTCGAAATCTGTTTCAAGATTATTCAAATTTGAAATCAAATCCTTAATTACATGAATATTCGAGGTTGTGTTACTTTGAAATGATTGAATTTCTACTTTTATATAATCACGAACACGTATTAAATAATCTAAATGTCGATTATCTAAATGTAGCCAATGTTCTCTTGATCTTTTCCTCTCACTCTCCACTGCTTTATCTGCCTTTTTTAGTTCTTTAAACATTTTATTCAATTGAACAATTTTATTGATATTGATTTGGATCAGAGCTTGCTTAAATGATTTTACTCTTTCATCTTTAAATACTTTAAATGCTTGTGAATCGTCGGCAAGCATTTTGAGTTTCTATAAATATACAATTTATTTTATCTTCTATAAAAAAACCTTTAATGAATTATTTTGAGAGCGCTATCATTCATGAAATCAATATCAATGCTAATGATATCACCACTCACGCTTGAAATGCCTTGCGATGCACTAGTTAACCAAATTTCAATGCTGGTT
>JARLHR010000155.1 GCA_031292145.1 Clostridium sp. | reverse complement strand
GGGGCGGGTATAAATGAAAAGATGTGAAAAGGCATAGACGATAAGTTATAAACGCCTACAGTTTCTACGACATACTCCCCTGAATATTGCGTTTTTAGTACACCCGGAAGGAATCGAACCCTCAACCTTTTGATCCGTAGTTAGAAGTGTTGTTTGTTTTTTGCTTGTTTTCTAACTATTCTGATAAAATTCTTCTCATATTCATTCACATTTTCACAACTTTTTTCACAATACTTATTGATTTTTGTGAAAGAACGTTTTATGTTTCATTAAAGCGACATAGAAAGGTTACCAAAATGAGTAATGTAAATGTTTATATCAGAGGCAATTCTATCTGGTGCAATTTCTCAATTCAAGGCGTTCTATATAGAAAGCCATTCAAGATTAAAAACAATAAGAACAATTATCGCCTTGCACTAAATAGGGCAAGTGAATTGGAAGAAATGTTAGATAATAATATAATTCCTTCCGATGATAATATAATAATTAAACCAGTTATTAAAAAACCAAATGAATCGAAAAAGGAAATTGTATTCACTTTAGATTATTACATTAAAACCTTTATAGAGAATGGGAGTTTTTCTGATAGAAATAAGAAAATGTATAATGCTGCATATAAAAAATTCCAGGAAGTAATTGATACATCAATTATAGGAGTTGAGGATGTAAATTCAATTCATTATGGAACATTTAAGGCATACTTATTAGAGAATCTTACCTATAATTCTGCAAGAACGTATATTGGTTACATGAGTATCATTTTTAGTAAGGCAATAAATTCTGGAATCTATAAACATAAGAATCCTTTCATTAGGTTAAAAAGGAAAGATAAATTATATATCAGAACATTAACTGATGAACATCTCAATTTAATTTTGGAGTATCTTAAAAAAATAAATACTAATTTATATAGATTGGTGAATTTCATCAGTAAAACTGGATTCAGATTAAATGAAGCGGTTGAATTAACATGGGAACAAATCAAATGGAAAGAAAAGATGATTGATTTATATAATTTTAAGGATAACAGATATGAGTTATTTCCCCTTAATTTAGAAAATGGTACTCTTATAGAATTTTTATCATCATTTCAGAAAGACTCGGGAAAAGTTTTTAATGTAAATTATGATTGGGTAACAAAACCTTACCAGAAAGCTATTAAGACGATAAATGAAGAAATGAAGGCCAAAAATAAAAAATGGAAAGATATTCCAAATTATACTATTCATGATTTAAGAAGAACTTTTGGCAGTAAATACGCTAAAAGATTAATGCCATTAGAACTGATGAAACTTATGCGTCACAAAGATGTTGAAACTACCTTGAGATACTATGTAAATATGGATATAACTGATATTGCTGAAAAATTAAATAAAGATTAGTATATTTGCATATGTAAAAGCACCCATAGCTCAATTGGATAGAGCGTTGCGCTACGGACGCAAAGGTTGAGGGTTCGATTCCTTCTGGGTGTACAAAAAATGCCTACTATTTAGTAGGCATTTTTATGTGTGAATGAGATTTTATCAGAAATTTCTTTTATGCTTTTTATTTAGAAGTGAAATCCTATCTTTTAAATTCTGTATTTCATCTCTGTAAGACCTGTTTTTATTCTTTAGTTGCTCAATCTGATTTTTAAGGTTATCAATCTTTAAATCTTCATTATCCACAGCATTTCCCTCATTTAGTTTTCTATTAGTTAAGGGATTGCTTGAAGGAATATATTTTAAGATATAATTTTTTATTTTAGTAACTGGAGGAGTGAGTTTAGAAAGAATTCCGTATCTCCTTACCACCGATTTATTGTATTTAACAACATCATAGAGTGATAATCCTTTCGTATAGACTAAAATTAACGCATGATAAAAGTTTGCTGCGTCAACCTGAATAACAACCATAGATAATTTACGATGCTGTGAGTATGAAACAGCAAAATTTACTTTTGAGTTTTGTGGAAACTTAGTATTGAAAATGGTTTCCATCGCTTTCAATATCTCTTGGTTATTGGTTGAATAGTTCATAGTGTTTCTCCTATATAATAAATATCCAAAATCAATGAAACATGACGGGTGGTTAAATTCTGTAGTAAATAGAAATCATTAAAATAATTTAAATTCTGTAGAGACATGTCTTTCTATCCAAGATGGTTTTTGTCATTAGGATTTTCATACTGAAAATAAAGTAAGGTGTATCTTGATAATATTTTTTTATTTATTTGATAGACTATTGATTTGTTTTAATACAGAATGATTAGCGACATTTAGAATTACCGATTGACGACAATTATAATTACCGGAAAACGGTAAAGATAATTACTATCATTCGTGTACATAAAATCAGGTACATGAATGATTTCAAACAATCAAATCAAGAGGTTAAGGATGCTAATCAACAAGGGCCTGAGTTGCGAGGATGCGGCAGAAAAAACAGGCATAGGAGAGAAAACAGCACGGAAGTACCTGAAATCAGGAAAGTTGCCCACGGAGCTGCAGAAAGACCACACCTGGCGGACAAGAGAAGAT
>JARLHR010000154.1 GCA_031292145.1 Clostridium sp. | reverse complement strand
TTTTATCATATATATTGGTGCCGAAGACCGGAATCGAACCGGTACGGTGTTTAACTACCGCAGGATTTTAAGTCCTGTGCGTCTGCCAGTTCCGCCACTTCGGCACATATTGGTAGCGGAAATAGGACTTGAACCTACGACACCTCGGGTATGAACCGAGTGCTCTAGCCAGCTGAGCTATTCCGCCATATCAATGGTTGCGGGGACAGGACTTGAACCTATGACCTTCGGGTTATGAGCCCGACGAGCTACCAACTGCTCCACCCCGCGTTATTTTATTTTTACATATATATGGTGCCGAAGACCGGAATCGAACCGGTACGGTGTTTAACTACCGCAGGATTTTAAGTCCTGTGCGTCTGCCAGTTCCGCCACTTCGGCATATTCATTATCAACTAACTGTCAACAACAAAGCTAATTATAATATATAATATATACACTGTCAACATTTTTTTTATTATAAATTATATATATTTATAAATTCTTAAAATACAACGAAATTTATAATAAATTGTACTAATTTATTAATGTAGAATAAATGGTAAAATCATATTTTTTCACCAAAATTATTCTACATTCTAAACTTACCAAATAATTTTACACTATATATTTGTTAAAGGTTCAAAAAATTAATAACCTTTTTTTCCACCCTTGCCCTTAAATTCTTGATGTTTCTTTACATCTTGCATTCTTTCTTCACTATCTTTTAAAAATTTAGACATAATATCTTCAAAATTTCCTGAATTAACAGGTTTTTTCTTTTCAGTTACCTTCCAATCTATCTCTGCTGGTTTAACTGATTTCCTTTGAACATTTGCTTGTTTTATTGAAAGACTGATTTTCCCATTATCATCAATTGATATAACTTTCACCTTCACTTTGTCTTGTTCGCTAAGGTGCTCTCTAATATCTTTTACGTAAGAATCTGCAACTTCTGAAATATGAACTAATCCAGTTTTGCCTTCAACTTCAATAAAAGCTCCAAAATTCGTAATGTTTATCACTGTGCCCTCTACTATGTTTCCTGCCAATAAGGTCATGTTTAAAAGATTCCTCCTTAAATTTTAAAATATATAAATTTATAAGAACAAACTCAATATAAGGATGTTCTTTAATTTGAAATATAATTCAATATTTACTCTAATTATCGAGCATTATGCATTTTTCTATATACTAAAAGTTAATTAGAATTTTGATTTATTGACTCACCATTTACAACCTTTTCACCCGGCTTAATCATGCCAAGTCTTTCTCTTGCTAACTTTTCAAGATAATCTGGTGAATTTGAGTTAATTTTTTCAACTTCATCTTGAAGTCTTTCATTTTTTTGTTTTATTTCATCTAATTGCAATTGCTTACTACTAATTTCTTTCTGAATTCTACTCATTGTTAAACTTTGCCTAATATAACTAACAGCAAAGAATAGGACAAACCCAATAATTATAATTCTTTTTAATATTAACTTCTTTTTCATATATAGAACCTCTATTTTGCAAATTCTCCTAAATCTATTGTAAACACTATATTGTTATTATTCAAGTAATTTTTTCTTATTTCCTTCTATCTGTAATTTTATATGCAATTATTTTTAATGGGTACCACATATTTTTTAATAATATTCTAATTAATTTATACAAAGCTTTACCTATTATAATCTCAATTGTATAAAAATACTTACTTATAAATTTAAAATACATCAAAGTGGCAATGATTATGAACGCATATACATAGGGAGTTAAAAAAGCATAATTAGTATATAATAAAAAAGTAAATACAACTAAAGCAATAAGTACACAGAATAACAAATCTTCTATCACATTTAATATTTTCAAAGAATTTAATCCTCTTATTCCTCGATATATATCAAATAATATTCCCGTTATAATACCTCCAATTAAACTATATATAACAAGATTAATCTGCATATTTAATCCTAACAGCATAGCATATTCCTACTTAAACAATCTGCTTATTATGCTTTCGTTGCTCTTTTTAGATATCTTCCCATTATACACTGTAGATGCAATATCTCCAACAATTATAACATCGCCATTTTGCACATCTAATTTATTCATTTTTAACCCTTCTCCCTTAATCGTCAAATTGCCTAGACTAGTAGTTAAATCTATTTTTTGCTCGTCAAAACTTATAACTTCAATAACGCCACTTAAAGTTAATTTTTTTCTATTTTCTAGAAATAAATTACATTTATTATCGTCTACTTTATTTTCCACTCTTTTCTCCATTAAAGATTCCTCCATTTATTCTTCTTATACAATATATGTTTATGCTTTTCAATTTAGAATTCAGAATCTTTAATAAGTTAAGTTAAGTTAAGGAGAATTCAAACTTATATTAATTTATAAGAGTACTACTATAAAAAAGAGTAGATAAACTCTATGTTTCTTCTACTCTTTATCTTCTTCCCCTTCAATAATCACATACATTTCCTTTGCTTCTTCTTTTTTCACATGTTCAGCAATGTTGATTATTTTTGCCTTCAATATTCTATTAGCAAATTTTATTTGAATTATATCCCCTTCATTTACTGATGTAGAAGGCTTTGCTACTTTGTCGTTTATTAATATCCGACCACTTTCACAAACTTCTTTTGCTACAGTTCTTCTCTTTATGATACGAGACACTTTTAAATATTTATCTAACCTCATGATTTCCTCCTTTATTAAGGCACATTCAAAAAATAACAAGCCAATATGCTAGTCTATTTTCCATCATACTTCGTCAGTATGTTCATCTAATAGTCCACTATGAGATAAACCTCCATCCTTATCTAATGAAAAATATACATCGCATCTTGGACCTGTT
>JARLHR010000153.1 GCA_031292145.1 Clostridium sp. | reverse complement strand
TGATAATTTCCAGATGAAAGAAACTTTAGAGCTTATAAATAGTCTAATAGATGAAGGTATAATATTGAAATATGCAATTGGGGGAGGAATTGCCTGCCTTTACTATATTGAGCCTACAAGTACATTTGATTTAGACATATTTGTTATTTTAGCTGTAGAAGAAAATATTCTAAATCCTTTAAAACCATTTTATGAATGGGCAGAGAAAAAGAGATTTAAGTTTAAAGATGAACATATAATTCTTAACACTATCCCCGTACAGTTTTTACCAGTTTATAATGATTTGGTAAAAGAAGGTGTGGAAAATTCAAGGAAAGTTAAAATTCAAGACACTGATACTTTTATTTTAAGCCCGGAATATCTTATTGCGATAATGTTACAGACTAATAGAGCAAAAGATAAGATAAGATCTTTGCAACTTTATGAAGAAACCCCATTAGATAAAATATTATTAGATAACATTTTGAAAAAATATAATTTAACTGATAGATTGAATAATATCATAAATTTGAATAAGTAAGAATGGAAAACAAAGCGATAAATAAACTATTCGAACAGAAAATAATATATCATAAAAATATTGTTAACATTAGTTTCGATGAAAAGCTAAAGTGTTTAATTGAATTGCAAAAACTAGACCTTGAGATGAAAAAATCTACTAATAGAGAAATTAAATCATTCGAAGTTGTTTGGAATCTTAAATAGTTGTTAACCTTTCAATCTGATTCCATTTGGGAGATGATTTTCATGGTTTCGAGGCTGACGGTGGTTATTTTGCAGAGCAGCCGGATTACTGCTTCTTTATAATCGGCAAAGTGATAGCAATTGAATTTTTCTGCGATGGTGGGGTCTTTGGGTTTCTTTTCTTTGTACTCGTCTAATATCCATTCAAGTGCGGAACGGTTACCAAGTTTGTACAATAGTTCTTGATAAAACCGGCACCCTCATTTTAGGAAAACCGAAAATAGTTGATACTCTGCAAGATTATTCAAAAGGTAAATAAAGGTGGTATAACGAAATATATTTTATGTAGCTATTTCCATAAAAGCAATAATTACTATGATTTTTGCCAGATGATTATAAGAATTGTCTTAAACTGAGACTAGAATAATTCTATCTGAGATGGAAATCCTTTTTGGTCTTTTTATTTGGGATTGATGCGAAATAAATTGAAGTATCATTTTTAGAACTATAATTTAGTTCAACTTCATGTGTCCATGAATCAGGGCGATTTATTTCTGTAGCCCCACATTTAGGACAGTAATTTCTTGGTTTCTTGTGAATATAATCTTCAACACAATCACAATCCCAGAATTCGGGATTGAAAAGTGGTTTCGATGAATATGTTTGTTCCATA
>JARLHR010000013.1 GCA_031292145.1 Clostridium sp. | reverse complement strand
TCATAAATAAGCTTCCAGAACGCATTGCTAAACACTCAGCAACAAGTAATAACGTCATTGTTATAATCATTACTATAATTGCTATCTTTATTATACCTTTCTCCATAAATAACCCTCCATATAGTTTATACTATATTCTTTTGTACGAAAATTCACCATTTTTATTATACCACATTTGTAATAGGCTCTGTTAGACGAAACTGTTATTTTAAACTATGAGTAATCTCAACATATTCTGGTGGCTCAAATTAGAACTATGGACATAAATTTTATTATTAGACTAATTACTTATTTGTATATCTTGTGTATATTGTATTGATTGTATATACATCCTAATAATGCAATTTACCTTATATGCCTTATCAACGCCATATAAACAACTATTCAAATATGATTTTTATCTATAAAAACAATTCAGAAGGGAATGGTAGTATAAATCACCTATAAGGCCTTACAGTCACCATACAATACTCGTATTAGCGAACATGTCAACTCGTCTAAACGGCTTGGTTATCAGTTTCCTATCATATTATAGTTTACAATACTGTTTTCAACTTTAAATTAGCATCCTAAAACCATTAATATTACAAAGATTTTTGTAACTCCTTTATTGGGTGCAATTCTATTAAAGTTAATCGTATCGAAGATTATTACTTCTCTACAGCACATATAATATCAATTTACTCTAATTTAATAATAAAAGTGTAATGGTTTACTTTCCAATACTTACTGAAGCCAATTGTCTTAATGCTTCTGAATAGGAAAGTACCTTATATTGTGTCTTTTCTGTTAATTGTTTGTGCCCCCCAATAATTTAATTTCTCCATTTACTTCGTGTGGAGTAGAATTAAACTTATCCATATATCTGTCTTTAAATAAATTTCCCTTAGTTCCTGTGGTTTTATGTGCTAGGAACTCACAACCTCTTTTGGTCATTTCGTAATCGTTCATTTCTATCTTTTTCATTGTACTCACCTCCAAGACTATACATATCTTTAAATTCTTAAAGTTCGCAAAGCTTTGTATATTCTTGAATGCAATAAAAAAGAGCCTATACAAAACTTACCGATTTTTTAAATCTGATAAATTTTATATAAGCGCTTAAATTCAAGCAATTTGGCGGAGAGAAGGGGATTTGAACCCCTGATAGAGTTTCCCCTATACACGCTTTCCAGGCGTGCTCCTTCGGCCACTCGGACATCTCTCCATATAGGATATTTATGTTTTCTGCTTTTTTATGATATCATATAACTTTTCCTAATTCAACTTAATGTTTTTTATTTCTACAATGTATATTACTTATGATAATCTTCATTCTATTCTTTTCTTCTATTATTAAAAAAATTTACAAGGATGTCCGAACATTCTTTATCATAAAGCCACTTTACATTTACAAATGAATTCAACCTTCTATTGTCTGTGAGATTAATTACTGAACCACAAGCCCCAATATCTTTATTAAATGTTCCTATGTAAACCTTAGATATTCTACTTTGAACAATTGCACTGGCACACATTGGACATGGCTCTAAGGTTACATACATTTCAGCTCCATTTAATCTCCAATCTCCAATATACTTTGAAGCTTCTTTAATTGCCAAAATTTCTGCATGAGCCGTGCTATCTTTTAGCGTCTCCTTTAAATTATGAGCCTTGCCTACAATAATTCCATTCTTCACAATTACCGCCCCTACCGGAATTTCACCTTTACTCATTGCTAAAATTGCTTCCTTTTTTGCTATTTCTAAAAAATCAGTCATAACTGACGCTCCTATTATCAATTTTCTTAATAAAACATATTTAGATGGTTCCTTTTCTTATATTTTAACATACACTATGAATATAAAATCATTCACTTTATACTTGTTTGTATTTCTAACTATATAATAAACAAATAGAAGGGATATCACTAATTATTAAAATTATATCCCTTCTATATCAATTAATCCTATTTAACTATTTTAAACTACTCCATGCATCTACTTTTTACGCATTGTTAGCTATATTTCCTTCCTCGGCATTAATAATCATCCTTACCTTTTTAATTCTGTTTTTGTCTATTTCCTCGGCAATAAACTTAACATTGTTTACTGTAACTTCTTCCTGCTCTTCTGGCATTCTTCCAAGATCACCAATCATGAGTCCGCCAACAGAATCGAATTCCTCTGAATCCATATTAATACCAACTAAATCACTAATTTCATGAAGCCTCAAGCTACCATCAACAACATATTCATTATCTCTAATAACTTCAATAGATTGGTCTTCCTCATCATATTCATCTTCAATATCTCCAACTATTTCTTCCACCAAATCTTCTATTGTAATCAATCCCACAGTGCCACCATATTCATCTAATACAACAGCCATGTGATTCCTTGTTTTTTTCATTTCCTTAAATAATTCTAAAATCTTCTTAAATTCAAAGGTATATAACGGTTCTCTCATATATTTTGAAATATTAAAATCTTCTCTTAGATTTTCAACCATAGCAAAATCTTTAACATTTAATATACCTATAATATTATCTATTGTTTCCTTATAAACTGGAATTCTTGAAAATTGTTCGCTTTTAATAACATCCATAACTTCATCATAATTTGATTCTTCATCAACCGAAACAATATCAACTCTTTGAACCATTGCATCTTTTACTTGAAGATCAGCAAAATCAATTACATTGAATATCATTTCTTTTTCGACATTCTCTAATACACCTTCTTCTTCACTTACTCCAACCATAGTCTTTAATTCTTCCTCTGTTATAAAAGACTTGGCCTCATCAGGATTCCCACCAAAAATTCTAATAAAAATTGACGAAATAGCTGTAAATATATAAACTAAAGGCTTGAATATTATGACTACCAATTCTATTGGCCTGGCAACCATTAAAGAAACAGCTTCTGATTTTTGTTTTGCAATAGATTTAGGAGTTATTTCTGCAAAAATAAGAACTAATACAGTTATTATTCCAGTAGCTATTCCAACTCCGCTATCTCCAAAGATATTTGTCGCAAGTACTGTAGCTAATGCAGATGCTGCAATATTAGCCACACAATTTCCTATCAAAATTGTTCCTAAAAGTCTGTTAGGGTCTTCAGTAAGCTTTTGTACTAATTTAGCCTTCGGAACTTTTTCTTCTACCATATGCCTTAATCTTATCCTGCTAAAAGACATCAATGCAGTTTCTGACATTGAGAAAAAACTAGATAATGCAATTAATAAAATTAAGCTAATTAGCTGCCACGTATAATTGGGGTCCAAAAATAATCACTCTCCTAATAATTTAAATATTTATAAATATATATTATTATATCATAACACAGTTAAAAGGTAACATAATTAACCAACATTAACACTAATTTAATAATAAGCTATGTTATATATAATATTAACGTACCAAACTACTCCAAATAAAATACCCTTTGTCTTTTATCTTTTTATGTTTTAATTATAAATACTCCACCTCTAATATATTATATGCATACTAAAATAAAAGAATATTTCAAAATAATATTTTTTATCAATTTTGAAATATCCTTTTATATATTATTATAACTAATTCAATTCATTTAAAGTAGGCATCGAAGCTATTGCACCATAATTAGTACATGTAATTGCTCCTACTTTATTGGCAAATAAAATTATCTTTTCCCATTCTTCAAAGCTTATATTTTGTTTATTTTCAATTTCTGATATTTGCTTTAATACTGCTCCAACAAAAGCATCTCCAGCACCTGTTGAATCTACTTGATTAATTTCCATAGATGGAATTATCTCATTTTCTCTATCAACACTTAAATATGTTCCTTTAGAACCTAAAGTAATTGTTACAGCCTTAACTCCTAGTTCATGTAACTTATTAACACCTGCTTGTATATCTTTTTCCTTAGTTATTAAAACCAATTCCTCATCACTTAACTTAGTAAAATCACTTTCCTTTAGAAATTTAACACAGTCTTCAACAAATCCATCTAACTTGTCTGGAGTTATTAACGCATCACGATAATTAGGATCAAAAGATACATAAATATTATTTGCCTTTGCATGCTCCAATAATTTAAAATATGTATTTTTTAATTCTCCATCTAAAAATCCTGTCGCTGAACCAAAATGGATAATATCTGAGCTTCCTATCTTTGACAGGTTAATATTATCAAATGAATATTCTCCATCGCTACCTCTCAAGAAGTCAAAGTTACGTTCACCATTTTCATCAATTCCAACTAAGGCAATTGTTGTGCTGCCTTCTTCTACTGTCATTTCCGTATTTATTTTTAAATCTTTAAGTAAATCAATTAAGTGCTTACCAAAGAAATCATTTCCTACTTGACCTAAAAAGTATGCATTCCCCTCTAACTTTGAAATACTCGCAGCTACATTAGCTGGTGCACCCCCTGCTTTTTTTTCAAATTTTTCTCCATCTTTTAGACCTTTGTTGTCAACACAAACCATATCAATTAAAAGTTCTCCAATACAAAATACATTGCTATTCATATTTTACACTCCTTAATTTCCACATACTCAATTCAATAATTTTAACTTTATTATCATTAGTAATTCCAATTTCCAATTGCTCTTCCTTAGGGAAATACATTAAAGTTGTTACTTCTAACCCCTCTTGATAATATATTTCAATAACAGAGTTGTCAATAAACATATGTAATTTCAACTCTTCCAAAGCCTTTAATTTAAACTTTCTTATCCCTTTTCCACCTTGTTCCATATTGCGTCTATCAATAGTACATACTTGAGCTTTTTTATCATAAGTTAATAATATATATTCATTATTAAACTTAAACTTTATTTCTATAAAATTAGTTTTGCAAATTTCTAAATTTAATATTATTTCCACACATCTTGAGTCTAAATTTAATTTGTAATCTCCACAAATTAAATCCTTAATGTTTGTAACTTTTTCTTGTCTTAAATTCTTTATTTCATCAATAGGCTTTTGATACAACTCATTATTCCTATATTCTAAAACTCTAGGAATAGTTAATGCATACATCCACCCCTGATTATATGTTGGATATTCATCGTCCTTATCTGGCATTCCTATCCAACCGAACATTATATTTTTATTATCATGATTAAATACTTGTGGTGCATAAAAATCAAATCCCATATCTAATTCTTTAAATTCACTATGATCTTTTAGTTGAACATTTTGTATATCCAACTCCCCAATCACGTAGCCTGATTGATATGTATTTTGATATTTAAATTCCTCACTTTCCAATCCTTGTGGTGAAAAAATAAAAGCATATTTATCATCAAGTATCTTGACCATATTAGGGCATTCCCACATGTATCCAAAGTCTCGCATATTAGTTTTTAATTCACCAGCTACTTCCCAGGTCACAGCATCTTTTGACTTGTAAATTAAAACCTTTCCTTTTAATGCTTCCGTTTGAACACCTAAAACCATGTAGTATAAATTATCTCTTATAAAAATAAATGGATCTCTAAAATGAGACGTATATCCATCAGGCTGCTTTTGAATAACAACACCTTGCTTTTCAATTGTTCCATCCCTATAATATGTAGCTAAGCACTGATAAGACTCACGCTCATTATTAGTACCTTTTACATTTCCTGTATAGTATAGCTTAAGCTCATCATCTTTAACCACTCCACACCCTGAATAACATCCATTTCTATCAAACCAGTCTTCTGGCTTTAATATAATTTTAGGTTTAGTGAAATTGACAAAATCCGTTGTTGCTATCAATCCCCAGTGTTTTGTCTTATGCTCGCATCCAAAAGGATTCCACTGATAAAATATATGGAACTTATTGTCATAATAACTCAGCCCATTAGGATCATTAATTAAACCAAAAGGCATTTCAATATGAAAATTATTTCTCCATATATTTTTCTCTCCATTGCTGTAGTAGTTATTCAATTCTTCATTTATTCCTTGGTATGATTTTGAGTTTAGCATCCTATTCCTCTTTTCATTTAATTTATTTCTCTTACACTCTCCCTTTCAATTAATTTTAAAGAAGTATCATTATTTTCTTCTAGCTCTTTTCCTTCAATTAAATCTAGAATTCCTTGAGCTGCCTTCATCCCAATTAATTCATAATCAAAAGCTACTGTTGTAAGAGTTGGATATGACACTGTTCCTATATCATATCCTCCAAAACCAGCTACTGAAATTTCATCTGGTACTTTAATATCATTTTCATGCAAATACCTAAGTATCCCTAGGCAAATATTATCTGTAGCACAAACTATAGCTGTCGGCTTGTATCTTAGCACCTCACTTGCCTTATTGTATGCACTGATAAAAGAAAAGTCTGTTTCCACAAATTCAACATTAGATTCTGGATTATTTTCTTTTACAGCATCAATAAACCCGTTTTTACGATCAACACCTACTGCTTTATCCCATTCATTTACTCCTAGAAACACTATATTTGTATGACCCTTAGCTTTAAAATAATTTCCCATTATTTTACCTGCTTCATAGTCATCTATTTTTATATAATTAATAAATTCACTTTTTTGCCCCGAAAAAATTGTTGGAATTCTAAGTTTACTTGTTAATTCAATATGCTTTTTAGTAATTGCCATCGAATTAATAACTATCCCATCGACCCCTTGTTGATTAAGGCTATTAATATTCAACAATTCTTTTTCAATATCTAATTCGCTAATTAAAATAATCCCTTGATAATCATTTTCTTTTAATTTTTTATTGATACCAGTTAAGAACTTACCCACTGTAACTGAATCAATTCTAGGAATTACAATTCCAATCAATCCACTTTTTTTAGTTTTTAATCTCTTAGCAAAAAAATTAGTTTCAAAGCCTGTTTTTTCAATTGCATCTTTTATCTTTTTTCCATTTTCTTCACTTACATAACCATTATTTAAATATCTAGAAACACTACTTTTAGATACATTGGCCATATTAGCAATATCTTGAATTGTAACTTTTCGCTCCATACTATCCTCCAAATAAGTTTTGTTAATATTATTATATAACATTATTACATATTATTAAAAATAACTTATTTATTGACTTAGTTGCTTATTAATTTTAGCTTATATAAAAATTTTCATTTACTTATACACGCAGATAGATCTAGCAAGCATACCCAGTCTCACTAAATCCATCTACTTTTTTAAATATATGTTTCATTAAAATTTCATGTTGTTAATCTAGCTCAATTAAATTAATGTACAATGTTTCTAAAGCACTCTTTTTCTATTCCTCTGGTTTAAAGAAGAAGTACGTTAAGCAAAATGCTACTGCTATTGCTATTCCATTTACTATAATATAACTAACTAAATTATTCATATTATTTGAATATAATAGCATACCTGGAATTGCTGTAATTCCCATTCCTGTACCTGCTAAATTAAGCATTGCTGCTACCATGCCGCCAACTGCTCCACCTACACATCCAAATGCAAATGGTTTTATAAATCTTAAATTAACACCAAAGATTGCTGGTTCAGTAATTCCTAAAAATGCTGGAATAGCTGATGATATATACAATGAACGTTTCTTTTTATCTTTTGTTTTAAATGCTACTGCTAAAGCTGCTGCCCCTTGTGCAACAATACCGCAAGTAATTATTGCATTGAATGCATCTTTTCCTGTGCTTGCTAATAATTGAACTTCCAAGGCATTTAATGCATGGTGAACTCCAGTAACAACTATAAGTTGATGTACTCCTCCAATTATTAAGCCTCCAATTCCAAATGGAAGACCCATAAATGCTTTAATTGCTCCAAATATTAATAGTTCAGCATTATGCATTATTGGCCCAACTATTAATAACCCTAATATCATTGAAAATAATAACGTAATAAATGGTGTAACTATTAAATCTAATACATCTGGCACTACTTTTTTAAGTGCTTTTTGAGTTTTAGCTGCAATAATTCCAAGTACTAATGCTGGCAATACAGATCCTTGATATCCTACAACAGGAATTGTTAATCCTAGTATAGAAAGATTTATTGGTGTTGCTGTTCCCGCTGCTACAGCATAAGCATTTGGTAGACTCGGTGATACAAGCATCAAACCGATTACTATACCGATAACAGGTGTTCCTCCAAATTTTTTCATTGTTGACCATGCAACTAATGCTGGTAAAAATGCAAATGCAGTATCCGTTAAAACTTGTGTGAATAGAACGAAATTATCATTCATTTGTATTCCTAAGTTTTGTATAAGTCCCCTTAACCCCATGAATAATCCTGTTGCAACTAGTACTGGGATTATTGGAACAAAAACATCTCCAAATGTTCTAGAAATTTTTTGAGCTAATGTCATTTGACTATAGGCTTCTTCTTTATTATTGCCAGTAGTTAAGTCTGAGTTTTCTTTAACGATTACATCATAAACCTTGTTTACAAATCCTGTTCCAAGGATTATTTGATATTGTGCTGCTGCAAAAAACTGTCCTTTTACTCCATCAATGTTTTCAATTTCTTTTTCATTAATTAATCCCTTATCCTTAAGTATAAGTCTAAGCCTAGTTGCGCAGTGTTCTACTGATTTTATATTTTCTTTTCCGCCAATATGCTCTAAAATTTTTTTTGCTACTTGTTGTTCTTTCATAACATATCCTCCTAATTTTACTTCAAACCGTTTTCATACTCTTATGATATCAGTTCCACATTCATGTGTCAATATATTTCAAAAAATTATTTGATTATTTATTTACTTTTATAAACGCCACCATAGATTTAGTGTTAATCTCACTTTGTAAATCTTATATTTAAATGTTAATTATTAAGTCACTATCTATAATCGCCTATGATATTAGTTCCATATTGTTATTTTTTTAAATTAAATCAAAAAAAATAAAGTGTACTTCCTACATTTCATTCGTAAGGAATACACTTTACTATTCTTTATTTTTATTTGCATATATTTAAATTAAAAAATAAATTATTTTAAAAACCCATTTTTTGAACATAAATTATTTTTACTATCTTTTCCATTTCCTCATTTAATGCTAATTGAACCACTTTATGATTATTTAACTCAAAAGTATATATGTTAAATCCTTTTATATTAGTATTATAATATGCTGCCACATCTTTTTTTAATGCATTTTTTCTTTCAGTTAGATATACTCTTGCAACTTCATCTCTATTAATTTTTTGAGCAACTTTTCTTCTACTAGCATTATATACTTTGGTTATAGTAATATCACCATTATATAACTCATATTCGTAATCCACATACATAAGATAGCTTCCTACCAAAAATGCTGCTGCTACAATTGCCAGTGCTATTGCAATTATAAACGACGCAAAAACAAACATTATTGCAACTATACCGAAGGTAATTGCTAAATTTCTAAACATGTTACTCATTCTTTTTGGTCTATCTGATGCAATAAATTGTTCCAAAACAACTTCCATATTCCTGTCACCCCACTATACTATTATATCTATATAAATATTTTAAAGTATTTGAAAATATTTTCAAGTACATTATAACCATTAAATATAATAAAAGTAACATATCATTGATTTTTGTAAAATATCACATTGAATTAACGTAAATATATTAAATTTTTAATAGTTATCACAATATATTAAGTTTGAATATCTAGCATTTATGACAATTCAAATGCTCCTGTATATAATTGATAATACTTACCTCTTTGTTCAATTAAATCGTCATGATTTCCTCTTTCAATAATTCTACCTTGGTCTAGTACCATAATCACATCAGAGTTTTTAATTGTTGAAAGTCTATGCGCAATTACAAAAACCGTTCTTCCTTTCATTAACTTATCCATACCATCTTGAACAATTTTTTCAGTTCTTGTATCAATACTAGATGTTGCTTCATCAAGTATTAACACTGGCGGATCCGCTATTGCTGCTCTAGCAATTGTAAGCAATTGCCTTTGTCCTTGTGAAAGATTACCTCCATCCCCTGTAAGAACTGTATCGTATCCTTTTGGTAAATGTTTTATAAATTGATCTGCATTTGCAAGTTTTGCTGCTGCACGTACTTCTTCATCTGTTGCATCCAATTTTCCATATCTAATATTATCTGAAACTGTTCCTGTAAATAAATGTGCATCTTGAAGTACTATTCCAAGAGAACTTCTTAAATCATCTTTTTTGATTTTATTAATGTTAATTCCGTCATATCTTATTTTACCATCTTGAATATCATAGAAACGGTTGATTAAATTTGTAATAGTAGTCTTTCCTGCACCTGTAGCACCTACAAAGGCTATTTTTTGTCCTGGCTTTGCATAAAGCTTTATATTATGAAGTATGATTTTTTCGTCATTATAACCGAAATCTACATCATCAAATACTACTTCTCCATTAAGCTTTGTATAAGTTGTTGTGCCATCTTCGTGCGGATGCTTCCACGCCCAGATTCCAGTACGTTTTTTAGATTCAGTTAATTCTCCATTTTTGTTTTCCATTGCATTAACTAAAGTTACATAACCCTCATCCTTTTCTTTCTTTTCATCAAGAAGTTTAAAGATACGTTCTGCTCCTGCCAATGCCATTATAACAAAGTTAAATTGTTGAGACATTTGGTTTACTGTTTGACTGAAAGTTCTTGTTAATTGTAAGAAAGATGCAAGGCCTCCAAGCGTAAATCCTCCAAAGCCTCCAATTGCAAGTATTGAACCAAAAATAGCTACTGAAACATAATTTATATACCCTATGTTACCCATAATAGGCATTAAAACATTAGCATATTTATTTGCATTATTTGCACTGTTAAAAAGCATATCATTTAACTTATCAAAGTTAATTTTTGCTTCCTCTTCATGACAAAACACTTTAACAACCTTTTGACCTTCCATCATTTCTTCTATATATCCATTAACTGCACCTAAATCTTTTTGTTGAAGTCCAAAGTATTTTCCACTTTTAGCACCAATAAATTTCGTTACTTTAAACATCAATAATATAATTAATATTTCAACTACTATTAATGGCACGCTTAGGATAATCATAGAAACAAGTACACCAATAACAGTTATAATTGCCGATAATAATTGTGGTATCCCTTGGCTTATCATTTGCCTTAAGGCATCTGTATCATTTGTATAAAGACTCATTAAATCCCCATGCGCATGTGTATCAAAAAATTTAATTGGTAATGTCTCCATATGCGAAAACATATCGTCCCTTATTTTTTTAAGAGATCCTTGAGAAATTATAATCATCATACGGCTAAATGCATATGTTGATAAAACTCCAACATAATATATTAAAGCCATAGTAGTTATCATTTTAAGCAATGGCCCAAAATCTGCCCCAGATTTATTTAATAATGGTGTTATATAATCATCTATTAAACTTTTTAAATATAACGTTCCAACAACATTAGCTAGGGAACTTATAATAATAGTTAGAACTACCATGCTAAATAAGAATTTGTATTCTTTAAGTATATAAATTAGTAATCTTTTTAAGATTTTTAAAGAATTTTTACTCATCTTAGCATGTCCATGTCCACCACGTGCACCTGGTCCACGCATTACTCTAGGTTTTACATTATTATTTTGACTCATTATCATCAGCTCCTTTCACTTGAGATTCATAAACTTCACCATATATGGCATTTGATTTTAATAATTCAGCATGAGTTCCAAAACCATCTATTCTTCCATCATTTAATACTATAATTCTATCTGCATCTTCTACTGAAGAAATACGTTGTGCAATAATGATTTTTGTAGTATCTGGTATTGTTTCTTTGAATGCCTTTCTAATTAAAGCATCCGTTTTTGTATCTACAGCACTTGTTGAATCATCTAAAATTAAGATTTTAGGTTTCTTAAGAAGAGCTCTTGCAATACATAATCTTTGTTTTTGTCCTCCAGATACATTGCTTCCACCTTGCTCAATATGTGTGTCATATTTATGTGGTAAATTTTCTATAAATTCTTCTGCTTGAGCTTGTCTGCAAGCTTCAATTAATTCTTGATCAGTGGCATTCTTCTTTCCCCATCTTAAATTTTCTTTTATTGTTCCAGAAAATAATACATTTTTTTGTAATACCATTGAAACTTCATCTCTAAGAGTTTCTATATCATAATTTTTAACATCAACTCCGCCAACTTCAACAGTTCCACTTGTTGTATCATATAATCTTGGTATAAGTTGAACCAATGTAGATTTAGCACTACCTGTTCCCCCAATAATACCTATAGTTTCACCAGATTTTATTTCAATGTGTATATCTTCTAAAACACATTTATCTTTGTCTTTGCTATATGAAAAATTAACATTATTAAATGTGATAGATCCATCTTCCACTTCATAAATTGGATTTTCACAATTTATCAAATCACTTTTTTCATCTAATACTTCTACAATTCTTTCTGCAGATGACTTTGACATAATTACCATTACGAATACAAAAGACATCATCATAAGACTTATCATTATATTAGTTGTATAAGCAAACATGCTCATTAATTCCCCAGTTGTCATTGTATTTGAAACGATCATCTTTGCTCCAAGCCAAGACAAAAGTAAAATACAAGTATAAACTGCAAATTGCATTGCTGGTCCATTAATTATTATTAATTTTTCAGCCCTCATAAAGAATTTATATAAAGTTTCAGATGCTTTATAAAACTTATTTGTTTCATGGTCTTCTCTTACATAAGCCTTTACAGTTCTAATTGCAGTTAAATTTTCTTGTACACTTGCATTTAAATCATCATATTTCTTAAAAACTTCCATAAAATATGGATGCGCTTTTGTCATTATAGAATACAATACAAATCCCAAGAAAATTATTGCACCTAAAAATACTGCGGCCAATTTTGCATTAATATAAAAACTCATTCCCATTGCAAAAATCAACATGAATGGTGCTCTAACAAACATTCTTATTAACATTTGAAAAGCATTTTGGACATTTGTTACATCTGTAGTGAGCCTTGTTATAAGCCCAGCTGTAGAATACTTGTCTATATTAGAAAAAGAATAGTTTTGTATGTTGTAATACATAGCTCTTCTTAAATTTCTAGCAAAACCAGTAGATGCTGCAGCTGCATATTTTCCTGATAATGCACCACAAGTAAGAGATATAAATGATACTATTATCATTACTAGTCCAACGATGCATACATATTTCATATTCCCTTTCCCTACTCCATTATCAATGATCCATGCCATTAATAGTGGAATAATTGTTTCCATTATTGCTTCAAAAGCAACATATACTGGAGTAAGAATTGTATCCCTTTTAAATTCTGCTACATAACTTACTAATTTTTTTATCATAATCTTCCTCCCTTTTTTGTTAGGCTTCTAACTAATTATTTTTCAAAAAAAAATCGCATTTAATCAGCAATTTTTTTAGATAATCTATCAATTAAATAAATTAATATATCCATTTCATTTTCATTTAGTTCATCTCTTAAAGATTTTTCAAATCCAATAATAAACTCATACACATTTCTTTGAACTTCTAAGCCCTTTTCTGTAAGTATTATCTTTTTAAGTCTTGCATCTTTAGAGACACTTATCCTTTTTATATACCCATTCTTCTCCATAAGTTGAAGTACACTTGTCACTGAAGAACGTCTAATATCAAGCTCCTCCTCTATATCCTTTTGAAATATATCTCTATTCTGAGAATTACAATATATAAAACCAAGTATTCTACCTTGAACGCCTGTTATACCATATTGTGCCACTTCCTTATCTATTCTTCTGTGAATCCTCTTAGCTAGTATATTTATTTTTTTCCCAATGTGCACTTCTTTATCCATTTTTCTACCTCTATCAACTTGTTAGACTTCTAACTAATATAATTTTATATTTGATTAATATATTTGTCAACATTTCCGAAATATATACTTTTCATTTATAATTATATATTTATATTAAGATTATCTAGTTTTTCTAATTAGCATATCTCCTCCAAAAATTATGATAGACGTGTTAATAATTTTTTAATCTTGGTTTCTATTAATTCCCTTACATTTCTATAAAATTAGAAATTATTTTGAATGTTTATATTGAATAATGTAAAAAGCAGATGAAAAAATCACCTGCATTTTTACCATTGTAACAATCTATCTATTTCATTTTCCTGGTCACTATCTATTATTATAGCCTCTTTGCTTTCTATTGCTATTTCATCAGTTGTATCCTCAGTGACAATTCTTGCAGGTGGGGTAATCATGTTTCCTCTCATTTTTTCAGCTATTAATACAGTTATATACGCCGAAAAATCCAAACCGAGAGAACTTGCTTCTTTGGAAGCAAAATCTTTTATGTGGGGTGCTAATGTAATCGTAGTTTTCAATTTCTTACACATTTTTGCTCTTACCTATTATGTCATATGTTTTAACATTAATCATTTGTGCGTCATCTAACACCCTATAGTCACTTAGATAATTTTTAAGTAATAAAGCCCCTCCACCTATAAAAACAAATCTAGAGTATTTTGATTGTTCCGGAAATGCCTGCTTTACAGCATTTATTATTTCTCCAGCTCGAATGCTTAATATATTATCTATGTCCTTTTCCACGTCAACTTCTCTGCCTTCTACGAATATAGTTTTATCCGCAATTATCTGCTCCGCCTTCATACGATTAGAATAGTTTACTCCATACTTGGACAATTCTTGAAGAAGAACATCGTAAGTTGAGTTGACTCCTAATGGATATGTCCTTCCTTCTTTAAACTGGCCATTACTCATATATGCTATATCTAATGTACCACCACCTATGTCTATGACTAAGGTATCCTTTTCCACTAACGATTTATCATATAGAAATAACCCTGCTGATTGAGGAAATACAATTACTTTAGTAATAGTAAAACTCCTGCTCTCTCCATTAAGTTTCATAAATACTCTTCTATTTTCAAGAGCTTTTATCAGCGAACCTTTTTGCTCTGCAAAAAACTGAGCTGGAAGTCCAGTTATCACTCTAACATTATTATCTATTGTAGATGTCATCGTAGCTGCTATAGCTGTATATAAGCAAATATGAAAAATAATGTCTTTATCTCTGGATTGTTCAGTGCTAGTAAATCCATCATAATTGCCAATTAAATATGTTTTATTATTATACTCTACTGTATATTTGGCTGTTTCCAATTCATGTATCTTTTCTTTTATTGTAGACGAAAAAGAACCTTCAATGCTATGTCCGATAAAATTTGTTGTATTATAACCTATATCCGCACTAATCCTCATCTTTTAATCCCCCTTTTTTAATTTCATATTCTATTCGAATACTTTTGTATGGTGTTTATACCACCGTTTCCTTATAAATTATCGATCTAAATTAAATGTGCATTTTAATATTCTTTTGTATATCGTTCATATGGCATTTATAGACCCATTACCTTATAGAAGTTAATATGTCATTTAATTTTGTATATCTTGTATTGCTTATCTATACACTCTATACAAAAAAAATTCACCTATTCCTCTACTTTTTTAAACTCCAAATCAATTTCTCCATTCATTTTAGATAATTCAGATTCATTAATTGATTTCATCATATTAAACAACATAAATTCAGTAATGGTCATCCCCTGCTTCCTCGCCATTCTTTTTATTGCTAACTTCTGTTCCATTGTAACTCTAAGCATTATAGTAGCATCCTTCATCGCCTACCTCCTAGTGTATATAATGTAATAACAATATATACACTATCATACTCAAAATACATAATTTGTAAAAATCAAGGACAATTATTATAAAATTTCTCGACTTCTTTCGTACCAGTTAAGTCCCCTAAGATATTTATACGATAAATTTATTTCTTTATAAATTCCTTCTTTGTGCATAAGTTAGTTTGATTATTATTACTCAAATCATTATGTTGGAAGTATTTTTTCTAAGTGCCTCCATAATAAAAAGGTACCATATATACTTATACTTAGCATCTTTCCTCTTCTATAACAACTTTTCTTATTTTAAGGCACAATCAAAAAAATAACAGACCACAGATACGCCTGATCTGTGGTCTATTATTTTCTTTCACGTGCCTAATTTTAGATATAAATTATTTCTACTCCCGAAAAACTAATATCACCAACTAATGTTAAAGTATTTGTTGTTGTTTGATTATTTCTATTCTTTTCATCAATAGAGCCCAAGAACACATTAGTTTTATCAACAACACTCCAATTTTTTGGTATATATAATTCCATTCCTGAAAAAGAAGCATTAATCCTAACTATAGCATTTTCATTGCTCATGATTGCATTATCAAAATACACCTTCATAGCTCCAAAAGAACAATTAAAATCAGCTTGCTCAAACTTATCTGTATTTATATATTTTATAGTAGCACCAAATGAAGTTTTAAATCCAACATGACTTTCATCTTCTATATCAATTTTCTCAAACTTGTAATCTTCATGATTATGTTCGTGATTAATCCATTTAATGTGTTTATGAAAAATCATAGAAAGACCGATACTGCCAAATAGTGCTGCAATGAGTACTGTCCAAGGTGTAATAGCTGTAAGTCCTAATTGTTTATCATATATTATACAAATAAATGCAATAGGAAATAAAACACCTGCAAAATTAAAACTAAATAAACTTTTCCCAATAACTACTACTAAAAAAATTGTTAACACTAAACTAAATGCATTCACACCTGGGAAGTATCCAAGTTTACTTATGATCAAAAAAACACCTGCTAATATAAATAAAACTCCCCAAAAAATACTTTCTTTTTTCATCTTATTTCCTCTTTTCTAATAATTTAATTTTTAGTGGTTTATAATAATATCTTGAAACATATACCTGTTTGTGAGTATTTTGAAATTCAACCTTACTTGCTGATGATAGGCTACGTGTTATGGAGTAAATATGATTTGTATTTAAAATTGTTGATTTTGAAACTCGCATAAAATATCCTGGCAATAATTCTTCAAGTTCATAAAGCTTATATTTTACACTATATATATTGTTAATGGTATGTGCACAAATACCATTTTCTTCAGTGTCAAAAAATAAAATTTCTTCTAAAGAAAGATAATACTCACTATCACCTCTGTAAAAAATTATACCTTTCTTATTCGATAGCATATCGCCAAGAATAATTTGAATATTTTTAACCTCTTCACTTAGCTCATTACACCTAATAATAACTTCATTTTCATTAATTTTATTGTCCACTTCAATTCGTATTTTCATATTTTCACTCCCCACAGTTATTATTATATTAATTGCTTTTTCCCTTGTAAATGGAATAACAGTAAGTGGTTAGTTATTACTTGTAAGTGGTATGTTTTTATGCATAGGTTATATTAGGCACATTCAAAAAAATAACAAGTTCATCTGCCAAGCCTATTTTCCATCATACTTCGTCAGCAGATTGTCCTAATAGGCCCGCTATGAGACCAATCTGTTTCCTTGTCTGATGAAAAATAATCATGGCATTTTGGACTTGTTATTTTCTTTCATGTGCCTTAAATTACATGTAATAAGAATATTCATTTTCTAGTTCCTTTTTATCTAATAATAATCTTAAACTGAAAAAGAAGGAAAACCCCTATTACTTAGAGAATTCCCCTTCTTTATTATTTATAAAATATTTCTGTACCTTTTGTATACTATTTTATGCTTCATATAAACTTATAACCGTCACCATCTGTACGAGCATTAGCTCCATAGCTAAAATTTATTAATACCATCTCTAAAATGCTCTTAATTATTATTGATTTGGAAAGTAGCTTTTAGGGATTAACCACTTCAGAACCCGCACATTATTAAAATCTTTATTGCAAAAATTTATTTACTATAAAAATCTAAAATGCAGTAAATATTTTATCATTTTTATCACCTATTTTTTTATATATTATAATATTTTCAGATTATATGCAAAAAAAGAGTTATAAGAAAATCTTATAACTCCTAAAATAATCATAAACTATCTTCTATTATTTTGTTGTTTTCTAGCTCTTCTACAATCTGGACATCTTACTGGTTCATTATCGAATCCTTTTTCTTTGTAGAATTCTTGTTCTCCAGTTGTGAAAACAAATTCATTTCCACAATCTTTACATACTAAAGTTTTATCTTGCATATTAAATTCCTCCTTTTAAATTAAAGATTAATATCGATCCATATAATTCTCTAAAAGGAGAAATGCACATATCTATAAAAAACCTTTTTTATTACAAAACTTATTATAACAGCTTTTCTTTTAAATATCAATCTTTTATTTTTATTAATATTTATATTGCTATTATTTAGTTCTTTAATATTTTTAATTTATGAATGGTTAAATTATAAAAAAGATTGTAAGATAACTCTTAATATAATACATAATAAATAGTATTTTAAACATTCATAAATTTATTGTAGTATACACCATATTTTACTTAAAGTATAGCTTTTCACATAACAAAAGGCTTAACCCTTATGATTAAGCCACTCTATTATTCATATTGGTACTCCTAGCGGGAGCCGTGATATACATTCTCATAAATTTCATTATATCTTATAATACGCTATATAGTACGATAATTTCTAACTTTATCATACTTCAAACATTTATCTATTCATAATAAAATTTGCTCTCAAATTTTCAACATGTCCCCATACTGTCCCATTTTAATTTATAAATATATTTCTATGAAGTAGCTATGTTTTTTCACAAGCTCTATCTATATATAAATTTTTTAATTATAAATAAATATCTTTACTAAATTAAGTAATATCACTTTCTAGGGTCATCAGTTAGTCACTATTATTTTATGATTAACTAATATATTCCTAAAAGTTAACTTTTGCATAATGTGATCTTTATTAGCCTATAACTCCTTGATCTACAAGGGGCTGTTGCAAAACTAACAAATTAATTTTGTAACAGCTCATTTTATTTATATTTAAACTATTTTATCATAGCTGCGATTATTGGAGCAATTATGAGAGAAATAGTTCCCATAACCTTAATTACTGCATTTAAAGATGGTCCTGCTGTATCTTTAAATGGATCACCAATTGTATCACCTACAACAGCAGCTTTATGTGCATCAGAACCTTTACCTCCATTGTGTCCGGCTTCTATATACTTTTTAGCATTATCCCATGCACCACCTGCATTTGCCATTGTTAAAGCTAGTAAAACACCAGAAGCTGTTCCACCAACTAACATACCGCCAATTACTTGAAGAGCAGTTCTAGGATCTATTTGTGCTACCCCCAAACCTACTACTAATATACTTGCTGGTGCTAATAAGCCAGGGATAATCATTCTCTTTATAGCCGCCTTAGTAGATATGTCTACACATTTTTTGTAATCCGCTTTAGCCTTACCTTCTAATAATCCAGGGATTTCTCTGAATTGTCTTCTAACTTCAGCTATCATATCAAAAGCAGCTTGTCCAACAGCTCTCATTGCAAAGGAGCAGAACAAGAAAGGAATCATAGCACCGAAAAACAATCCCATCATAATCATTGGATTAAGAAGATCCAAGCTCATAAGGTTTGATCTTTGAGCAAAAGCAGAGAATAAAGCAATTGCGGTTATAGCAGCTGAACCTATAGCAAATCCCTTTGCAATAGCAGCTGTTGTATTTCCAACAGAATCAAGCTTATCAGTAACTTTACGAACACTCGGATCAAGACCAGCCATTTCTGCAATTCCACCTGCATTATCAGCAATAGGTCCATAAGCATCTATAGAAACTATTGTACCAGCCATTGATAGCATTCCCATGGCAGCTAATGAAATACCATAGAAACCATTTTTACCGCCACCAGGAATTAAATAAGCTACAGCAACAGTAATTATTATTATGATTATTGGATACGCTGTACTTTCTAAACCTACTGCAAGACCAGAAATAGCATTTGTTCCAGCACCTGTTTTAGAAGCTTCAGCTATATCTTTAACTGGACGATAAGCTGCATCTGTATAATATTGTGTAACTAATCCTATTAATATATTTGCAACAAGTCCAGCCATAATAGAACAGAAGAATTGTAATTGATTACTTGGCAAGAAGTATTGAGTAAGTACAAATGCTAATATTGCAGTTATAATAAATGAAGAATACAAACATCTGTTAAGACCTGATTGAGGATTACTGTCATCGCCTGTGTAAATAAAGAGAGTCCCTATTATAGATGCAACAATACCTGCTGCTCCAAGTAATAATGGAACCATTACTCCGTCTGTACCAAAATAAGCTGCTCCTAAAAGCATTGTTGCTATAGATGTTGCAGCATAAGATTCAAATAAATCAGCACCCATACCAGCTACATCACCGACATTGTCACCAACATTATCAGCAATTACAGCAGGATTTCTAGGATCGTCTTCAGGAATACCAACTTCTACTTTACCAACTAAATCAGCGCCAACATCTGCTGCTTTAGTAAAAATACCTCCTCCAACGCGGGCAAAAAGTGCTATTAATGAAGCTCCAAAAGCAAAGCTGTCTATAGCTGGAATCATTTCAGCATTTCCACCTGCTACAAATATGTAAAGTAATGAAACACCTAAAATACCTAGCCCAACAACTCCCATTCCCATAACTGATCCACCTTTAAAGGCAATCACAAGAGCTTTCCTTAAACTAGATTGAGCCGCATTAGTTGTTCTAGCATTAGCTCGAGTAGCAATATACATTCCTAAATAACCAGCGCAAGCTGAAAAAAGAGCTCCTACCAAGAATGAAATTGCTGCTGAAAATTTATGTTCTGATACAAATGCAAGAAGTATAAAAATAACAATTGCTATAGGGAGTAATGTTTTATATTGGCGATTTAAAAAGGCCATTGCACCTTGTTGAATAGCTTCTGAGATTTCTCTCATTTTATCATTTCCTATGTCTTCTTTTAGAACTGATTTAGAAAGATATAATGCGAATAATAAACCAATTATACCTACTACCATAATTAGAAATGTCATTACAATTCCCCCTCTTTTATATAAGATTTTGATACATTAATATTGTTATATAGCCGCTCCTGTCATGAGCTATATTATAATTTAAAAAGAAAATATATATCTTCATGAAAGGAGCAATTTATATGTAAATATTTTTGAAAACATTACTTATCTTCACTAATTTTCAAATTATGTTAATGAATTTGGCAAGGATAATAATAAAATTCAAAAATAATAACAAATCAATTGTAAACGTTTTATATCGATAGATTCTTATATAATTTAATTTTAAAGAATTATAAAATTAATAGAACTGGTATTAATAGTGAATTACTGTAGACATTTATTTATAAGTTCATTTTTTGCTAAATTTAAAAGATGAGAATATGCTATTAAATTTGCTTCAATAACTTCTTAGATTTGTTAGTGTAAATGATTTTTCGAAGAGAATTTTTTGTAAATTTATGCTTTAATTATTGTTTTAACTTTATAAATTTAAGAATTTTATATTACTTTGTAGTATTATTTTACAATATTATCGAAATCTTTTCAATATATGCATTTATTATATTTACTATTTTATAAATTATTTTTCCTTCATTTACTTCTAATTCAAGTTTGTTTAATTCAGGCTATCAATCGATTAAATAATTTATTTTACTAATAAATTAAGTTTTTTGTTTAAATCTGCCATTATTCTGACATAATAGATCATTATAATAAAATCATAAACTTGATAAAAACTTTTTTTCATAAATATTTACCCCTATAAATATAAAGAGAGTAGCATTCATATTCCCCTTATGATATGTTACTCTTTATTTATTTTACTGCATATTTTTCTATGTGGTGTCAATAATTAAATGTGATGACATGATACAACAAAAAAAGAGATAGTATTTTATTGCCGACCACTTTAATACTATCTCTTTTTTGTGCAAAAAAAATACAGCCAAATTAATGACTGCAAAAGAAATATGTAAATTAAAATCACTAAGTATTTTCGTGTTTCTTTTTAAAGAAACTAAGATATATTATTTCAAGAATTCCAAGTGTATTAACTATTAAAAGCGCAATATACCATATTAATTGTTTATTACGAGCAGAGTGCCAAAGAGCTATACCTTTCCAAATAATTGACCAGGATATTAATAAGAAAAGTGTTGGCCTATTTGAGATTAAAAATTGCATTATATTGTTCATTTTCATCACCCCAATTATCTTAATTACTTATTAATATAGCATATATACAATTAATTATTCATTTATAAAAAATAAGCAGTAACTGAATTACAGCTACCACAATTCAGTATTCATGGATTAAAATATACTCATGCCACTATATTATTAATTAAAAGTGAAAATATAAAAGTCATATCTGAAAGACTCGGCCATAAATTAACCAAAATAACTTAGGATACTTATAGTCATGTATTACCTTCAATGAAAAAATAAACTGCCGCCCTACTAAATAACATCTTTGACAATCTATAAATTCTTTTTGCAATAAAATGTCAGTTAAATATAGACATTTTAAGCAATATAAAAGCCACAACCGTTGATATAACTGCGTTGTAGCTTTTATATGGTACTCCCAGCGGGTAAAATACTGCTTGTCTTATAACGTTAAGCAACATGCCATTATATCTTGTAAAGCCTTTATCCACGAGCATTCACATACTTTATGGTATTTTATAATCTTTTATTATTTTTTGCTTTTTAAAATAAAATAGTGCAACAGTAGTACAATTTTAAATTGCTATATTCTTTATTTTCTATAATTATACTAATACCTGAATTGAATACGTGATCATAGCCTCTTCTTTGAAAATATAACTACACCAGTAATTTTTTATATTAAACAAATTTTTTAGTGTAGTTATAATTCCCATAAATATAAGCTTCTCATATATTTGTCTTTTTTTTGATTCTTTATTACTATTAATTATTTGAAGCTTTATAATGTTATCTTCTTCTAATTTTAATAAAATGCCTCTGATATCTTTATTGGTATAAACAGTAAAATTCTTATGTTTTGAATTGTAAAAATACTCTTTAATCTGATCTGCTGATATTAGAACTTCTCTTTTACATCTTGCTTTTACATTTTTTCCATTATAATTATTTCTAGAATTATTTTTTAATAATCTTTTTAAGCTTACACATTGATGAATAGCTTTTGTCTTCTTATTAAAGATTAAATAATCATTCATTCTTTTGAAAAATACTTTAATAATCAAGCTATATAAAACTAATCCCATTGCAATAATAAAAACATAATACATAGATAACACCTCTTTATTAAATTTATATCTAGATTATATTTATATTTATATTTATGATTAGCCTACAAAAAGCTGACAAATATTATCCAATTAGAATTTCATGATATAATAGCATTATAAATTTAAACGAATGAGGCGAATTACTATGTTTTGTAAAAATAACCGTCAACAAACTTCATTATTTGATC
>JARLHR010000152.1 GCA_031292145.1 Clostridium sp. | reverse complement strand
TACCGCACTTCTTTCAAAGAAAGAAACATTTCAGATTAAAATTCCGGTCAATGACAAAATAGTTGAACAAATATTAAAGAACTATCGCAATTACATTTCCGAATTGAGTGACCAACTAACAGCCAATGCTCGCGAAAAACTCCACGACTGGTCCCTCGCCGAACGAATGTCCAAAGAAATCCTCTCCGACTTCGGAATAGAAATGATATGAAAGAATACCAATTCAAAAAATATAAACTCTCTCCCGATGAAGAAATCTGGTTATCAGAACTCTTAAAACTCAATTTTGCCAAATATGATAGCAGACAAATAAAAGTAGGTTTAAGTAATAAATTATCAAAAGGATTTGACCCGACAAAAATTGATAGGAGACTATGTAATAATGATGGCTTAACCTTATTAGGTTTGTGGTATATTAACCCAGGAAATAGTTTAATTGAATTAACTGAAGAGACTTTAAATTTTATTAAACTTTATATAAGAAATAATCCCACTATTGATTCAATAAATCACAATACTTTAGCTTCAAAGTTATCCATTCCTCCAGAGGAAGCACAAATTATTCTAAAATTCTTACATGATTTACATTTCTTTGGTTCTGCAACCGGTGCCCCTAATAAAATAGGTTTCTATCAAGTAGGATTTGCCAATGATCCCAAAGGATTTGATAAAATTCTTTACTTTGAAAATCTGGATGAAACTCTAGAAGAATATTTTATAGTAAATATTCCTTATCCTAATCAAGTAATTATGTCGCCATCAAGTTTATCAGGATCAACTTTAGCAATAATTAGTGATGTATGGATTACTATTCATACTGAATATGAAATCACTAAACCTGAGGTTGAAGCAAAAATTAATTTCGTACCTGAAGAATATAAAAGGGAAATTATATTCCGTGACATTGAACAATCATATTTATTAGTCCAGCAAGGATTCTTTAAACCTGCCGTAATATTAACTGGAAGCGTAATAGAGGAATTATTAAGATTATATTTACTTGCTAAAAGTGTAAAACCAGAAAATAATAGTTTTGATGAGTATATCAAGTCATGCGAAACTAATAATCTAATAACTAAAGGCATTAAGGGATTAACTGACTCAATTAGACATTTCAGAAATTTAGTTCATTTGGAAAAAGAAGATATTCCTAAAAGAACCATCACAAAAGCAAACGCCAAAAGTGCGGTCGCCTCTTTATTTTCAATTATCCATGATTTCCAATAAAATAATATCTTATAATTAGGGCTTTTAAAAAAATAATTACGTCAATTGTTGAAAACCAATTGCTTCCTCAAATAACTCTTCTATAGGAAAGTAAGCACGCATAAGTTGCAACGCGAAGGACAATGGGAAATTACCCTCGGCATCTGGACATAAATTAAGAAAAGTGCCAATAAACCTTTCTTGTAGTTTCAACAAAATAATTAAACTGATTATTAATAACTTTTAATTTCTCCATGAATATTACAATAAGCTGATGCACCGTATAGATCAGGAAATAATGTTAGATGATTTATATTCATTCTGTTAAGAGATTTCAGGCATTCAATTCTGTCCTTATTTGGCACTAATATTTTCATAAGAGTATAATTTGAAGTGTTATTACCCATGTTTTCCTTTATCCATTTTTCTAAATCAACACCATCGGGTGAGCGTGTAAATAAACCATTTTGGTTAATTAATCGTTGGTTATCATCTGAATAGGGTTTTATAAATTCAATTGGTCTTCTATCAGGATATGGGGGTCCCATTAATAAATTCTTGATTGTTAGTTTTTTATCATCGTCAGTTCTACTAGAATTGAATTTATTGTATTTCGTCATCATATATTTATAAATATTACCAGACTTTTCCTCCACACTGGGTTTATGTAAAGCATAAATTATTCTATATCTTGTTTGACTATGTCCTGTACTGATAAAAGCAAAATAAGCGGCTACAAATGGTGAATGTGTCCAATCTAATAATGGAGTATTTAGACCATTGTGCTGACCCAAAGCCCACCAATCATTTTCATCTCCTAAAGGGATGGGATTACCTCCGCGTCTTCCTCTTGTTGCATATTTAAAACGTTCCAAATGTATTTCTCGAAATTTAGATTCTGTTTTCCCCTTAGTTCTCATGTTATTAATTAATCGGTCTAAAGTTGGTTCTAAAAGTCTATCCGTACATCTTTCACCACGCCATATGTAATCTTCATAATCAAGCATTTCTTTACAAATGTATTCTATAAAGAATTTCCAGGAACTTATTGTAACAGTTCCGATACCATCAACAATAGTAGATTCTTTCCATTTTTTATTTGGCATAGCTAGGTCTGTTTGTTATTTAATAATAAAACACTAATAAAATATTGTATTTTTGATTAAATAAACAGTAACGTTTTAGTATCTAGTAAGTTTGTTAGGAGAGAAAAGAATAATATTATGTAGATTAGAACGAAAACCAAATCCACATTTATTACAATTAAGTTTTATAAATCTTAAATTTGTATATCATTTAAAACTATTATTCTTTAATTTATTCATTATTCAATAACTCTGAATTAATAATTATGAAACAATACGAATCCGTAATTAAAGTAATGGAAGAAAAGGGGGGATTTTCTACCCTTGGGCAATTATATCAAACAGTCGATGTAAAAAGCTGGAAAACTAAGACACCCTT
>JARLHR010000151.1 GCA_031292145.1 Clostridium sp. | reverse complement strand
TTCCAGGCCATTGAATTTTGACCATTCCCGGGAGTAGTTCAAATTCTGCGCCTTTTGCTTCAAAGGTTCTGATCCCATTCAGGAACCAATTTTCGAAGCTTACAGGTTCAGTGTTGTAAACTGCTTCTCTGCCAAATAATGCATTCCTCAAGTTATTTCGTTCCAACTACTAATGGATTTGTGTAACAAATTTAAGGAACAAAAATTCTAATTGATATATATACAACTTATGTATATTTTTAAATGGGTTTCAAACAGTATCACCTAAGACGTGAGCGCAAGCGAGCGTTTGTACCATTTCTGACATTCGTCACCTGAAGTGATGTTCTCTCTCCCTTCCTCCCTCCTTTGTTTACTTCAGGCAGGTTCTTAGACCCCGTTACGAAATAACATATAGTCACCTCTGCAAATAATGCAACGTTTATATATTTGTAATAATTATATTAATTTAATTATGAGTTTGGAAATGTTTACTACTTCTGATATTGCCACAGCGATATGTCATTCCTGTGACAAAAATGAGAAGTTAAGACTTCAAGCGTTATTGTTGGTTAAAAATGGTTTGAGTCCAGCTAAAGTTGCGGAAGATTATTCAGTTCACCGTTCAACAGTTCATCGTTGGATGAAACGAGCTGAAGAAGAAGGTTTATACGACCTTAAATGTAAACCTGGTCGAGGAATAAAGTCTTTTTTAACTTCAAAGCAACTTTCTGAATTAAGGAAAGCATTATCGGAGCCAATACCAACAAACGATGGCTTTTCTCGCGGTTGGCAAACAAAAGATGCTATTCAATTTGTCAAAGAGAAATTCGGAATATCTTATTCCAAATCGAGAATGAGACAAATTATTAAAAATTTAGGGTTTAGTAAAATAATATGTAGACCTCGGTCTAAAAGACGGAACGAGGCACTCACAAGCGAATTTATAGCCGAAGTTCAAAAAAAGATTGCTAAACCCTAATCATTTATTTGTCACCCACGATGAGAGCAGTTTTTGTGTGGATTCAAACAGATCAAAATGTTGGGCAATTAAAGGCTCAAAGCCTATTAAATTTACAAGTGGTTCAAAAGCCAAAATCAATATTGGGGGATTCTTTACTGAAAATGGGGACTTTTACTGGTATGATTTAGGAATTAAACAGAATACAGACTCTTTCCTAAAATCGTTACTCAAGTTTAATCGAGACATTGGAGCAAGGATATTTCTTCTACTTGACAGAGCTCCATGGCATAAATCAAAAAAGGCACAAGAATTCTTTCAGAAAAATAACAATTGGTTGAAAATATTGTATTTTCCTCCAGCTACTCCAGATAGGAACCCAACAGAATATTGTTGGAAAACGACAAGAGAGAACTTAACATCAATAAAATCATTCAAGAATATTGAAGTATTAAAGGAAGAACTTGATGAATTTTGGGAGAAACATACATTTACACATAAAATGTCGCATTATTTAAAATGGTGACTATAGCTATGGCACTTGTTGTAACAAATACTAAAATGGATACTTACCAAAATGGATTAATTGAAATATTTAATGTGACTTTCTCAATTGTTTTTCTTATTGTTTTCATAGATTTAATCAACAAAATATTACTTGAGAAAATATTTACCTACCTAATCCAAAAAATATTTAAGAAAACAATTAACAGTAAAATCAATAATAATATAATTCTATGCATAATGTTAAGTATCTGGTTTTTTATCAATTTGAAAGAACCAAACTTTAATTCAATTTCCTACACTTTATTATTTATAATTTCTATCCTCTGTATAAAATCTCTTTTGTATCAACTTTTTCTATTTCGAGTAAATTTAGATAAGAGAGAAAAAGACGAAAATTTAAAGAAATCTTATGCTACACAAATGTCAAATATTATTTTTCTTATTCTTTTCCCATTACTTTGTTTTCCGGTCGTGTCCGTGAGTTATTGAAAACCGTATGCAAGAGAATCTCTCTACATTTTCCTCAAATATGGGAGATGCACTCGCTTTTTCGGAATTGATCAATAACTCACGGACACGACCGAGGATACTAAATAAGACTAAATATGTCCCTATTAAAAAATTTGCCAGCCACATAATTAAAAGAATTTGCATGTTTACTTTGTTTTTCCATACCCTTTTGATTTTCCATCCTCTTCTGTTAATCACAAATATAAATCCCAGGACTAAAATCACAATCCCTATTAAGGAATGAATTAATATCGCAGGAGAAACTGATTGAGAAACTGCGGCATCGTATACATAATTTATCATATAGGAAACAGATAAAACTACCAGCAAATATCCGAATGTTGATATTGTATCGTGTCTTTTTAAACTTCCTTTTTCTAATTTACCTGCCTTTAGTATGATAAACCCGATAACAGCAAGCACAAAGGCTATTTTTTGTAAATCAAAAGAAATCGACATAAATTCATCAGTGTTTATACCCGACATTATGGCTCTCCCGAGATATGAATAATCTACATTGTATTGTTTGTAGAATCCCAATTTGGAATAGTTTTCTTCGACTAATATCCATTAGGAAAGGTAGTTTCTAATCAGTC
>JARLHR010000012.1 GCA_031292145.1 Clostridium sp. | reverse complement strand
TGTCGCTGAAGGTTCTAAGTTGCAAGTTGCATCCAATTCAGCATGCTCCCGCTTTCAGCGTGACAAGCTAAATTGGAACAACTTACAACTAAGAACCTTTAACAGCTCATTTTCAAATGCCTTCTGCACAAAAATATTTATGATTTCTAGTATGGCAATATGTTCTAATTATAAGTCAAACTATAAACTTGGATATCTATACAAGGAGGGTGTGATAAACCAGTATTTAACACTTGGTAGCCCTACATAAGTCAATATAATTAGTACTTATTTTTATATAGAAAACCGACTTTATCACATCCTCCTATATAGAAATCCAACATGAAAACTAGATTTATACGATAGCCCCCAATTATTTCCAGTGAGGTATATATTTCAAAGTATAAATCTAGTTAGTATAAGCAATTACACATGTACTAGAATTTAAGTGTATACCTACATTAGAAATCAAATACATTTTTGTGAAGCAGGCATTTGAAAATTTCGCTGCTAAAAGCACTTAGAGGAAGGTTGTTCCACTTTAGCTTGTCAAACCGAATGGTTGGAGCAAGCTAAAGTGGGGGCAACCTTCCTCTAAGTGCTTTCAGCGAAATTTTCATAGTCCTGCGGAATAAGAATGTATTTGATTTCGGTTAGTTATCACATAAGTCTAGATTTAAAGTTTTCTGCTCCAGTCGGCTATAGCTTTAATATCTGAAGGGGTTGTTCTGCAGCAGCCTCCAATTAGTTTTGCGCCTTTTTCAAACCAGCCTTTAGCACTGCAGCAATAAGAGTCACTAGAAGAGTGACCGTGCCATGTTTTAGAATTTGCATCATATTCTTCACCTGAGTTTGGATAAACTATTACAGGTTTTTTAGAATTATTTTTGATTTCTGTGATTAATGATTCCACATAGTGAGGAGCAGTGCAATTTAGTCCAATTGCTGCCACTTGATCAAAACTATCTAAATATTTAGCACAATCAGAAATAGGAGTTCCATCACTTATTTCTAAAGCATTTTTACAACTAAAGCTTATCCAACAAGAAACTCCAGGGAATTCTTCAAGGAGTTTTACAATAGCTTTTGCTTCAGTAAGGTTTGGAAGAGTTTCGCAAGCAAGAATATCTACACCTTCTTCTACTAAAAGTTTAATTCTTGGTCTATGGAAGGCAATTAGTTCCTCTTCAGTAATATTATAATCTCCACGATATTCAGAACCATCAGCAAGATAAGCTCCATAAGGACCTACCGAACCAGCTACTAAAGGAGTTGGTCTATTTTTTCTATTTTCAGGATTATTCCAAAAATCATCTCTAGCTTTTTTAGCAATTTGTACTGATCTTCTTATAAGAGATATTGCGTCAGATTCAGAAAAGCCCTTTTGTATAAAACCATCAATAGTAGCTTGGTAACTTGATGTTATTGCACAGTCAGCACCGGCAGCAAAGTAATCGTAATGTACTTTTTCTATCATTTCAGGCTTTTCAGCCAGGATTTTAGCAGACCAAAGGGAATCATTAATATCACAGCCCCTATTTTCAAGCTCTGTAGCTAATGCACCATCTAAAATAATTAATGGAAATTCTTTTAAAATATTTTCTATTGGATTCATGATATAATACCTCTTTTCTATGTATTGATAATATTTTTTAACTATTTTTCAACAATTCGTACATCTTTTACTTTTTTATTTTCAAAATCAACAAACTTAAACCTCCACAATTAGATGATTTTTTATATTATAACATAATAAGGATGCAAAGAAAGTATATTGTTTATATTATAATAATATGGTAAGATTATAAGCAATATCATTATTTATTACAAAGTTTATAGGATAGGTGGGGATAGTTATGAAAGTAGATAATGAAAAAGAACATAAACTGAGTAGAAGTTTAAAAGCAAGGCATATGAATATGATAGCTATAGGGGGCTCTATAGGGACAGGTCTTTTCTTTGCCAGTGGAAGTGCTGTAAGTACAGCTGGACCTGGTGGAGCATTATTGGCATATTTGATTATGGGAATAGTAGTATATTTATTAATGATGTCGCTGGGAGAAATGTCAACATTATTACCAATTTCAGGTTCGTTTGAAACTTATGCAACAAGGTTTGTTGATCCAGCATTAGGGTTTACGCTTGGTTGGAATTATTGGTTTTGCTGGGCGATATGTGTAGCTGCTGAATTAGTTGCAGGTTCACTCATCGTTAAGTTTTGGTTTCCAGATACTAATGGAACTTTGTGGAGCATATTATTTTTAGCAATTATTTTTGTTTTAAATATATTATCAGCTAAAGCTTATGGTGAAAGTGAATATTGGTTTGCAAGTATTAAGGTTGTTACAATAATTATATTTATTATAGTTGGTGTCCTTATGATAGTTGGAATTTTAGGAAATGGTTCTCCAGGTTTTAGTAATTGGGTATTATCAGATGGAGATGGAAATAAGGGACCGTTTATTGGTGGATTTTTAGGAATTATAAACGTATTTTTAGTCGCAGGATTTTCTTTTTCAGGAACAGAAATAGTTGGACTAGCAGCAGGGGAATCAGAAAACCCACAGGAAAATGTGCCAAAAGCAATTAAAACAGTTTTCTGGCGTATCTTATTATTTTACATAGGTGCAATTATTATAATAGGTTTTATAATTCCTTTTACTGATGAAAATTTATTAAAAAGTGGTGTAGATAATATAGCATACAGTCCATTTACAATGGTTTTTGAGAAATGTGGAATAGCATTTGCAGCAAGTGTCATGAATGCAGTAATTTTAACTTCAGTATTGTCTTGTGGAAATTCTGGACTTTATGTAGCATCAAGAATGTTATATGCTTTATCTTTAGAAGGAAAAGCTCCTAAGTTTTTAGGAAAAGTAAATAGACGTGGAGTTCCAATGAATGCATTATATGTTACAACTATAGTAGCATGTTCAGCTTTTTTTGCATCATTAATAGGTGATGGAAAAATATATTATATACTTTACAATGCTTCTGGTATAATGGCATTTTTTGCATGGCTAGGTATAGGAATTTGCCATTATAGATTTAGAAAAGCATATGTGTCTCAAGGTAGAGATTTAAACGACTTAAAGTTTAAAGCTAAATTTTATCCATTTGGGCCAATAATATCAGTGATTTTATGTGTAATTGTTATATTTGGAGCTAACATATGGATATTCCAAGCTGATACCTTTAGCTGGTTTGATTTTATTACAAATTATATTACCATTCCTATATTTATTTGTTTATACGTTGGATACAAATTCATCAAAAAAACAAAGATAGTTCCTCTAGAAGAATGCGATTTTGAGTTTAAAGAAGAATTAAAGTAATAGCTTGTTTTAGGCACAATCAAAAAAATAACAAGTCCATCTGCCAGTTTTGGACTTGTTATTTTCTTTCATGTGCCGTACTACATTAATTAAATCCCCAAAGTTGCTTGAGATAAGCATCTTTGGGGATTTTCTATATTTGTAAAGGAGGCAATATAAAAAGAAACAAGGTTGGGTTATAATAGAAAATATATGGCTACTCTAATATATATGCATATTTATCTAAGTAATTCCATTTTTATGGGAAAAAGTTACTATTTTATTTAGAGCTAGTTTATATATGTGATATTTTTAATAATAGAATCTAAAAGGATTTATTCAACTTCATATAATTGTTTTTTCATTTTCAATAAAGTTGCTAGCATTTGAAATTTATTGCTTTGATTGATTAATTATTATTGAATATTAACTTTGTATCTAATATAATATATAGTAAATAAATGCTAAAAGGAGGATATTAAAATGATGTGTTGTTGCTGTTGTTGTTTTATTAATATAAAAAAATTAAAAACGACTGCAGTATAATGTAACATTTAATATCCATATAATTTAGAGTGGAAATTATATAAGTAACTGCAGATGATTCTGTAGTTTTTCTTAGTTTACAAGGAAAACTGCAAATTATATGCAGTTTTTTATTTCTTTAATTAGTAAATTATTTCCAAGGCAATAAATTTCAGGAGGTAAAAACATGACATTAAAAATTTATAATACACTAAATAGGAAAGAAGAAGAATTTAAGGAAATTCAAAATGGAAAGGTAAAAATGTATGCTTGTGGGCCAACCGTTTATAACTTTGCTCACATAGGAAATTTAAGAACGTATATATTTGAAGATGTATTAAAAAAGGTATTAGAATATGATGGGTATGAGGTTACTCACATGATAAATATAACTGATGTAGGACATTTGCAATCAGATGAGGATAATGGCGAAGATAAGATGGCGATTGGTGCTAAGAGGGAAAATAAAGACATTTTAGAATTGGCTAGATTTTACGAAGATGGCTTTATGTCGGATTTGGAGAAGTTAAATATAAAGAAACCTAATATTATAGCAAGAGCAACAGAGCATATTGAAGATATGATAAATTTAATAAAGAAGCTTGAGGAGAAGGGATACACTTATATAGCAAATGGAAATGTGTATTTTTCAATAGATAAGTTTGAAAATTATCATAAGTTAGCCAATTTAAATATGGATGAACTTAAAGCTGGCAGCAGAATTAAGGTAGATGAATTTAAAAAGAATCCTTTTGATTTTGTATTATGGTTTGTTAATTCTAAGTATGATAATCATATACTTCAATGGGAATCTCCATGGGGAACTGGATTTCCAGGGTGGCATATAGAATGTTCAGCAATGGCTACAAAGTATTTAGGGGAATATATAGATATTCATTGTGGAGGTGTAGATCATATACCAGTACATCATACGAATGAACTTGCTCAATCTGAAAGTGCATTAGGTCATAAGTTGGTAAATTACTGGGTTCACGGAGAATTCTTAACAACGGATAGCGAAAAGATGTCTAAATCAAGTGGAGAATTTTTAACTGTAGAAAAGCTAATAAAAGATGGATTTTCACCATTAGATTATAGATATTATGTATTGCAGTCAAAATACAGAAAACCACTAGCTTTTACTTACGAAAAACTTATGGAAGCAAAAAAATCTTTAGAAAGTCTAAAGAAAAGGGTAGCAGCAATTGTTGAGAATATTGATAATAATGAAAACTTAAATTTTGATGTAATAAATCAATATAAATCAGAATTTAAAAAGTGCTTAAATGACGATTTAAATATAGCAAATGCTTTTACAGTCTTATTTAACGTTTTAAAGGATGATAGTATAACTAACAATGAAAAGAAAATATTAATAGAAGACTTTGATGCAATTTTCTCTTTGAATTTAATTGGCGAACAAGAAGCTGATAAATTAGATGAAGAGAAAATTAAATATATAGAAGAATTGATTAAGGAAAGAACTATTGCTAGAACTAATAAGGAGTGGGACAAATCTGATAAAATCAGAGATACGCTGCTTGAAGAAGGTATAGAAATTACTGATACTAAGGAAGGCACAAAGTGGAGTATAAAAATATAGTACTAATGTGTTAATTAAATAACTAATATTTATGATTAGCCTACAAAAAGCTGACAAATATTATCCAATTAGAATTTCATGATATAATAGCATTATAAATTTAAACGAATGAGGCGAATTACTATGTTTTGTAAAAATAACCGTCAACAAACTTCATTATTTGATC
>JARLHR010000150.1 GCA_031292145.1 Clostridium sp. | reverse complement strand
ATCTCTGCGCGTATGCACTCCATTAGTTCACGTTTGAGATCGTTGAAGGCTTGATCAATGAGCTTTTTTAGTTCCTTCGATGTTTCATTTTCTACTTCTTTACAGACACTTGCACCCATATTTATTTATTATTATATATAAATATGATGAGATTTTATTTGTGATTAGAGAAGAAAATCGAGGAAGCCTTTACCTTTTTTTTTACCTTGTTTACCTGCTTTGCCGACACTACCACCTGTGAAGGTTGATTTATTGCTTCCACACTCAGCGCATTTTCCTTTCACCATATTTTTACCATTCTTTGAAACTGTAAGTTTTCCACCAACAGTTGCTGTTTGATGTTTGCATTTCACACAATAAGAACTAGTCATTTTGTATTATTTGTATATTATAATTTATACAGAGAATTTATTTTTCAAGCATTTCTTAAATTATATTTTATTTTATGGAAATATAGATTATATTATTTTAAATCCAGCCTTTATTAAGTATGACTTTACTAACTTTACATCTGCATCGTGTAATAACTTTTCGCGTCTTTTATAGCTCGGCCTTGAAGTATTGCTTTTTCATGGGCATCTTCTCTAGTAGCTTTGTTTCCTGCTATATAAAAGTATTTCTTTCCGTGTTCTCCCCACTTATAAAAATATTTTCCTTTTTCTATTCCTTTAATTATAGGCATATTGTATACATATAATTAAGAAAATTATTATATCTTTTGATGGACTATTAACCAATTTTTAATATGTCTTAATAAATTCTTTTCATGTTTCTTAGTAGACGTATGTCTTTTTAATTTGTTTAAATTGTGAGTGCGGTATTGACAGTAAATACAAGTGAATTTATCTTGATTCTTTCGATGATAATTTTGATTCTTTTGTTTTCGTTTATCTGGGTTTTCTTGACAATATATGCCTCTTAAAGTGTAGTGTTTACATCGTTTACCATGCTGATGAGGCTCATTCGGACGATCTCTTCTTTGCGTAATTGCATGACATTGCTCGCGTTTCACGATTTCATACTT
>JARLHR010000149.1 GCA_031292145.1 Clostridium sp. | reverse complement strand
GTGGCATTGACTATTTATTCAATGTGATTTTAGTCATATTTACTGTAATAATTAACTATTTCAAATTCTATTTTTTAGAATTTGAAATAGTTCTAGCAAACTAAATCACAATATTTTATAGTTTTTGTGGTTTAATCATATGAATTAAATTGGAATAGATAAAGAAACAAGGGAGAATAATATGAAAAATTCAGATGAACTAAAAAAGGATTTAGATAAAATTGATGGAAAGAGTTATAGGTTATATAAAAATTTAGAGGGGCAATATGACTTTGAAAATTATATACTCAGCATAGATCATGCTCAGGGGGATCCTTTTGCATCACCTTCAAGAGTTAGGATAATAGTAAAGCAAGAGGTTGCTAAAATCCCACAAGAATTATTTGATAATAAAAACAAAAATATTGCTGTAGCAGATTATTTAACAAGAGAGTTTTATTGCAATATAAATAAGTGCAGTGAAAGAATTTTTGGATCTGGAAAAAGTGGAATAATAGCTATAAGTAAATGTCCAGAGCAGATATTAGAGAGGACCTCAATAATTATAGATGAAGATAAAATCGAAGCGAGATTTTATGTTGGATTTCCTGCAAGAGGAAGAAGTGTTTTAGCAAAAGAACTAGAAAAGATTTTATATAATGTCATACCAAACATTGTGGAGAAAACTTTATTATATAAAAATATTAATGGTCAAAAATTAAAAGCTAGGGTAAATCTATTAGAAGATCAAGAATATATAAGGACGGAATTAGATAACAGAGGATTAATTGGTTTTATTGGCAATGGATCTATTTTGCCTAGAGAAAATGGGGTATCTTCAAGGCCATTAAAAAATGGAAAGGTATTTATTTCACCAAAAGAATTTGAAGTGGAGTTTAATACTAAAAGCAAAGGTATAATTAAAGGTATGGGTATTAAAAAGGGGATAACTCTTATAGTCGGTGGAGGATATCACGGAAAATCTACATTATTAAGGGCTCTAGAACTTGGTGTCTATAATCATATTGATGGAGATGGAAGAGAATTTGTAATAACAGATAAATCAGCATTAAAAGTAAGAGCAGAAGATAGCAGGTGTGTAACTAACACTGATATATCATTGTTCATAAATAATTTACCTAATGGAAAAAATACTATAGAATTTAGCACAGAAAATGCTAGTGGAAGTACATCACAGGCTGCTAATATCATAGAGGGAATAGAAAGTAATGCGAAGGTATTATTAATAGATGAAGATACTTCAGCAACTAATTTTATGATGAGAGATGAATTAATGCAAAAATTAGTTTCTAAGGAAAAAGAGCCAATTACACCATTTATCGAAATCGTAAGACCTTTATATGAGCAAAAAGAGATTTCTACAATAATGGTGGTAGGGAGCTGCGGAGATTTCTTTGATGTAGCAGATTGTGTAATACAAATGGATAATTACGAAACTAAAGATGTTACAAAAGAAGCTAAAGAACTAAGTAGAGGGCAGATTATAGAAAGAATTAATAATAAAAATCTAAAAATAGACATTTCATTTAACAGAATAATCAAAAAGGGAACCATCCAAAGTGGCGAAAAAGGAGTTAAAATAAAAACAATAGGCTTAGACACAATAGTTATAAATAAAGAAGAAATAAACCTAAGATCTGTTGAGCAAATAGTTGATAACGAACAATTAAATTCCATTGCCTCAATTATGAAGTGGGCAGAGGATAATATTGTGGATAAAAATTTAAGTTTAGAAAAATTTGTGGATAAAATAATTTACGAAATAAATAGAAATGGATTAATCTCTATAGAAAAAATAAAAGGTGGAAGCGGAAGTCTATCCATGCCTAGAAAACAAGAAATAATGGCAGCTTATAATAGGTATAGAAAGTTAAGAATATATTAAAGTAGAATTATTTATTAAATTTATAAAGATTTAAATTAATTACTACAGTAGAAATAAGTAACATATTGTGTGGAGTGTTTCATTGGAATTTTAATGGTAATGGTTCTTGACGAGAAGTTGTCCCGAAATGCTTGTTCAATGTTTATCATTGAGGCAAGCTTTTTGGGTACAACTTCTTGTCGTAGAATCATCCATCGAAATTCCTAGAAATCGGAACACAATATGTTACTTATTTCGGTTAGTTATTACTAATCTATGATTCTATTCTTGGTTTTGTTGGGTCGCAATTTGGATTTTTTACATCTGAAACAATTGAAAGTTTTGTGAGATAATAGCATTCTTCTCTGTGCATATGGTCGGCAATTAAGGGGATAAGAGTACCAAGCACTTGCTTTTCTAGAAGTGCATCTTTTAATGCATCTAAAAAGTTTTTAAAGGAACCCATTATATTGCTAACATCATAATTAAGTTTTGTAAGTGCTGGAAAATCAAAGATATTGGTTCTAGTATAACCATTATAATCAATAGTTCTTAAGTACAGATTATTAAATTCCTTAGAATATTCATTACTCTTCTTAATTAATTCCTTTTGAGTCATATCTAGATTGCTAGCTATAGTTGAAGCGTGGCCTGCTCCGTCAGGAAGCCATAATAGATGAAGGTGAATAGGTCCTTTGTTAGGAGATTTACCTTTTATTAAGGTTGTTAAAATATATAAATATTCATCTAGTTCATTAAGCATATGACTAATAAAAGTAGGAGGAATTGAGAGAGTAATTTTATCAGTAATTTGATTAGTTAATATGTTTAGTTTAAATTCTCTAATTTTCATTCCGGCAGTATAAGCTTGATGATTTAAAATTTGAATATCTTCTTCGGAAAGTGATTGATGTGATTTTTTTAATAAATCATCAAACTGAGTAATAAATGCATCTGCTTTTTGAATAAAAGACTCTTCAGTTGGAGAAAGTGCATTTAAAATGAAACGAGAATGATCTCCTAAGATTTGTAGCCAAAATCGATGTTCAAATAGTGTTATTTCTTTAATATTATTAAATTTCAATGATATCCTCCAAAAAATAAGTTTCATTTATATTATTCTTATAATATAAAATATGCTACTGAATGGCACACATTGTGTTATTCATGGATTAAATTTAAGCTGTATGTTAAATTTTAACTTATTAACATCAATTGAACTTTATTTGAAGTATTTTTCAGAGTTAAAATAAGGGTTGTTTTTAGTAGGTTTTTAGTAGGTAGTAGTAATTAAATTATCCGAATATGATAATAGTACAATTCTATAGCTTAAAAAATTTATAAATATTTAAAAAGGGGGGAATTAAATATGGACTACAAAAATAAGATATGCTAAAATTATGTATATAAAATTTAATATTTTACTTGTTATCTGCATATTAATAACAAGCGTATTTTATTATTGGAAACAGTGATTCATATATTTAATTTGGGCACTTTATATATGATGAGTTAGTAGTGCAACCGACCTTTAGATTTATTTTAGGTTGGTTTTTGTTTTTTTTAGAATTGAGGATGTTTCGTAATTGAAATATTGGAATCTGTGGATAGCTTTTTAAAATTTTCTAAATTAAATTAATTATAATGACCTTGGCACAAATTATCATATATTAATAGCTAATAAGGCGAATATAAATAAAATATACAGGTGAAGGAAGGATTAATTTATGTACGAAATGAAAGAAGAGTATAAAATTGGGGTAGAGCATATTGATGAACAACATAAGAAGCTTTTTGAATTGGCTGATAAGGCGTATATGCTGCTAAAAGATGAATTTACTATTGATAAATACGATAAAATTGTGGAAATATTAAATGAATTGAAAGAGTATACCATTTTCCATTTTAAATCAGAAGAAGAATACATGGAAAGTATAAATTATAAAAGAATGTTTACTCAAAAAATAGAGCATGATAAATTTATTAAGACTCTTGAAGAAATAGATTTGACGCATCTTGATCAAAATCAAGATAAGAGTTTGGCGAAAATGTTAGAATTTTTAAATGAATGGTTGACAGAGCATATATTAAAAAATGATAAACTTATAGGTCAATAAAGTAATTTGGATTTTTGTACTACATATTTTTATGTAAATTGCATATATAATATTAGAAAGTAGCAGGATGATTTATCTTGCTATTTTTTTGTAGAGTTTAAAATCACATTTTATCTAATTTAAATAAAATAACATATATATATAATTTTAAATTAGATATAATAAAAAAATAGTTGACAACCTTAAAAAAAGAATATAATATATAAGTATAGTTAAACGCTTACAAAATAATATTGAGATTGTTACTGAGTTAGATCAGGCAAGACCTTAATTAATGGAAAAGGATATTGTTATCTTTTTTGATTAGTTGGGGTTTTTATATTATAAAGTAGTATATTAAGATGGATAGGGGGATAGAGATGGTAATAAAAAAGATATTTAATAATAATACCCTACTAGCTAAAAATTTCGACAAAAACGAATTTGTTGTTATGGGATGTGGAATTGCATTCAAAAAAAAAGTAGGGGATGAAGTAGAAGAAAGTTTAATAGAAAAAACTTTTATTCTTAAACAAAAAGATGCTTCAGAAAAATTCAAATTATTATTAGAGGATATTCCCACAGAACATGTTTCATTATGCTACGATATTATTGAATATGCAAAAAACATACTTAGTGTTGAACTAAGTGACTATATATATGTTACACTTACTGATCATATTAGTTATGCTTTAAAGTTGTTTGAAGAAGGACTTAATCGTCCAAATGCATTGATTTGGGAAATTAAAAAGTTTTATACTAAAGAGTTTACTGTTGGACTAAAAGCACTAGATTTTATTGAAGATGAAGTTGGAAAAAGATTGCCGGAATATGAGGCAGGAAATATAGCTTTACATTTAATAAATGCTCAAATTAATAACTCAGGCAATAAAGTAGAGGATATTGCTCAGCAGACTAAAATGATACAAGATATATTAAATATAATTAAATACACATACAACGTTCAACTTGATGAGAAATCTCTTAATTATGAAAGATTTGTTACACATTTACGATTTTTCTTTCAGCGATTAAATAAAGTTAAAGATATGGAATCAGAAGATGATTTCTTATTAAAACAAGTTAAAGTAAAATATAAAAAAGCTTATGAATGTATGTTGAAAATACAATCATATTTAGAAAAAGATTTATCTGAAGAGGAACAGTTATATTTAACCATTCACATTCAGAGAGTTACACAAAGATAAATAGAAATGAATTAAATAAAATTTGGATTGTTACTGGTAAAGCAGGCGAGACCAAATATGGATAGAATAAATATGTCTATCTATATTAGGTCTCGTTTTTTTATAAAAAATATATGAAAAGGAGAAATTATTATGAAATATGAACAATTAGCAAAAGACATTATTAAAAATGTTGGTGGTAAAGAAAATGTTAATAGCTTAACTCATTGTGTTACACGTTTACGTTTTAAGCTAAAAGATGAGAATAAAGCCAATACAGAAGTTTTAAAAAACATGGATGGAGTTGTGACTGTTGTAAAGAGTGGTGGACAATATCAAGTAGTTATTGGTAACCATGTTCCAGATGTATATGCAGATGTAACAGCAGTTGGAGGTTTTTCATCAGCTTCAGAGGAAGCAACTGAAGAAAAAATGAGTCCGCTTAATAAATTTATAGACACTGTTTCAGGTGTATTCACTCCAATTTTAGGTGTATTATGTGCAACTGGTATGATAAAGGGATTTAATGCATTATTTGTAGCATTGCATATACTTAATGCAACTGATGGGACTTATATACTTTTAAATGCAACAGGAGATTGTTTATTTAATTTCTTCCCAATATTCTTAGGTTATACGGCAGCTAATAAATTTAAAGGAAACAAATTTATTGGTATGGCAATAGGTGCGGCTCTTGTATATCCAACATTAGCAGGTATAACAGCAGCTCCAGCACAACCGTTATATACACTGTTTGCTGGCACGCTATTTGAATCACCAGTTTATATAACTTTCTTAGGTATTCCAGTTATATTAATGAGTTATGCATCAAGTGTTATTCCAATAATTCTATCTGCATTTGTAGGAGCTAAAATAGAAAATGGATTTAAGAAGATAATACCAGATGTAGTAAAAACATTCTTAGTACCATTTTGTACATTATTAGTTATTGTTCCATTAACATTTATAGTTATAGGACCTATAGCTACGTGGTTAGGAAAATTACTTGGAGCATTAACTCTTGTTATTTATAACTTAAGTCCAATTATTGCAGGTTTATTTATAGGAGCATTTTGGCAAGTATTCGTTATATTTGGATTACACTGGGGACTTGTACCTATAATGATAAATAATTTATCTGTATATGGATATGATCCAGTTATTGCATTAATGTTTGGAGCTTCTTTTGCTCAAACAGGTGTAGTTGGAGCTATTTTACTTAAAACAAAAAATAAGAAATTAAAATCATTATGTATACCAGCATTTATTTCAGGAATTTTTGGTGTTACAGAACCGGCTATATATGGTATTACATTACCACGTAAAAAACCATTTATCCTAAGCTGTATTGGTGGAGCATTAGGTGGTGCTGTTTTAGGAATTATGGGAAGTAAACTATACATTTTTGGTGGAATGGGAGTTTTCGGAATTCCAAGTTATATTGGGCCGAATGGTGTGGATAATGGATTCTATGGTGCAATCATTTGTGTATTAGCAAGTTTCTTAATAGGATTCTTATTAATGTTCTTTACAAAACTTGAAGATGATCAAGAAGCTAAAGAAACTAAAAGTGAAAATGCATTAGTAAAACAAGAAATAGTAGTTAGTCCTGTAAAAGGAGAAGTTAGACCTTTATCAGAAGTAAAAGATGAAGCTTTTGCAAAAGGTGCATTAGGAAAAGGTATAGCAATAGAACCAGTAGAAGGTAAAGTAATTGCTCCAGTTGATGGCGTATTAACAACATTTTTTCCAACGGGTCATGCGTTAGGAATTACAAGTGATAATGGTGCTGAAATATTAATACATGTAGGGATGGATACAGTACAATTAGAAGGTAAACACTTTACACCTAAAGCGAAGCAGGGAGATACTGTTAAAGCAGGAGATGTATTATTAGAATTTGATATTAAAGCAATAAAAAACGAAGGCTATTCAGTAATAACACCTGTAATTATCACTAATTCTGATCAATATTTAGATGTTATTGAAACAGATAAAAAGGCTATTAACTATAAGGAAGATTTATTAACAGTGATGATTTAATAAACATTCATAAAACCTAATGATATTGTATAATGGCATGTATTATGAATGAAGTAATACATGCCATTACTATAATATATATTAAAAATATTATATAATAGATGTGCATGAAGGATTTAAATATATATTGCAAAATATATACTAAAGTTATATAATAAAGAAAATAAAAAAATATATCTTCAGGGCAGGGTGTAAATCCCTACCGGCGGTATAGCCCGCGAGCTTTAGTAAAGCAGATTCGGTGTAATTCCGAAGCCGACAGTATAGTCTGGATGAAAGAAGGTAACCTATTAGAAATTTTGATTTTCAATATTTTTAATTATTTGAATGTACGCCCTGATGCTTTTTGTATCAGGGCTTTTTTGATTAATGATGAATAATGAATAATGAATGACTAATAAGCTACCCCAAGAAGATAAACTTTTGGGAGGCGTAGAAAATGAATGAAAAAACAAGCAAATTAATTAAAATCTCTCTATTATCAGCAATTGCAATTATCCTTATGTATTTCGAATTTCCAATAATACCTGCATTTTCATGGCTTAAGATAGACTTAAGTGATGTACCAGCATTAATAGGAGCATTTGGATTTGGGCCAATAGCTGGAGTATTAATAGAATTAGTTAAAAATCTTTTAATTCCATTAATTAAAGGAAGTCAAACAGGTTTGGTTGGAGAATTTGCAAACTTTTTAGTTGGAGCAGCATTAGTGTTACCAGCAGGGTTTATATATAATAGGAATAGAAGTAAAAGAAATGCAATTTTAGGAATGGTATTAGGAACAGTGTCTATTGAAATAGTAGGTATTTTAGCAAATGTATATATATTATTACCTGCTTATGGAATGAAAATGGATAGTGCAGCACTTATGCAATATGTAACTTTAGGATTATTACCTTTTAATGGTATAAAGGCTGTTTTAGTATCAGTTTTAACTTATATATTATATAAGAGAGTGTCAGTTTCTGTATTTAAGGCAGAACCGAACTTTGGCAGTCCAGAAAGCAAAACAAAAGCAATGTAATAAGGCGCAATCAAAAGAATAACAAGTCCATCTGTCGGTATATTTTTCATCATAATTCGTCGGCAGATTGGACTTGTTATTTTCAAAAAGAATAAAAGAATTATTGAAAAATCAATCATAAAATAGATTATTTCTTAATAATAAATATTGATTAATTTATGTTTATTTGGTATTATTTATATATACAATTTATAAAATAAATAAGTATATAAATTATTTATTTTATAAATAACATATAATGAAATTTATTGGTAAAAATAAGGAGGGTTTGTTATGGAAAAGTACATTTGTACAGTATGTGGTTATATTTATGATGAGGCAGTAGGTGATCCAGATAATGGAGTGGCAGCAGGAACAAAGTTTGCAGATATTCCAGCAGAATGGGTTTGTCCGTTATGCGGAGTACCAACTTCAGATTTTGAGAAAGAAGTATAAATAATATATTTCAAAATCAGAAATTAGAATATTAAAAAATACATTGAATATAAAGATAAGGGACTATCATATTTGTTTTTAAATATTGATAGTCTCTTATTGCATTACTCTCTTAACCACATTAATACAGCATCTTCCTTGTTATCCTCATAGTAGCCTTTTCTGATGCCAGCTTCTTTAAAATTATATTTTTCATAAAGTCCTCTTGCAGCTTTGTTACCACTTCTGACTTCAAGAGTATAAGCAATACAGCCATTATTTTTACAATAATTAATCAATTCTTTTAGAAGTTTTGATGCAATTCCATTGTTTCTATGGTCTGGATGTACAGCTATATTGGTTATATGAGCTTCATCTAAAACAATCCAAGTTCCTGCAAAGCCAATAACTTTATTATCAACTTTAGCAACAAAATATTTTGCTACAGGATTAGTTAATTCTTGAATATATGAATCTTTGCTCCATGAAACAGAGAAACTTAATGCACTAATATCTAAAAGTCCATCTATATCTTCTTCATTCATTAAACTAATAGTTACACACATTGTTATTTCATCCTTTGCTCATATTCTCGTTCAGCTTGAGGCTTCTTTAAATAAAACGGGGTAGAATTTGGATCATCAAAATTACCTTGTTCTAGTAATGCTCCACCAATTTCTCCTAAAGAAGAAGCTCTGACTAAATTAAGGTGGTTAGGAGGAAAATAGCAATTTGGACAATTTTCGGTTAAATAATTTTTATATTTATCTACTCCATCCCCTATAAAAATAACTTTTTCATTTTTTGATTTTATAATTTCTATAAGTTCATCAACATCTAAGGCAGAGTAATCCAGTAATTTTTCTAAAATCATTGGTGATTTGGCGTTCATAGTAGCATTTTCTAGCCTATCATTAGTATTAGCTAAAGTTGAATTTCCTTTGTATAAAGATGTATAAACACTATTTCTTAATGCATCCATTATAGGGCAGATTATGCCATCAAAGTTACATACACTAAGAGCTAAGGCATCTAAACTGGAAATGCTGACATAGGGTTTATTGCTTCCAAAGCTAAGACCTTTTATTGTTGCCATGCCTATTCTAAGACCAGTAAAAGAACCAGGTCCTTTAGACACTACATAGCCATCAATATCATCAATTTTTAAGTTGTTTAGTTTTAACAATTGATCTATTATGGTCATTAATACGACAGAATGTTCTTTTTTATCATTTAAAGTAATTTCTCCAAGTAGTCTATTATCTTTCATTAAAGCAACAGTTGCTACCTTTGAAGATGAATCAATAGCAAGTATAATCATATTTTATAGCTCCTTTATATAGTTATATCTTTCTCCGTAAGGAGTTAAAATTATTTTTCTGTAATCTTCACCTTTTTCAAGGTCTTTTTTTATATTTATATGAAGCAAATCTTGTGGTAAAATTTCTTCTATATAATTTGCCCACTCTATAATAGATACTGCATCAGAAAATATATAATCATCAAATCCAATTGCATAAATTTCATCTGGATCACTTACTCTATATACATCAAAATGGTTAAGCTTTAATCGTCCGCCGTCATATTCGTTGACAATTGTAAATGTTGGACTTGTAATATTATCATTTATTCCTAAACCAAGTGCAATTCCTTTTGTAATATGAGTTTTACCAGCACCTAAATCTCCAGTTAAACAAATTATGTCTCCGGGATTTAACAATTCACCTAATTTTATTCCTAATTGAGTAGTATCATTTACACTATGAATTTCAAATTCCATGAAATCTCTCCTTTTATAAGTTTAAATATTGCATCTAAAAATAAAATAAATAAAATGCATAAATTTAAAATTAATACTTATATATTAATAGAACATACTAGCTAATAATTATATAAGTTCCCATCCTTTTATTTTATATCAAAATTGTGTAAAATCAAATTAATAAAAATAAATCTTAAAAATATCATTATAAACTTAATTTTATTTAATGTAAATTTTATATTATATAAATAATGTAATAAATTTGTATATATTTATTTTAAATTAGTTGGTATAATAAAACTAAATATATGCTAAACTTAAGTTACAAGATAGATAGAAAGTAATGTGCGTTATTAAATTTGGAGGTGACTTACTTTGAAGAAGATTACCTTTGCAATGGTAATCATAACTATTGCATTGTCTTTTTGCATGAGTTTATTTTCAGACCCGTTATTAGCAAATACAGAGAACAATAAAACTGAAAGTAGAGATAAATTTTTAAATATATTGACGGTTAATAAGCCACAATGTGATATGGTTAAGAAAATTATAAAAGATAAAAATAATGCGGAATATATGCTTACTAATGAAAAAGACATTAATGAATTTAAATATAATGAAGATGTTCTAAATAATATATCAAATATGGATTTATTTATATATTCAGGGACTTCATTTGAACCTTGGAGTAATTCATTAATTGATGATCTAAAAAAGGGTAATTTGGGTATAATCAACTTAGCTAGAGGGATAAGGCTACTGAATTATTCTCATGATAATAATAAAGAAAATCCTTATTATTTTGAAGGTATAGAAGAATATAAGATAGCATTATATAATGTGAAATCAGCAATTCAGGATAGGGATCCTCAGAATAGAGATTATTATGAAGAAAATTATAATGAGGCAGTAAAAGAATTTGATGATAATGTAAAAAAATATAATGATAAAATAAAATCACTTAGTGACTATAAATTTATAACATTAAATAATGATTTTGATTATTTAACTAAATCATTAAATTTAAATACAATTCAGCTTGATAATCATGAAATAGCTGATTTTATAAAGATTAATAATCTAGATCCTAAGAAAGTCATTATAATAGTTGATGGAGACACAGGAACTCAATTAAATTTGACAGGATACAATACAGTGAAGTTATGGAAATATTATGGAGACATGTCTTTTGATGAGTTAATCCTATATAATATACAAGAATTGTCAAAGTGGGCGCCACAAAAAGATGTTACAAACACTATTTCTTCAGGTAGTGCTTCATAAATTAAAAAAGGTATTGCGTTATTTAGAAATATGTTATATAATAATTAATGTCTTAGGGGTATGGCTCAACGGTAGAGTAGTGGTCTCCAAAACCATTGGTTCTGGGTTCAAATCCTAGTGCCCCTGCCAAAAAGTCGTAGTACAGTGTGCTATGACTTTTTTTAATTTGCAGAAAAGCATAAATATATAAGATAAGAGGTATCTACAAAAGTTTTGAAAACAATAAATTTAGACACAAGAAAAAACAGATAAGCATGCTAGTCTGTTTTTTTTATTGTGCCTTAATTAAAATAAGTAAAAAAGTATGAAAACATTAGAAAATAAAATTTATATAGAGTTTTATTTCTAGTCATTGACAAAAATATAATACAGCTATATAATTTTAATATCGATTAAACAAGGGCGTTTAAAGAAATTATTTCTTTAAACGTTCTTTTTTTTTTACATTATCTTTAACAATGTACGTTTGTAATTAGAATAGTATCTTCTATATTGCTTAGGAGTATTTAATGAAATAAAGATTTAGTATATCTCATTTAAATTATAAATACATAGGTAGGACAATGGTGTCAAATATTATTTTGGCCCATTGTCCTCTTTTTTATTTTTGGAGGTGGAAGTTTATTTTAAGAAATGAAATATATAGTATAGGCGTTGATATTGGTACATCGACAACTGAGGTTATAGTTAGTAGATTAAAAATTAAAAATATTTTAAGTTCTTCATTGATTAAAGAGACGGTAATTGAAGATAAAGAAATAGTATACAAAAGTCCTATTGTATTTACTCCGCTTTTAGATGAAGCAACTATAGATTTTGTAAGAGTTAAAGACATTGTTTCTAAGGCACTAAACTTAAGCGGGGTAGAAAAGGAGGAGATATCAACTGGAGCAGTAATTATAACAGGAGAAACTGCAAGAAAAGAAAATGCAATTGAGGTATCTAAAAATCTTTCGGAGTATTTAGGAGATTTTGTGGTAGCAACAGCTGGGCCTAAACTTGAATCATTACTTGCTGGGTTTGGTTCTGGTACTTCGGATATGTCAAAGAATCTTAATAGAAGAGTAATAAATCTTGACATTGGAGGAGGAACAACTAACGTATCTATATTCAATTGCGGTAAATGTGAACAAACCTTTGCATTAGATATTGGAGGACGACTTATAAAGTTTAATCATAAGGAAGAAGTTATTTATATTTCAAAAAGAATTGAATTTCTTATAAAAAAGCTTGGCATAAATATTGAAGTAGGTAAAGAAGCAGAATTTGAACATTTACAACTTATATGTAAAAAGCTAGCACAGAGTTTAGTAGAGGTTTGCTGTTTGGGGGAAATTGGTGAAGATACCGAGAGATTATTTATAAGCGAAGGTTTTGAGTTTTTTAAGGTTGATTATATAAGTTTCTCAGGAGGAATAGGGGAATACATAGGAAGTGTTAATGAAAATATTAATCTTAAAGATGTCCTGAAACATAATGATATAGGACCGCTCTTAGGTAACTGTATAAGTGAGGAATTTGAACGCTACAAGGAAATGTTGTTATCGCCAAAAGAGAAAATAAGGGCAACAGTAATTGGAGCGGGAAATCATTCATTAACAATAAGTGGTAGCACAATAACTTTCGATAAATCTATATTGCCACTTAAAAATATACCTATAATAAAACCTTTTGAGAAAGAAGAAAATCTAAAGGAAATATGTACTCAAAGCATGAAAAAACTTGATATGTATGAACATAATATGATTGCAATTTCACTTATAGGGCCTAAAAGCCCAAGTTATGAGGAAATAAAACTAATAGGAAATGAAATAATAAAGTTTTTTGAAGAAGTTAATGGACCAATAATTGTAATTTTGGAAAATGATTTTGCAAAAGCATTAGGACAGATAATTTTTTTAAACTTGAAAGAGAAAAGAAAAGTTATATGTATAGATAAGATATCAACAAAGGATGGAGATTACATCGATATAGGATTGCCAATAGGTGATGCTATACCAGTAGTCATAAAGACTTTAATATACAACAGTTAAATAGATTATTAATTATTAACTGCAAAATATCCATAGAATGTTTAGGAGATTTAGAATCTCGATGTTTGAGTGACAATTATTAACTGTTAATTGTTAACTCTTAACTCTTAACTTTTAACTGAATTAAAGGAGTGGTAAAAATGAACAATGAATTAAAAAAGACATTAAAGCCAATACAATTATGGGCAATAATTGTTGGGATGGTTATATCAGGAATGTATTGTGGGTGGAATAATGCTTTGGAATTTACAAGTCCAGTTGGATTTATCGTAGCAATTTTAATAGTAACAGTATTTTATACAACCTTTATGTTTAGCTATGCGGAACTTTCAACTGCTATTCCACATGCAGGAGGAGCTTCAGAATATGCTTCAAGAGCACTTGGTAAATTTGGAGGATTTTTTGCTGGATTTTCATGTTTAGTAGAATTTCTATTTGCTACACCAGCAATTGCAATATCAATAGGTGCTTATATTAATTTTTTAGTTCCAGCAGTACCAACAGTACTAGCAGCAGTAGTAGCGTATGCAATTTTTGTTCTTATTAATTGTTTAGGTATTGAAGCAGCAGCTAAGGTTGAGCTTTTTGTTACTATTGTTGCAATACTAGGACTAATTTTATTTATGGCAGCAGGTGCTCCACATATGGAAATGAGCAATATTTTTGGTGGAGATATTTATAAGGGTGGATTTAATGGAATATTTGCTGCAATACCATTTGCAATTTGGTTTTATTTAGCTGTTGAAGGTGGAGCAATGTCAGCTGAAGAATGTGCGAATCCTAAAAAAGATATTCCAAAAGGATTCATTTTAGGAATAGTTACACTTGTTGTACTAGCTCTTGGAACATTCTTTGTAGTAGCTGGAACTTCAGATCTTAGCACTTTAGCTTCATCAGGATCCCCATTACCAGATGCGTTGCAAAGAGTATATGGAGATGGAATAATATCAAATGCAATGAGTTTTATTGGTTTATTTGGTTTAGTAGCAAGTTTACATGGAATAATCATTGGATATTCAAGACAAGGTTTTGCAATGTCTAGATCTGGATATTTACCAAAGTTTTTATCTAAGACAAATTCTAAAGGTGCACCAGTGTATTCTATAGTGATAATGAGCTTAATTGGAATGATATTTGTATTAACAGGACAAACTGCTATAATCATTGTTATTTCATGTTTTGGAGCTGTTGCTTTATATATTATAAGTATGATTTCTTTCTTTATTTTAAGAAGCAAAGAACCAAATCTTAACAGACCATATAAAGTTGCATCACCAATTATACCAGCCATAGCTCTTGTAATAGCTTTTGTATTTTTAGTAGCATTAATTATTTCAAATTTTGAAACTATTAGTTGGGTAATAGCAGCTTATGCAATCGCAATAGTTTATTATTTTGTATATTCTAAAATTCAAGGAACAAATAGTGAGGAAGTTAACGAAGAACTTGATGTAGAAACAGTTTAAGCAATTCACAATACACAACTAGCCTTTGCGTGAATTGTGCATTAACTATTAAGTATTAAAAAGAACATAAATTGTGATTTGTAAAGTTGAGTGCCAACTTTTGTGATTAGAAGGAGTGACATATATGATTTTAAGAACAACCCTTTTTGGAAATGTATATAATTTCAAAGATGTAAAGGAAGTTCTTGCAAAAGCAAATGAAGAGAAATCAGGGGATAGACTTGCAGGGGTTATAGCAAATTCAACAGAAGAAAGAGTGGCAGCGAAGGTAGTGCTTTCAGAGCTTACTATTGGAGATTTAACAAATAATCCAGTTGTAGATTATGAAAAAGATGAGATTACTAGATTGATTCAAGATGGGGTAAATAAAGAAGTTTATAATAAAATTAAAGGTATGACTATGGGGGATTTTAGGGAATTTCTTTTATCATCAAGTGGAGAAGAAATAAAGGCAATAAGAGATGGTCTTACTTCAGAAGTTATAGCAGGGGTAACCAAGCTCATGAGTAATATGGATCTTATATGTGTATCAAGAAAAATAATTAATATAGCAACTTGTAATACAACTATTGGGAAGCTCGGGACACTTTCTGCAAGACTTCAGCCTAATCATCCAACAGATAACATTGAGGGGATAATGGCATCTGTTATGGAAGGAGTAAGCTATGGAGTAGGAGATGCATTAATTGGCCTAAATCCTGCAGTAGACACTATAGATAGTGTTTCTAATATTTTAAAAGCTTTCAAAAACTTTATGGATAGATTTAAAATACCAACTCAAAATTGTGTATTAGCTCACGTTACAACTCAAATGGAAGCATTAAAAAAAGGAGCTCCAATGGATGTTATGTTTCAAAGTATAGCAGGTTCAGAAATTTCTAACAGGGGTTTTGGAATTGATGTAAAGCTGATAGATGAAGCATATGAAATGATGAAAGAATTGAAATCTTCAAAGGGTGACAATTTTATGTATTTTGAGACTGGACAAGGATCAGAATTATCTTCAGATGGGCATAATGGAGCCGATCAGCTTACAATGGAAGCCAGATGTTATGGTTTTGCAAAAAAATACAACCCATTTTTAGTTAATACAGTTGTAGGTTTTATAGGTCCGGAATATCTTTATGATGGAGCACAAGTTATAAGAGCAGGACTAGAGGATCATTTTATGGGAAAGCTAACAGGACTTTCTATGGGGGTTGATGTTTGCTATACAAATCATATGAAAGCAGATCAAAATGATTTAGAGAACTTAGCTATATTGCTTGCACAAGCTAATTGTAACTATTTCATGGGAATTCCAGGTGGAGATGATGTAATGCTTATGTATCAATCTTCAAGTTATCATGATATTGCAGCCTTAAGGGAAGTAACAAGCAAAAGGCCAATCAAAGAATTTGAAGCAAGACTTGAAGAACTTGGAATAATGAAAAATGGAATGTTGACAGGCAAAGCAGGAGATCCATCAATATTTCTGAATATGGGAGTGTAACTTATGGAAAAGAATATATTAGAAGATATATCTGCTGTTGATTTAAGTAGTAATGTTTCAGTAGATAATCCAATAGATTATAAAGGGTTAGTGATTTTAAAGCAATCAACATCAGCAAGAATTTGCATAGGAAGAGCTGGTACAAGGTATAAAACAAGTGATTATTTAAGATTAAGAGCAGACCATGCAGTTGCAATGGATGCAGTTTGGTCTCATGTAGATGAAAAGGTAGTTGATGATTTAGGATTTTATAAAGTTCAAACCTTAGTAAAAGATAAAGAAGAATATATAACAAGACCAGACTTAGGAAGATGCTTTTCAGAAGAAGTATTAAAGGATATAAAAGAAAAATGTATGAATGATGTAGATGTACAAATTATAGCTGGGGATGGGTTAAGTTCACCTGCTATAACTTCGAATTTAAAAGAAATATATCCTATGATAATTGAGGGAGCAAAGGCTAAAGGATATAAAATAGGAACACCTATTTTTGTTAAGTATGCCAGAGTTGCGACCATGGATAAAATAAGTGAAGTAATAAGCGCAAAAGTTACTATTATATTAATAGGGGAAAGGCCAGGGCTTGCAACCGGAGAGAGTATGAGTTGTTATATGGCATATGAAGCAAGCAGCAAAAAGCCAGAATCACAAAGAACAGTTATATCAAATATACACAAAAATGGAATGCCACCAGTAGAAGCGGGAGCACAAATTGTACAATTAATAGAAACATTAATTAAAGAAAAGAAAAGTGGAACAGATCTTAAATTATAGATACTCAACACGAAAGCTAGACTTGTGAAGCAATTTGCCGAAATCAAATACATTTGTGTTACGCAGGACTATGAAAATTCCGCTGAAAGCACTAAGAGGT
>JARLHR010000148.1 GCA_031292145.1 Clostridium sp. | reverse complement strand
TCTAAAGATACTTTTTGTAATTCGCCTTCTCTTTGTTCAGCAAAGACCCAAACGCCTTTGTAATCTGCTATATTCATAATAAATTACCCTCCTATTATCTTAGATGTAGTGTTTTTCTTTTAATTTTCCTACAACATAGTATGCTGCATTTTTAGGTGCTTCTCTAACAATTTCTCCAGCGCCCTTAACTTCTTTAGTCATTGACTTCTTAACTTTTGTAGGTGAACCTTTAAGTCCTAATTCAGCTACATCTACATCTATATCAGCTGCACTCATAACCTTGATTTGATCATCTGAAGTTGAGAAGATATTTGCAACATGCATATATCTTGGTTGATTTAATTCTTCGATTGCAGTTAATAAACATGGAGTTTTAACTTCGATTACTTGATGTCCGTCTTCTAATGCTCTGCTTACTATTAATGATTTTCCTTCAACTTTAACATCTTGAACGTAAGTTACTTGAGGAATATTTAAATGTTCAGCTATTTCTGGACCAACTTGTGCAGTATCTCCATCGATCGCTTGTCTTCCTGCAAATACTATGTCATAATCTAATTTCGCAATAACACCAGCAATTGCTTTTGAAGTTGCTAATGTATCAGCTCCTCCAAGTGCTCTATCTGTTAATAGGATAGCTTCGTCAGCTCCCATACATAATGCTTCTGTTAAAGTTGCTTTAGCCATTGGAAGTCCCATGCTAACTACTGTAACTTTTCCACCTAATTTTTCTTTTAATTGTAATGCACCTTCTAATGCATGTTTATCCTCTGGATTCATTATTGATGGAACACCATCTCTTATTAATGTACCAGTCTTAGGATCTATTTTTACAGCTGTAGTATCTGGAACTTGTTTTACACAAACTACTATATTCATTATAAAAGTCCTCCTATCTTAAAATGCTTCCTGCGATAACCATCTTTTGAACTTCTGAAGTTCCTTCATAGATTTCTGTTATCTTAGCATCTCTCATCATTCTTTCTACTGGATATTCTTTAGTGTAACCATATCCACCAAAGATTTGAACTGCCTTAGTTGTAACTTCCATTGCAACATCTGCAGCAAATAACTTAGCTCTTGCAGCATCAAGTGAGTATGGCTCACCAGCTTGCTTCTTACATGCAGCTTTATATACTAAATGTTTAGCCGCTTCAATTTTAACGTCCATTTCAGCTATATACCATTGTAATCCTTGGAATGCTGATAATGGCTTACCAAATTGCTTTCTTTCTTTCATGTAGTTAACAGCTTCTTCGAAAGCTCCTTCTGCGATACCTAAAGCTTGAGCAGCTATACCAATTCTTCCTCCATCAAGAGTCTTCATTGCTATACCAAATCCCTTACCTTCTTTACCAAGTAAGTTTTCTTTTGGAACTATACAGCTTTCCATAACTAATTCAGTAGTTGAAGATGCTCTAATACCCATCTTGTTTTCATGTTTTCCTACTGAGAATCCTGGGAATGATTTTTCTACTACAAAAGCAGAAATACCTTTAGTTCCTTGGCTCTTATCTGTCATAGCAAATATTATGAAAGTTTCAGCAACTCCACCATTTGTTATGAAGATTTTCGAACCATTTAAGATATAGTTATCTCCATCTAATACAGCTGTTGTTTGTTGTCCTGCTGCATCTGTACCAGCACCTGGCTCAGTTAAACCGAAAGCTCCAAGTTTTTTACCACTACAAAGATCAGGTAAGTATTTTTCTCTTTGAGCTGGAGTACCATTTTCATTGATTACTGATGCACATAATGATGTATGAGCTGAAAGTATAACTCCTGTAGTACCACAAACTTTTGATAATTCTTCTACAGCAATGATGTATGAAAGAACATCTCCGCCTGCTCCGCCAAATTCCTTAGCAAATGGGATACCCATTACACCTAATTTAGCCATCTTTTCAACGTTTTCCATAGGGAATCTTTCTGTTTCATCGATTTCAGCAGCTATTGGCTTAACTTCATTTACTGCGAATTCTCTAACCATTTGTTGTACTAATTGTTGTTCTCTAGTTAATTGGAAATTCATTAAATTACCCTCCTTGTTAATTAAACCTATTTGATAACAAACTATACATAAATCTCTAATAGATTTTTAACTTAATATTGATATATTATTTATTATTTAAACAATTATTTATTTTGGAAATTCTTTTCTGTTCTTCTTTCTAAGAATGCAGTCATTCCTTCTGTTTGGTCTTCTGTAGCAAAACATTTCCCAAAATCTTCTGCTTCTATTAATATAGCTGCATCGATATCTACTTGCATTCCTCTATCAATGGCATCTTTACAATATGCAACTGCTTTTGGAGCATTAGCTGCAATCTTATTAGCCATTGCTTTTGCTTCATCCATTAAACTTTCTAATGGAACTATTTTATTTACTAAACCTATTCTATAAGCTTCTTCAGCTTTTATTATGTCACAAGTATATATTAATTCTTTAGCTTTTCCCGGCCCTACTATTCTAGCTAATCTTTGAGTTCCACCAAATCCTGGAGTTATTCCCAGACCTGCTTCTGGTTGACCAAATTTAGCTTTTTCTGAAGCTATTCTGATGTCGCATGACATAGCAAGTTCGCATCCACCACCAAGAGCAAATCCTGATACTGCTGCAATAACTGGCTTATCCAATTTTTCTAATCTTCTGAAAACATTGTTTCCTAAAATTCCAAATTCTTTACCTTGTTCTTCGTTAAGATCCTTCATTTCTGCAATATCTGCTCCAGCAACAAAAGATTTTTCTCCAGCACCAGTTAATATAACTGCATACACATTGCTGTCATTTTCTAAATCTTCTAAAACAACGTCTAAATCTTTTAATGTTTCTGAATTTAATGCATTTAATGCTTTTGGTCTATTGATTGTAACAATAGCTAAATGTCCTTCTTTTTCAAGAATCACATTTTTTAATTCCATACTAAGGCCCTCCTTCAAACTTGCTTATTTATTTTTAATCATTATATCATTCCCTATTTTTTAAAATTTATTTGTTAATAATATAACAAATATGTTTAAAAAATATCAAACTCTAATTCAAATTATAATACGTCCCTAGATTATTTGCAATAAATTCTTATTCTTTAACATAAATTTTACTGTATATAAATAATTTGAAAGGTATTCCTACATATAGTGAATTAATTTTATAAATATTCTTGTTTAATAGATTGAAAAATACATAGTTACAACAAATAAATTTCCACTAGCATACGCTGACTTATTATTTTTAGAATATGCCTTAATTCTAAATTAAAGTGAATAATTTTAAATTCAGTAAAATTTGCATAAAAAATAATAGACCTATATTCGGTCTATCATTTTCCTTGATTAGTTCTTTATTTTAATTATCACTTTCATTTAACAAATAAATTAAAGTCATTAAACTTTCACTCAAATGAACATTTTCTACATTTACATGATCTGGAACAATTAAATCGACAGGTGCAAAATTCCAAATAGCTCTTACTCCACCTTTTATCAACTCATCAGCAACAACTTGTGCGTTTTTTCTTGGAACACAAATTATTCCTATATCAATTTTATGATCTCTTAAAACGGTTGGCATTTCATCTATGTCCATAATTTCTACGTTTCTGATCTTCATTCCTATTAGCTTTGGATTAGCATCAAATATAGCTGATATTTTAAAACCTAAATTCTCAAATCTCGAATAGTTGGATACTGCTTGGCCTATATTTCCCGCCCCAACTAACGCTGCCTGGTATCCCCTGTCTAGTCCTAAAATAGAACTAATTTGGCTATATAACTCTTTTACATTATATCCATATCCTTGTTGTCCAAAGTCACCAAAGCAATTTAAATCTTGGCGAATTTGCGATGCAGTAAAACCTATTTTTTCGCCTAATTCTTTTGATGAAATTCTATCCACATCATTTTTCATTAGTTCTTCAAGATATCTATAATATTTAGGCAGTCTTTTAATAACTGCCATAGATATATTTTTATTCTTCTCCATTTTTATCTCCTACCTCAATAATTTAATATTTTATAACTTATATAATCCACATCTGTAATCTAAATTATTGCTAATTAGCACTTCTTCAACAATGTGTACAATTCTCCTTAAAATTACATTATTTTGCAATTGTCTTTTACTACTATAATTTATAATTCTACCATACTTCTATAATTCTATGTCAAGGTTAATAAAATTATTTAATAAAAATATTTACATATTCTAAGACAACTCAATATTTTCTCTATACTATTTCTTAAACATTTTTATTTCAAAGAAAAAGCATGTTAAAATAATTTGAACTATTTTAACATACTTGTTGATACAATAAGCTAAATTGCTTTGTTTACTTTATTATCATTCAAGAATACATTGTTTAAAATAAAATTTAATATACTGTCACAAACATAATATGAAAATGTTAAATCATTGTGATAATCCACTATTCCATCATATTGTATTTGCAACTCCATTATAAAATCTTTTACATCGCTAGTCTTTATATTAGTATTTATGATACCTAATGGTTTAAATTTTTTAGCCAATTTGGCTAATTTATTTTCATATATCATGTGTTTTTTTACTGCTCCAGTACTTTTAAATTCCCACCTGTAATAATGAGGAGCACAAAAAAAATCACATAAAAAGTGACATATTACTCCTAGCTCTTCACTAAACTTACCAATAGTCATATCAAAATAAATATCTTCTAATGTTAATGAAGATAAATTTATAATTTTGTCAACTATCATATCTATACTTTCATCAAAATAGTGTTTTTTAAATTTATATTTAGGTGCACAATCTGGTTTGACGTTCCCCCATATAAATCTTTTATTATTAATTAAATACACACTCTTTGTGTTAGCATGTTTTAAAATATTTTCCGCCATGATTTTATGAGTGTTCATCATCAAAACATGATCACATCCTCTACATTTTAGTTGTTTCAAGCCTTTCAACTTTAAAATTTCTTAAGCATAATAATATGTCGTTTTTTTAATACAATTTAAATTTGTACTATAGATATATAATAATACCCTATATCAAAATTTACAACACCTTATTTATTAATTAAGGCCAGTATTATGTGTACAAATATCCAAGAATATCAAGGTAGCAATTTATTAAACTCTTTTAACAAAAACAAGATTCTAAACATAATTTAACTAAGGCATATAAAAGAAAATAACAAGTCCAATATGCTTTCAGATGGACTTGTCATCTTTTTAATGTGCCTAAATGCTATGTCAAAAAAATTCTCATTCCATTTAGTCACACTTATATTAATTCCTTTCCCCCCTTTATAATCTAGATACTTTTCAAGAAATAAATTTACCTGATATTAGGCACACTCAAATAAATAGGCTGTCCTAAAATATTCACCATACTTATAGAACAGCTTATTTACTATAAAAATTTATTATATTCTTGATTTTCATTAAGTTTATTTAGCAAATGTTTTATCTCTTGATCTTTATTCTTATCCATTACAAGTATTACATCTCCAGCATCTACAACAACTAAATCTTTTATTCCAAATCCAATTATCAAGTTTTTATTTCCAAATATAGAGCAATTCTCACATTCATCAATATAAACATTTTTAGATATATTGTTATTTCTATAAGTGTCCAGCAATCTACTTAGAGCCCCAAAGCTCCCCATATCATCCCAATTAAAATCACATTTGATAACATATGCCTTCCTCGTTCTTTGCATTACGCCAAAATCTATAGATATTCCATCTATAAGTTCATATTGTTCTTTTATAATTTCTTCTTCCTTTTCTTCACCTAAGCCTTTATATATCTCCATTAATGACTTATGCAATTTAGGCAAGTATTTTTCTATTTCTCTTAATATAACGTCTGCTCTAAATATAAACATTCCAGAATTCCATAAATAAGTTCCTTTTAAAATAAAGTCCTTAGCTACTTCAAAATTAGGTTTTTCAGTGAATCTAGCAATCTTATACGTTGGTATATTTCCAGTAGTCCTCTCTCCCATTTCTATATACCCATATCCGGTCTCTGGTCTACTTGGTTCAATTCCAAGAGTAACAATACATCTTCTTTTATTAGCTATATCAATTCCTTGAGATAGCGTATCTATATAATTCTTCTCACCTTGAATATAGTGATCTGATGGTAACACAACCATAACTGCATTAGCATCCTGTTTTAGTAGCTTTACTGCAGACAAACCTATACATGTAGCGGTTTCCTTATTAGCAGGTTCCACAAAAATATTTTCCTCTTTTATTCCTATAAGTTCATTTTTAACTTTTTCTCTGTAATCCATATTAGTCACAACGTAAATGTTATCTTTATCTATTAATGGGATTATCCTATCAACAGTATTAACTAAAAAACTTTTGTCGTTAATAAGCTTCAAAAATTGTTTTGGTTGATCGGCTCTTGATAGAGGATATAGTCTACTGCCCTTACCTCCAGCTAAAATCAGCCCGTATATCACGCATTTTCAACTCCATGTAATGATACTAGTTCATTATATGTCAAAATATATACATGTGTGAGTC
>JARLHR010000147.1 GCA_031292145.1 Clostridium sp. | reverse complement strand
TTAACTGAGCAGGCTTAAAGTGATCCTTGTCTGTCTGGTATCTTTAAGTCAAAACAAAAACAGACTATGTGTGTAGACGTTCTTTGAGTCATAACTTTGGACGCGGGTTCGACTCCCGCCACCTCCACAAATGCCTTTACTTGGCTTAATTTCAGTTAACTTCGTTTAACTGAAAACCTTCTAAAGGCTTCAAAAACGAAAGAAACTTTCAGATCTTAGGCAACCCTGATAAATTAAAGTAAAACAATTGTGTGTGAATAGTGTGTGAAATTTATTATATTAGTGTAGTCAAAAGGAAAAAAAATGAACCTACATTTTTATCTAGAAAGAAAACAGCTCAAATCAACTGAGCGTGCTATTTACTGTTACATCAGGGGGCTCGCAAAGGGAAAAACTATCCAACTGAATACCAAACAAAGAATCCGGCCAGAGTATTGGGATAAAACTTTAGAACTGGCAATTGAAAGAGGAAAGATTAAATCCCCAACCGCCAGAGAATTAAATAATTTTCTCTCCAGTTATAAAGATGGAATCAAAAAAACAGTCTATCAACATCTATCTATGAACCCCTCAGCCGATTTTGAAGAATTAAGAACAGAGATTCTTGAGAAATTCGGTAGATCCCTAAAGTTACAGCTAACTTTATTTGAGGCTCTTAATACTTTCAAAGAAGTAAGGAAGAAGGACATGAGCCCAGACTCTCTAAGAAAGTATTCCACAGTTATTAAACATTTGAAGGAGTACGAAAAATATACAAAATCAGAATTAACCTTCAGCAGACTAGATATGATGTTTTATGATAAATTTCTGTCTTACCTTCTCAAAGATGGGGCAGAGGAAAAGGTAGTAGAGAAAAATGAGGTAGAGAATAAGGAAGTAAAGAAGAAGGAGAAGAAGAAAGGAATGGTTAATAATTCAGCCTATAAGATAATAGGGCTGTTAAAGATTTTTCTGAACTGGGCATATGATAGGAATATAAACCCGTACTTATCTTTCAAAAAATGGAAAATCAAAGAAGAAAAAGTTGACATCATAACATTAACTGAGCAGGAGTTAAAAACTCTATATAATATGAAATTTGCTGAAGATAAGAAGCACCTTCAGAGAGCTCGGGATTTATTTTTATTCGGCTGCTATACTGGAGGTAGGTTCGGTGATCTATCCAAGATTGAGCATCAAGATATAAGAGAAAATAAATGGTATCTAAGGACCGGAAAAACAAGAGATGTTCTTGAGATACCGCTTACGGACTATGCTCTTACTATTATTGCACGTTATTCCGGAACACCGTACCCGTTACCCAGATTATCTAATCAGAAGCTGAATAAATACATAAAAGAAGTTTGTAAGGATGCCAAAATTGTGGATACAATAAAAATGGTAAGGTATAGAGGGAATACACCTGAAATAACAGAGTATCCTAAATGGCAGGAGGTAACAACACATACCGCCAGAAGAACATTTATTACTCAATCTCTTTTAAGAGGGATGAAAGCAGAAGTAGTGATGAGCATATCGGGTCACCATAATTATAAGACTTTCAAAAAATATATAGATATTACATCTAGGGATAAAGAGAATGCGATTAAAAATGCCTGGAATGAAAACAAGGAATTAAAAGTGTTTAATTTAAGTTCTTAAGGATATTCTTTTTTATTCTGGATTATTTTTTTCAGTATCGTTTGCTTTGGAAATAAAAGTCTTCTACCAACCTTACGATATGGTATAATGCCATTTTTCATATGCTTAAACAGTGTTGGTCGTGAAATTTTCAATAGCCTCAATGCTTCATTAAAGGATATTAGATCATCATCTTCCGTGGTTGTTTCCTTTTTCGAACCTAAAATGCTATCAAATTCTTTGCGGATTATATCTTTAAGAATTTGTTCAAACTCATCACGGGATATCAGCAGTAATTCTTGTTTCATAATAAACCAATTAAAAGAATAATAAGGAACTCCACTTTGGAGGTGACAGGAAGGCCGTTACTTATTACTTCTCTTTTATTAATAAATATATACCCAACCCCGCCAACTGCAGCGAGTCTGTAGGCCGCATCAGCAAGATTACCTACAGAGAGAACTCGCGCAGCGACAGGAATTGAGTAAAAATTAAGATCGGTGATTCCCGGATTCATCAGGTTTATTTTCTTATATCCTATTGATTGACATTATAATCAGAATATTTATCTATATTCCAATCTAAGTAACTAGTACTTGCACAATCAATGAATTGATGTGTATGATATTTATTGATAATATTCTCAATTATTTTTATTGCCTTAGGCATTTCACCTAATTGCACTGTTATAGAACCGGTTACATTCCATGCTCCCTTATGACCCTCAATTGCAAATAAATAGTATAGACCTTCTCTGCTTATCTCATTTATGAAATTATCAGCATCTTTACTTGTATTAAAGGTACAGTCTACTTCAAGCATTCGTTGACTGTTGGAAAAGTCAGGATCTACTAAATATTCTTTCAAATTATGCTTATTTGATGTATCCCTAAAAATTTTAAGATATTTTTCTTCATCATGGTAGATGATTTCACTGGGCTCGCCGATAGAGCTAGTGGCAAATTGATTAAGCGTATTATTCTGAAATAATTTTTGATCTCGATTACAGGTATTTTTTGAATTCATAGATTATCCTTTTAATAAATTCAGTTAAAATCGCAGGGCACATGCCCCGCAAATCAAATTTATTCCCATATCATCAATTGACATCGATAAATACTCCAACATTATTGTTTGCTGCAAAAGTTTCTATCTCTCGTCGCATTTCGATAACACTTGTTGGGGGGACTGTTATATTATAAACATGAAATTCACGACCATCGTCTTCAAATTTTTGAGGGTTCACAAAATGAATTTTATTTTGAGTCAATTTTTCGAATTTGAGCAAATCTTGACAATTAATCAAATCAAATTGAATTAGAATAGGTTTCCCAGTTGGTATTGTTAATGACCATTCTAGCAAATCCAACGTGGCTATGTTTAGTATTCTTAACCTTTCGATTTCCGCAGAGGCGGGGATTCTTTTATAGATTCTTAATCTCTCATTACTATCGATTTCAAAATCAAATTGTTTGGGAACCGGTGGTAATGCGCGTACATTTACATCAAAAAGTATATACAGATCTCCGCCCCAGGTATGTCCAGAACAACAGGACTCTGTTGAATATCCCTTTTTGTTAAGCTGTTTTATTGTTTCTAAAATGTCATCATCAATGTCTAAAACTTTACCATTACAAATTAGATTAGGACATAGACTGTCAATTTCGATATTACTATTGCGTTTGAAAATTTGACTGCATGCAGAACATGTTTTCATTTTATTATTTCCTTTTTATTTTAAAAATTATTGATAATTTTAATTAAGGCTGGTCTTTCGACCAGCTAGTGTTGATTTATATAGTAGGGGAAATTTTCCACCCAGCATTAATCGACAAGTGTTCATCAATGTTTCAGAAATGTACACTAATCCAATCAAAACCTTGATAGGTATGATATCTTTGAATAATGCTTTCAACCTCTGCAATGGTAGAGTTTATTTCACATAGCTTTACTGTTGCAGATCCCCGTATTTTCCATCCCTCAGCTACCACATGAGCTGTCACGTAACAAAATGGACTTTTATTTTCTATCTCAATACAGCAATTTTCTGCTTCAGTTTTATCTTCAAAAGTACAACTCAGATCAAGTTCCCTTTGACTATCAGGAGACCCATATTCCACTAATGACGCCTTGAAATCATCAATCTTTTCTTCATCCTGGTATATTTTGGAAATTTCATCCTCTTCAAAGAATATAATTTCTCCTTTTTTACATTCAGGGCACAGATCAAATTCTTTAAGGGATGCATTCTTGAATATTTCATGACAACCATTACAAATTTTTATTTTACTCATAGTTATTTCCTTTTATTTAAGTGATTTAAAATTGTGGGGCTAATGCCCCATAAACGTTAATTAAAATATTGTGCATTAGTATTTTTCATGTCACTTGTAAGTAATTTCATAAGTGCGATTTGGGAGATAATACCCTAAGGTCCAGATCTACATCCGTGAATGAGAATATTATATTGTAAGGGATTAAGCCAATCGGCAATTCTGCAACATCATTTTGCTTCACATGCAAAGTATTGCACCAATCTGAATGAAAAATTGAACCGTTTGACCGTAAATCATACCCCCCCCTTTTTTGTCATAACTAATTATAGAGCCATTATATTTCATTAATAATTTCCTATTTTAAATTAAAAAAGTGTCCTGCAGGACCTAACAGATCTCTGCAGGCATTATTTATTTATTGTGCTTGGTTTTTGTCCGGTGGCCAGACAAGGTCAGGAATTGTTCTACTGCGTCCATTCCACTCTTTTAATGCCTTACGGACGGCGGGATAAATTTTAGCCTTACTGGCTGTCCCACTACATGTGATTGCGCCTTCTTTATCAACTATATATAATAGTTCACGAAGTGAAGAATTGAATAGGCTAATGCCTTCTTCAGAGTCATCCTTAGCCTTTCTGCGAAGTTCCAGAAGCATGGCTCCATGTGCTAATAAAGAAGCTTCAAGCAATTTTTTAGCCTTATTCAGCAAGAAAGATTTGTTTTTTCTTACATAATTATTGGAATCAGCATTGATTTGCAGGGTCATATACTTAAATGCTGTTTTTTCTCCTCCGCAAAGTCTATTGAACTCTTCCTGTAGAAGATCAACTTTTTCTCTCGCAAGCCTCACGTCCACACCAAGTGAACCTTTCTGAGTTATACGAAGATTACGTTCATCAGAATCTTCAATTTTCTTTGGAGCTCCTAATCGTCTATCAAGACGTTTCTGGGGTTTTACTAAATCTTGAACCCCGGCATGTGCTTCTTCTATAAAAACCAACCTGACTTTTGCATCTACAAGCGCAGAATATTTATTTTTAGTTTCATCTGATATTCTGGCCATGCGATCAAATATCTCCTTAGCACTAATGTCGTCAGGAGAATTTATCGGATTCTTGTCCTTATTAGTATCCCCGGTATCCTTGTTCCCTGGATCTGGGTCTGGAGCCTTTCCGGGATTTTCGTCCTTAGCGGGCTCAGGTTTCTCACCCTTCTTAGTAGAATCGGTAGGTTTAGCCTCCTCAGGCTTTTGTTTTCCCATTATTTTAACCTTTATATTATTGATGATTAATATTTCTTAGTATTTCTCAATACTAATACAACAAAGGTAATTTCAAGGAAATCTGGCAAAAATCTGTTTTTACAGAAAAACGAAGAATAATTACAGAAAATGAAAAAAAATTTACAGAAAAGGTGAGAATGTTCTTGGTCTATGAATGAGCTGCCCAAGATCTGAGGTCTTTCGTATCCGGATTTTCCGGGAGTGGAGGAATTACATCAATCGAGAGCTCAAAATTGCTGTCCTCCGGGGTAGCATTGAAATAACATTTTTTACTTTTTATGAAGATATGCTTTTTAATAAATTCCAAACCAGGAAGTTTGTTTTCTGAGAAGTCATGTCGGACTGATCCCGAAATCGTATTTGGATAATTCGTTGTTTCTGTGGAGCTATCATTTTTCTTCTGCCATTTCTTAGCTAATGAATAAAGATTTTTAGAAGAAATCGGTTTGTTGGGAAAAGAATGATAGTTATTTAGTATTAATAAAAACATTATACCGAGTGAATTATGATAAGATGCATGTAGAATGTCATCTGAATTTGAGTCTTCAATATCCCACTGTCCTTGTATACTATCTAGTGTGAAAGTGATTTTACGTTCTGTTGTTGCACGGGGTTTCTTCTCAGAACGACTTGTGTTCACTGAATTCTCTTCGTTACTTTTATTATTATGAGAAACAGTTTTTGATTCCGGTTCTTTCTCATCTGTTTCTGAATTATCGAGAACCTTATCCTCATTACGTTTCTCATCAGTAGCCGGAGTTTTTTCTCCTTCCTGTAATTGGGATTGAGCAGGAATGACTTTATTTGTAGGAGAGACTATTTCCTCCCCGGAAGGATATTTTTGTTTTATATACAAATAATAATCATACCAAAAATCACGGTGCTTAAAATTTATCGTGCTGAAGTATTTACCAGATTTTAATTCTAAAAGTTCATTATCCAACTCTTCAAGAGATGGGATCATCTTAAAAATAGATAAAACTCGTTCGTGGTAAAGCAAGACCCTTATTGCATCAAAATCCTCTCGTTCAAATATTTTATTGCTCATATACTTAATTAATCGATCTAATACATATAGGATATGTTCATGGGTCGGTAGAATAATTATCTTAAATGATGGATCCCTTAAATAGTATAGCGGTTTAGAGCTATGTAAGATGTAGAATTTTTCTGTGAGTTTATTGAGATTTAGATCAGATTTGATTTTCTGAAAGTTTGATTGGTCCAATTTATCAGCATTAAAAATCACCATTCCTTTTTCATTATTTTCAATAATAAGATTGCCAACGCCGAGACTGTCATATGAATAAAACATTCCGTATTTATTTTCAAGATCAGCAACAATATGATTGATTAAATATTCACCAGGGCCCACTAAATTAATTTTTCTATTTAATCCGTCAAAAACTTTCGAACCATCTTTATAAAAAGTTCCAACAACTGCTGGGTATCTTTCACCCTTATCCTCAAAACATTCAACAATATTATTTAAGTCTTTATCCAAAATATCATGCAAATCCCATTTAGGTCCCCCAGCAGAAATTACATTCCGCATCATGCTTTTATACAAACCTACGGGGTGATGCGAGGTAGGAAACAAGGCAGACCATGCATCCATATACGATTTATCGTTTTTACCCCAACTTTTTCGGAGATCATCTACCATTAATGCAATTGAATACTCAATTAAAAAGTCCATATACAAATTATTATCTGAAATATTTCCCGATAAAGAATCATCAACATCAAGACTAGCAAATGATTCTCTATATATTTCTATGGGCTGAATACTATGTATAATTTTTATAAACTTCCGTGATAAATACTTAGCATATGTGACAACTTTGTCCCCGTTAATAAAATTTTTTAATTTGTTATCATGCAAATCTTTTTCAGTAAATATTTTTGTATTTAGAAGTAAGGCTGGTAATTTATCTATGAGATCTTCCGGAGCATATAATAACCTATCTTTATATTTATAACTTCTTATAAATTTGGAAATAGCTTCTTTCGAAAGAGGGTATGAAGGAATACAAACTAGAATTAATTGGTTGATGTCAGGCCAGAAATGTAGAATTTTGCATAAATTTTCGAAGAAATTAGATAATAAATCTTTTTCATTTTTGTAATCTTGAAATGACCAGACATTATTGATTTCAGTATACTCGGAAGAATTACCTATAAAAATCAAACTTTACCTTACAATTTGCTCTAAAAAATCTAATTCACTTCCATTTTTAACATAAAAAATAACAAATTGCTATTCCAATGTCTTAAAAATATAAAAACAGCTCGAGAAATGTCATAAAAATTCAAATTTACCTTCAGCTTTTACTTAAAAATCAACGAAGTGATCCTCTTTTGTCGAGTAATTACACTAGATATCTCATTTTTAGCTTAAAAACTTCGAATTTGATGAAATTATTCATAATAATGAAATAGAAATTGGGGGACAATTGTCCTTTGAAGACGAAGCATCAGGCTGCTAGTATGGTTTTTCCCGGTACCTAGATCAATCATAAGCTTAAGTCCAAGCAATATTAACTTAGCGTTTTTATTAGACTAAGAAGATCCAACTAATTATCAGAATAATAATCTCAGGGGAAAATGTAATGTTTGCATATGAGCTAGTGAGCCTAATTCTTAAATTTTTTAATAATAACCTTATGATAATCAACAAAATCAATTGCAAATTTTTGTTCTTCAAAGTTCCCTTTCGAAAGTTTTATATTCAAAGAATCTGGAACTTCTTCTAATGATGGGTATTTATTGTTAAAAATTTCTTCGGCTGTTACTTTTATGTTCTCTATAGTAATAGCATACCCCTGATTTTCTAATTCAACACAGATAATCCCCAGAGCAGAATTCATTTCATCTTCTTCCAAAGCATCAAATATCTTTTGAATGTTCATAACATAATTCCCGAATATTTTAATTCTTATACCCTTTGCATAAAAAATAATCAATAACTGATTAGATTTACCTAAATATTGTCATAATTAATATCATAAATTTATCAACAGAAAGGTCATTGAAGCAAATAAATTCACTAGTTTCATTGTTAAAATTAGAATAACCTAAAATATTTTATCCCAAAAGAGATTATTTTTGAGTACGTGTTAATTTATTATATTTTAGTATAATTTTATTTTATATAAAATGACAGATGTACATTCACCCGAAACAAGAAGTTATAATATGAGTATGGTAAGGAGTAAAAATACCAAACCTGAGATTCTTGTTAGGAAATATCTCTTTTCAGAAGGATTTAGGTATAGACTTTATGTAAATTCGTTACCAGGTAAACCGGATATTGTATTACCTAAATATAAAGCAGTTATTTTTATTAATGGCTGTTTCTGGCATGGACACAATAAATGCAAATATTCCATAATTCCTAAGACCAGAACAAAGTGGTGGTTAGAAAAAATTGGTATAAATATAAAAAAAGATAGAAAAAACAAAGCTTATTTGATTAAAGCTGGGTGGAAGGTAATAACCATTTGGGGGTGTCAATTAAGAAAAAGGAAAAAAGAAAATACTTTTAGAAAATTAAAATTAAGTCTATTGACCTAATGATTTCAGGTTATCAATTATTCCCACGATATCGGTATAATTTTTTTCTTTACGTTTAAGCCAAGCTGTAATTAATAGATCCTCGGTTGCATTCTGATTAATAGACCCAAAAATTATTTTTGATACTTCATTTATTTTTTGCTTTGAGTTTGGCAAATTATTTATTCCCGCACTCTGCAAACTAGAACCAACTGACGTCAAATATTGATCCATAACCTCATTTGACCATATGATATCTTCAGGCTTTAATTGAGGTAAATAAAAAACATGTTTTTTATAATAATTTAAGAAATTAATCATCATATTAATTCGTTGAACTTGATTTCCACCTTCAACATTACCATCTACGTAAAAAGGAATATCACAATTTGTTTGATTTAGAATTACTTGTTTCAAGAACAGTATTGTTTTGTCTCTTTCTTGCAAATTTTGACAATCAAATAAATTATCAACAAGTTTCTGATCACCATCAAAAACGAAAAATGATCTTTGAATATTTGCATTATTATAGATGGGGATATAATGTTTATTGATAGTTCCTGCCCCTCCTGGAAGAAACAATATTTTAAACATATTGATAACTTCTGAACCTAATTCTTCTAACACTTTATTTAATAATTTCTTAGCTAAGGCATCTTCAACTATAATTGAGATTTTCTCATCGATTTCTTGACCAATAAAATAAAAAGCTTCTTCAGGAAGAATATTTTCTTTAATAATAAATTTACCATTATCCAATTTTTGAGAGAATACTTTAATTGCTTCCTTTGGAAGTGCTTCAATTAAGTAGGCTGAATGTGTTGAAATGATAACTTGATGTTTTTTTTTCTTTATTTGGTCTAATAGAAAAAATTGTAGCCGTTTCTGTGCGCCTGGGTGCAGAGATACCTCTGGCTCATCAAGAAGTATCAATGAACCTACCTTGGCACTTAAAATATTTTGTACTAATCTTACAACAGAAATTTCTCCGCTACCCGCAAAAGCTTCTGAATATTTACAATACTGATTTTTTAATAGAATTGAGTATCCCCAAGTATGGAAAAGTCTATGTCTAATTACTTTTCCTTCAAGATAGATTTTTCCAAGTATTTTTGATATTTCATTAAGTTCATCAAATGATAAATGGATAACTGTTTCATTCTGTGGTTTTTGCCCACTGGACAAAACAATATCATATTTTCCATTGAATATATTATTTAATGTTTTGGATTTTACTCTAAGATAATCTTGTTTTGTTTTAGAGGATAAATTAGGAGGGGGAGTTTCAAAATAAAAATATTTATCGAAAGCACTTAATTCTGCACGAAAATCCAAATAAACGACATTTTTATTTATTGGGCTATTTCTGGATATGCCCTCAGGTAACTTGTCCATGCCATAGCTTAATAATGGCCTGCTAGTTTCCCAGTAATCTGGATTATTCCGCTTTTTAATTCTCGTTTTAATTACTTGTAATTCAGTACCATCTTTTCTATATCCATAAAAAAAAGAATGTCTTATCTTTCTACTTTCAGAGATATATTCGACAGGATCAATTACAGTTGAAAACCAAAAATCATATGGGGTTTTCCATGCTGGACAACCGTACAGTGCATGTAAAGTAGAGCTTTTCCCGCTCCCATTAGGACCAACAAAAATTGTTAATGGATAATCAAAATTAATTCTTTGATCTAACTCTATATTCCGGAAAAATGGAAATTGTATATAATCTATGTAATTAGGGAATATATTATTATTTTTTTGTCGCCTAATGGTTTCTATGAGCTCAGATAGTTTATTTTCCATTACAGCGTAATATCTGTTTTGCAATATGATATGCTAAATTAGGAGGTACTGCATTTCCAATATGTTTAGCAACTTTCCCAATATTTTTATCTTTGAAAACATAATCTTTCGGAAATGTTTGTAATGTGGCTCCTTCTCTCAATGATAACGCTCTATCTTCTTCTGGATGTCCAAATCTTCCGTTTGAGATACTGTGAAATTTAGTCGTAATTGTAGGTGCTGGTTTATCCCATGACATTCGGCCATATATATCATTGAAAGAATCATCTTTCCCCACATAACATTTTAGTTGTAAAGCTTTCATGTCTTTCCAATTTAACCTACTGCCACCATCATGACGAGTTTGTCGGATTCTTTTTAGATTTAATTCACTCAAATTAGCTGTCTTATGTAAAAAATTAGATTCGTCATTATATCCTGCAGCAATTTTTTTAAAGCCATTCGCAACTCCAATAAAATCTTTTACTACAGGCGCACTGTCTTCCTTACCTAAAGGTAGACATATGTTTTTACTTATTCGTGAAGCAATTAATACAAATCTTCTCCTATTTTGTGGTACCCCGTAATTATTGGCATTGAGAATCCCATAAGCTAATGTATAATGATTATCCCTCAATGATTTTATAAAATAATCTAGTTTGCTTTTATCTGCTTTTCGCATTATGCCTGGAACATTTTCGACCACAACATAACCTGGTTTAAAATATTCAACATATTTTTGAAATTCAGAAAGAAGGTTTTTTGTAGCACTAGACTTTGTTTTGTCAGTATTCATTATGGACCAATATTGACATGGACTACACCCAATAAAAATTAAATTATCATCACTGCGTTTAATTTGGGTATCTTTTATAAGTTGGGAATTGGAATATTGCTCTATATCTGCAGTAATAAATTTTGAGTCTGGATTATTGAATTCATAAGTTTCTTTACAGGATGGGTCAATATCTATGCCGGCAATTACATCAACGCCGGATTTCCTAAAACCATAGGTCATTCCGCCTATAGAACAAAAGAAATCAATTGCCCTTAGATTGATTTTGGACATATAAGGAACTAAACCATAAAATAATTATTAAAGAGAGTAATATATATTAAAATATAATATTTAACTCATTTTTTGAAGTAATTTTCCATAGTTATTCTATCCAAATATCTGTTTCCAAATTCGCAACATGTTTCAGGTAGTAGGGTACATGAATGACAAGCTGCTAAATTCAATGAGCCTAAGCCTTGACCCGAACTTTCTCGACAAACCGGATCTGATGAACACCATTCTGAATATTCCATGGCATCGTTAATCAATTCTAGAATTTTATCCTCGGTACCAACTCTGCATAAACCACCTAAAGTACCTTCTGAATCTGTGTCAGCAATATAAATTAGAATTGCATTCATCTCATCATTTGATTTAGTATTGCAATAAATTCTTTCTCTGACAGAAGCTAATGGATATCCGCTTGAAAACGCTATTAATTTAATAATTTGATGGCTAAGTGTATGTAAAGCAATGAATCGGGCATTAAAGGGTAATGAAAAAAAGCCTTCTCTTCGAAATTGCTCAGAATTTTGCATTAATTGAGTTACTCTCTTTTCTGAACTCATTTCATGATCTGCCATATATTTATTATCAAATGATATAAAAACTCCCTCACCAAATAAGTCCACTCCTGGCAACCAATTTAATTTCCTAGAACAAGATCTGATGAAACTTACATTTTGGATTGGAGTATTTTCCTCTTCTTCATTTTCGACTAATATTTCAAAATCTGCTTCAAAGGGACGGACTCTGGAAAAGCCTGCGAGCACTCTTACTTCTTTTAGTCTAGTTACTTTAATTAACTTATTAATTCCGAATTTATCCAAACTCTCACAATCTTGTAGTTCAATGATAAAGTTATTGTCATTCGTATTATTGGAGAAAGCTGAATATTCATCATATTTGTAAGTCTCCAAATCAATTTCTGTTTCATTCGGACTCAACAAAGAAGTAATACAAGTATTAGCTTTTTTCTCATCCCAGATGTTAAATTTGTGCAATAATAAATCAATCAAAAGTTTCTTATAAAAGATGGTATCATTTTCATTGTTTTCAATTAATGATCTTTTTAAGTCATAAAATGTGGACTGTTCAAGAATATATTCTATCTCTGGATGGGTAAACGGTGGAATTAATAATGATGAGTATATTTTTGGAAAATAAACAATTGATGCACTTCTTAGAACGAATCTAATGTTTTTCGCTGGCTCAGTACAATTCTCATTGTAGGGATTCACATTAAATAGCTCAGGTCGATTACCGTTACACGAATAATCTAAGTGATTATCGGTATATAATGCACCCTCTAGACTACGGGTTTTTTTGCAATTATCACAAGTTATTTTGATATCACCAAGTGTTGCACCCCCACCGCTACTACGCATCTTGAATCCTCTCTTTTCCAAATTATCTTGAGGGCAATCATTGTAATAATGCACCCATTCATAAAAAGGAAAATCATCCAAATGCCCCTTAGGACAAAGGGTAATAAATCTGCTTGGAATTAATTTTGTTCCCTTTTCACTACAAGAACATTTAATTTCCCAAGGTTTGACATCATTACTTCCACCTGAATAATGAGGTAATTCTCTAAACCAATATTTCACATCCTTTAATGATTTACATTTTGGACAAAATAACATTCTTGGAAAAAGAGTAAATTCTAACCATGCGCTTTTTTCTGCTTTCCTTGGAGGCATAAGGAAATAATCTACTCCTAATACTTGAGATAATCTGGGATCATCAATTTTTTCTTCTTTTCTTAATCGACTTACAAGTGCCGGTTGCCAAACGTCAGGACTTTTTAATATACCTGTAAATTGCTTTAACTCTGTAATGGCGCCTACACCAAATGTAGTTATTAATTGACTTCGCCTGATTTCATCTGCCATCTCGTTAATCCTTTAATTTACAAATTGTAGGAACGTCAACATTTCGCAAAGAATGCAAAACGGGGAAAGCTTCTCTTTCAGATGAGTCTGATATTTCGCCATAATTTCTCATTAATGGAGTTTTCGAACTATCAGGATTACCAAATCTATTTCGATTAGAAAAAACCAAATTTGGTAAATGTATTAAACTTTGCCATTCATCAATAAAATGATTTATTTCAGTTTCAATAGGCCCGGTTTCTTCTGAATCGATTTTTTTTACTCGTTCTAATATAAACTCTATAAATTCATCAGGAATAGTTGCTGATGTGAAATTTGATGCAGATTGATTATCAGTTAATCCACCTAAAAGACGAGCAATAATAATTAATAATGTATGAATTCCTCTTTTTCTTGCAGGTAGAGAAAATGGAGTAACACCCGTGGGTTCCACAAATCTATAGAAACTTTGATGAAATGAGATAAAATTTTCATAATGCGATTTGTCTCGAGGTCGAAAATTATCAAATAAGGTTACTACTAAACCTGGATCTTTTCTTCCGATTCTACTGGTAGCCTGAATGTATTCGGAAGAACTTTTAGGTTGGCCATTCATCAGCATGAGGTTTAGCCGGGATATATCTACACCAACCGAAAACATATTGGTTGAAAATATAGCAGGAATAGTTTCTTTTTCAGGATATTTTTTATCCTGGAGAGTTTTAAGAATTTTAGGCAATTCTTTGCTCGACTCTCTACTTGTCAACTCTTTGAACCAGAGGGGTCTGTTAAAAATCTCTCTTCTTCGGTCTTGTAACATTTGAATTTTCTCTTTTACATCATCATTAAATAGTCCTGTTGAATGCCCTAAATCTCTGATCGAATTGTAATATGAAATAATTGTGAAATATGAATCAAGTGTATCAGTAATTAGAGAATTATCAGGATTATCCTCTAATTTTCTTAGATAATCTCCCACTTTTAAATTATGATATAAGAGAGTGTATAAAATTTTTACTTGTGTTGTAGTAAGTGTCTTTCCAATGGAAATTAAACCGATATATAATCTACCGGGTTTTAAATTGACTGGAATTTCTTTCGAAAAGTACGAGTCTTCAATAATAATAGCTGATGGGGGAAATATATTTACTCGTCTGTTAAAAAGTGCTCCAATCTGATCATCTGCTCGTTTAATAGTTGCTGTAGAACAAATAATTTTAGGTTTTCTCCCATTATAAGAACAAAGATAATCGAGTACACTTTCATATAAACCAAACATTGATCCTAAAGGACCAGCAATCAAATGTAATTCATCCTGTAAAATAAGGTCTGGGGGAAGAGCAAATCTATCGGTCCCTTTAATTCCAAAAATTTTTTGAGTTTCACCTAACCAGGCAAGCCGAGCAAATTTATCAACCGTAGCAAATAATAAAGAAGGTGGATTTCTATAAATTAATTCATCAACAACTTGTAATGGTAATCTTTCAGAAAAATCGCAATCTGGATTAATGCATTTAAAATAAAATCCATTAGCACCAGTTTTTGCCGCCCTATAACCACTTCGTAGGGGGGCAATATGATTTAGAAGACTTGTTCCACACCACGGACAAAACTGAACCTGAAACGGATTTTGGTTTTCAAATTCAGAGATAATATTCTGAGTATCAGACCCTGAAAGTTTATTGACATATTCACAAGCTGTCTGATTATCATTTGGAGTATTAGCGCTACCTACCCATAAGCCAATAGTTATAGGCTCTTTTCCTAGTTCAGTATTTAATGCTCTGATTTTTTCACAAGCGCAAATTAATGTGGATGCCCTTTGAAATTGTTGGGCTGTCAGTAATCTAAGCGTATATCGCATAATTACCGATGTCCCTATAGATAATTTCCCTCCGGTTAGCCTTCTGTAAAATAATGTAAAAGCTATTACAGCAAGATAAGCTTCAGTTTTGCCTCCCCCGGTTGGAAACCATAATAAATCAGCAATATTTCTGTCTTCAGATTGGGGTTCGGTAATGGATTTCAAAACTAATAAAAAAAATGCGAGCTGAAATGGTCTCCATTGGGCAATGTAATTTTCAATAATGGAATAATCCTTAATCAATTCATTCAAAGGTTCAGTAATTTTTTTAGGATTATTAACATACTTAACTGAATTATACCTTTGCATTACCATTGCTTCATTTGCCAATTGAAAGGATTTCCAGATAGTGACATCTTGCAGAAGATTTATCCCTTCACTTAATCTTTTACATATTCCTTGACAAACATTAATATTCTTCTTGGCGTATTCATAAAAGGGTTTATCATTACTTGCCTCTCCCTGTTGACCTAGCCAATTAGAATAATCATTTGCAAAAATATTAAGCTCCGATATTACCTGATTTTTATTCATTAAATTATCAAAAGCAAGATTTTTCATATTAAAAATATTTAGACCCAAATTATTAATTCTTTCCGGAGCAGGGTCTGTTTGTGGGACTTCATATGATGGAATAAATTCAGTATTTACTTCAACCGGATTATTACCATCCCAATTAACAGAACAACCATGTCCCACTGCAAATATCTTTTTATTTGAATAAAGCATAGCGTCAGAAGGATCAGCTGATTGACTGATTTGTACTTTAGATATTTCTTCAAAATTGGTCGTTGAATTTATTTTAACAAGAATACGATTTTGGAAATAGCATAATTCAGGCTTTGGTTTATTATCACCCGAAAAATTTTTATTATTTATTATACTAATAGTAATTTTTTTGATTCCATTATTTGGAGGTCTGTTAGTTATACGTAATGTTAAATCTTTTGAATCAATTTCTTCTAAAATATTTAAATTGTTTTGTGACAAATTAAATGATCTATTAAATTCTTTTAATGGAGTTCTTCTATATCCCCTTCGTTGAAAATTTTTTGCTTTGTCGTGAATGCGGCTAAATAGAAGGAAAATTTTATCATAGTTAAGGCGATCTTCAGCTGTTAATTTCTTGTCATTTTCCTTTTCAATTAACTTTTGTTTTTCATTTTCAGTTAAGCTTTCTAAAAAGGTGTTTTTTGAATAATGTTTGAGTTGCGCTCTTTGCTCTTTATTCAAAAATGAAATAAAATAGAATTTATCTTCAATGATTTTATAACATCCGAATTCTTCAAATTTATGCATTAAACTAAGCTCACTTTCGGTTAATTTTACATATTGTTCTTCTTTATTTAGTTTAACATATTTTGAAGACATTACGGATAAATCCAGAATCGTATTATTTCCCTTAATGAAAAAAGTCATACCATAGGAGGAGGGACAAAACTGATTCGCTGCAGTTATTGATAAATCTTCATTAAGGGTATCCTTTTCATCGATGATAAATTCTTCTATACCTTCATCATCATCTGTTTCAGGCATATCCTCTCTTTCATCTGGGTCATTATCAGAACCATCCAAATCTTCAATATCTTCTTGCGTATCAACCATCTTTTGAGGATACAATACCCCTAAAAAATATCTGTTAATTGGATTTTCAGATATCCTTTCCTCTTCATTATTTACTGAATCAATTTCTTCCGATCCAGGACCGCAGAATTCCTTCTTAATCTCATCTACAATATAATTTCGAGCTTTAAGATTATAATTTATCATTTAATAAACTCTTAATTGATTGGTGAAAATATATTATTGTTCTAACTTTAGTTCTAGTTAAACCTATATATAATAATAATTTAGTTCGATCAGAAGATATTTGGGTTATTGAGGGGATTATTATTATGTTATTTTCCAGACCCTTAAACGAATGAACAGTACAAAAGGGAATCATTCTTTCTTTTACTATTAGATCTCCACCTTCTTTTTCAATATTTCCTGTATATTCAGATAAATTTATATAATTATCAATAAATAATTTAGTTTTTTCATATAACATCTTAATAATTCCAAAATTATTTTCAAGAAATAAAATAGTAATGGAATTTGGTTTAACTTTTTGTTCAACTATAAAATATCTTAGCCTATTAGATATGGAATTTACAATATCAAGTTCATTATTATAATATTCTAATTGGATGCTATGTTCATCTGATGGGATTTTATTTATAGAAGTGATCGGTAATTTAGTGATTGCTCCAAGTCTATTTATTATTCTATCAGGGTTTCTAAAATTTACATTTAAATTATAAATCGAGCCCATCTTTTGTAGTCTTTGAAGAATACTTTCTAATTCCTCTGAGCCATATAACATCTTTTGAATTTCATCATCATAGAAAATCGACCAACATCCTGAAATAAAATTATTTTTAATAATATTATTTATAATTTCAAAGTAGCCATCCTTAAGGATATCCTGACCCTCGTCAATAACTACATAATCAAAAATGGGCAAATATTTTTTTATTTCTTCCAAATTTTCAAAAACATATTGCTTAAACAATTCAATTGATGAAAACCTTTTTTTAATATTTTTATGAATGGAATTAAACAATAATGAATCAATTGTAAAAACTTCTATATTATTTGAAAAAGATCTTACTTGTGAGTAAATATTCGCTTTCAATAACCTATTAAAGCATAGAAAAAGCACTTTATTGTATTTCTTGGATGCTCTATGTATCTGTTCTATAGCTAATAATGTTTTGCCTGTTCCTGGTAAACCCTTTATTAAAAGTCTATTATTATATTTTAATGCTTCAAGAACCGAGTATTGTTCTTCAGTTAAATCCTGGATAATTTGATTTGTGCGTTTTATGAAATTAGCTACATTTTCCAGTGCATTAAAATCTCCTCGCATATAGTTCTTTATTATTTCAATTGTATCCTTTGAAAGCAAGATATTATCACCCAAATTAGATTTTAGTCGCCAATATTTATATAAATCCAGGAGATAATTTTCTATATCATTCAAACAATTTTCATCAAGAATCATTGAATCAACCCATTCAGAACTTTTTTCTTGAAAAGTACAATTAGGAAAAATAACTCCATATCCCTGAAGTTTAGTTAAATCCAGAGATTTTTTTATTTTCAAATATGTTGTAATACTATAGATGTTATTTTTTGCTTGAGCAAAAGGGGATTCTATTGATTTGTAAGAATTTTTGCTATTTACATATTCCCAGCAACCGTTGGATCTTACTATTTTTTTTGCACCTTTAATCTCCAAGTCAAGAATACCTAATGGCCCAAGAATAATAAAATCAGCTTCACCTTCTCTTTTATGAAGATGATTAATGATCGAAAGAGAATGGAAAATGTAGTAGTCACCTAAATTATCCGAGTTACTAAGTAATTGGAATATTTGTTTTTCTCCGTATAAATTATTTTCCGACCAAAATTGATTGGGGATCATATGAGGCATTTTAAGTATTCCTAAATAAACGATTTGTATTAGAAATATCAGTCTCAATCTCATTCAGATCAATACCAGTTATACGCAATATTTTGAATTTATCTGTAGCCTCCATTATTTGGTCTCTAATATTAGTATCATAATTTTGAAGTAGATCATCGATATTTTCTCCCGTAAGCTTTCGGATTGATATCTTTTTTAACAATTTTCCTAATATTTTGGATTTTGTTTGTAGGAATATGCATGCGCCCGCAATTTTTTTATAATCTCTTAAAAAATCAGGATTGTTTATAATTTGAGCGAAAATTTCAAAATCTTTAATGGGATTTTGAGTGCCAATGACGTCTGGATTATTTATCCAGTTTTTGATTACAGCATCACTTTTGGATAATCCTTTATAATTTAATGCGCGTTGAAAATCTTGTATCCTGTATTTAACCAAATATTCCCTTAAATATTCTTTCCATTTATCTTTCCATAATAATGCGGAACTATTAATTTTTTCAAATATATTCTCGAACATTGATAATAAATTTCTTTGACCTTCAACATATAGTATTTCCTGTCCGATTTTTAATTCTCTTAGAGTAATGGTTAATACATCTTCATCAACTACAAGTGGCTCGTATGATTTATTCACTAATAATGTATAATAATCAGAATCATCAGTTAATTGTAATATTATGGCCTTAGTTTTGGGGGAATTATGATGATTAATGATTCCATGCGGAAGCGTTATTTTGAATAGCTCGTCAATTAAAACTGAATCTTCAGGTGGATCATATTCATAATCAGTTTCATTATAATTATCTAAGGGTATTCCTTTAAACTCCGCACCATTTTTAATGAATTCATGGAACACAGTTAAATATTTTAAAACTATTGATTTATAAATTTTGGCTTCCTGTCTATAAAAAACATATTCAATATTTTCTAAATTTGTTTGGCCAGTCAATAATCCAGGAATAACTTGTAACTCAATAGCATATTTATTAATACAAAGAAAAGATAAAGGTGTTTTGAACGATGTTATTATTTCATTATAAAGAATGATATTAGGATAGCCAATAGATTTGTAAGAAGCGACAATTTTTTTATTTAATCTATTTGTGTTTACAAAGGCTTGCTTCGGGTTATACTCTAATAGCAAGTTAATAATATTAAGTATAGTTTTTTTTACTTCATCTAACTCAACATCATCTGCAAGAATTTTAATTACTGTTAATTGTTCCTTAGTATAACAATTTAATAAACCGAAAAAAATATTTTTTATCTTTAGAGAAAACTCAGGATTAAGGACATAATATTTTTTATAAAAATCTTTTAATAAGTAAAAACAGTTATTTAAACTATCGTCCCCAATTCTAAAAACTTGATGAAGAGAATTAAATAATAAATTCTCATTCTTTGAAGATAATAATATTGGCTTAATGTATTTGTCCTGGTTATTAGATTGCAAATGGCCTGGAATACTAAATAGAAGTTTATTAAAATCTTTATTCTGGCCAAAATAAAAAATATTAATTTTGTCATATTCCAATAGCTCAATGATATCTTGAAACGAATAAATGGAAAATAATTGATTGTAATTATTACTAATTATTAAAAATTTAGAGCCAATATCTTTTTTAATTTGACATTTTATATATCCTACCATTATATCTATTTTGTTGAAAATAGATAAAACAGGTTTGGGGTTTATTCTATCGAAGGCGGTGCTTTTTAAAATAGTCGACTCGTTAATATTTTTCCACAAGGAACTTGGGAAATAATCTAAAAAGGTAAAATTCTCAAAATCATAATCAATCAATGAATCGCGAAGATGGTCAGTTGATAATTCGGATAATAATAGAACTTGGGTCCTATTCAAAGAATTTATATTGTTTTTTTCAATTTGTAAATATTCTGATAATACACATTCGGGAGATTTGTTATTATTAATTTTGGCAAATATATTAATTCTAAATGTACTTGTAAAAGTACGGTTACATTTTCTTAGTTTCCAATAGTCATGGCTTGTACGAAGGGTTATAGTAGTTGAGTTATCTTGTTGAGGAGATTTTGCGATTAATTTGAAATTCGTACCCTCGAATCCGCCAAAATAAAAATAATAGGAGTGAGGTTTCCCATTCTCATCAATCTGTTGATATTCTACAACTTCATTTCTTTTAAAACTAAGAGTCTCTTGTTTGGCGGCATCCTCTTTTAAAATTTGACACAAGATATCAAATATTACTGCAGGGGAATTTAAATCAATTTGACTTCCCCAAATTGCATATCTAAATGGAGAGGGGCCATTTATAACATTATTAATCAAGTTTTGCATTAAAATTCCGCAAGCAAACCATTGGATCCCTATCCAGATTATTAAATATAATTTAATATAAATGATTATTGAATATCAACGGAAATAAAATCTAATATTAAAATAGAGCCATAATTCATTAACGTCAAACATTATATTACAAATTTGATAAAAAAGTATTAGTGGTTTACTCCCAAGAATTTATTATAGGTCGAAACTTCTCCCCCCTTTTCTAGGTTAGGCGTATAGGGATTCCTACATTTTAATCATTTTTCGTCTTTAAAGTAACTTCAATAAAAACAGTATAATAAAAATTTATTAACCACTTAAGACTTACCTTGTCTTTAATTACCGATTACTTTTTTACTCCAAATATTATCTTATAACCTTGTTAATAAATTTATTCCTATTTTTTTGATATAAGAATAATATAGAGAGACTCACGTTTCTCTTTACCCACTAATTACTCACCAAAACAACAAATCGCAATATCCGCGTTCCATTTCTATCTATTAACTAACACGAGGTATTATGATATGAGCTTTGAGGAAATCTATCCTATCGTTAAGGAGCAGGCATCCTATGCTGTATTAAGGTACGAAGAACCTGAACGCCGCAAGGACAAGATTCAGGAACTTGTTTGCTTGTCATTTGAAAAATACCAGAGAGATGTAGCTGCTGGTAAAGAGATTAAGAAGCAGGACTTTAAGTGTTTTGTGACTCAACGAGCTAAGCAGATTGATACAAGATCGGTTTGCAAGAAAAAAACAGGGGGCGTCAGCACAACTGATGTTTTAGGATATTTTCTCAGAAGGTCGACAAGTCCAATACAGGTTGTCGAATTCAGTGAATGGATGGTTAATAAACCGTGGAGCAAAGAGTCAGTAGAAAGTCAATGTGACTTTAATATAGATTTTCAAAACTGGCAGAAATGTCTTACCAGGACAGAAAATAAAATATTACGACTTTTAATTGACGGTTTTAGCGTAACCAAAATATCTGTGAAACTGAGACTCAATTACATTACTGTCAGAGATACTATTAAAAGGATGAAGGCTGCATTCATTCGTTATTTTAATATTGTTGATAATAAACCCTTAGCTGCTTTAGGTTAAGGGCTTTATTTTCAAAAGGAGGAACAATGGAGCCAGAAATAAAAAAAATTATAAAAATTATTCACAAACTCGTAAAGATCATTAAAAAAGAATTCGTTGATGATAATAAGGAGAAAAAAGATGTGCATTTTCACAGTACTTCTTGAGGCGTTAATTGGCGTACTTTCTGCAATTGCTTGTAGCGCAGGTAGTGAAGAAAAGAAATAGAAAGTTTTAATTGCCAGGTGAAAGCCTGGCTATTTTTTGCTTATAAGGTGATTTTTAAAAATTCCCAAATAAAAAATTTTATTTCAACTTTTTAATCCCAAATGATACTATGCTTATATATCAGACCTCGAAGGTAACCTCTGGTATAACATGGCGGGGCCTTTGGGTCCCATATGAACCTCAAAAACGAGTTTAAATTTTTTTATGACTAACGTACTTTTTTTGATTTATCAAGTCGATAAAAAAGATGAGATAGTAAGCTTAATCCATCCAGACAATCTTCGTCCCTGAATAATCCTGACGTCCGTAGTTCCACAACTTCTTCATGGGCAATAACATGTCTACCGCCTACTACAGCTCCAACTGAAAACATCTTCTGTGCTTCTTTTACGTTTTTAATTGTCTGGTCAGAAAAATTGTTTCCATCTGATTTTCGGAAATTTTCGGTAACAGATAGAATTGGATCATCATGTTTGAAAGCTTGCTCCATTACTCCTCGCTCTAGCTGCTCGGTAATCTGTGATTTTTCTCTTACCGCATTAACATATCTTTTCGCAGTTTCAAGGAAAGCCGTATAATAGTCTTGATTCTCGTAATATGATCTGGATATTTTTTGAACTTCCGGATGTAAATAGCGCCAATGGTATTTAGGATATTCTGGAACAATCTGATGAAAATTGCTTACAATACTACTTGTAGTTTCAGTTGGAAGTTCACTATCTTTAACTAAAGCTTGCAACACAGGTTCAACTAGGTTTTTAATATCTTCAGGCAACTTTGCAAACCAATTTGGAACATTTATACCTGTTTTTTGTGTCAAATCTGCTTCTCTAATTTCAGCTCTTTTCTTTCTCCAATCTGTTTCTAACCAGTTTAATAACGATCTGAGATATTCACGTAATTCTTTCATTTCTGGATGGCCCCAATTTAGAGATTGCCTATTGGTGGCAATAACATCATCATCAAAATCATCGATGAAATCAACCATCAACCATCCGGTCAAATACGAAAAGAAGTGACTGGATGTACTGTCGGAAAAATATTCCGGAAGATTTACTAGTTTTTTTCTTGAATAAAGAGTAACACCTCGCATGTTGGTTTTGGGAGGTATTGGCTTTTTTGTTGTTATAAGTTTGCCGGTAATTCCAGCTCTTCTGGAGTAAGTAGATTCAAATAGTGCATCTTCCGGAATATTCCACTCGATTTCTTTTTTAAGATCAGCGTATTTCATTTCATTGTTCAAAGGTAATTCGTCTTCATTATTACGCTTAATATATACTTTGAAATCGGGATCGAAAATGAAAATTCTTGAAAGACTATTAGCAATACTTACTGTATTAAAATTACTAGTTCTTTTGATATCCCGGAGTATTATTATGGTCCCTTGTTCATCTGTTGAACAAGCCTCATCTTTTTTAAGAATGACTGGTTTATATTCGGCCTGAGTAGCTGCCTTGATATCCTCCCATTTCATCAGAAAAGAATTCTCTTTTCCACCTTTCTTAGTGGTAATCTCTATTTCGTGGGCAATACCGAAAAATGCAAGTTTTCCAAGTCCTTTCTTACCAATTGTTCTTCTACCTTTTTGTGTAGGCAAATCCCCATCAATTTCTCTTCTATTTCTTCCTATTCTTAAAAATTTGGTATTGATTTCATCGAAAGTCATCCCATCACCGTTATCCTTAACGATAATTTCTTTTTCAGTTCTATCATCTTTCAAAATGATTTCTACTTTGCAAGCATCTGCATCATAAGCATTTGCGACCAATTCTGCTAACACTGGGGGCAATGTTGAGTACATACGCACTCCGAGGTGTTCAATCGTCATTGGATCGAATGTCATTGTTAGGTCTTCAGCAGTTATATCTTCGATTTCTTCATTCATGATTATGCGCTTTAATAATTGTTTCCGCCAATCCTTTAGCAAACAGTGGTGGAACTGCGTTCCCTATTATTTTCGCCGAAACATTTAGGCTCTTCGCTGGAAAAATGTAATCCTTTGGGAAAGTTTGAAGAGTTGCACCTTCACGAATTGATAGACCCCGATCTTCTTCAGGGTGCGCAAATCTTCCGTTCGATATACGAATGAATTTTGTGGTTATTGTGGGAGCGGGTTTGTCCCAACTTATTCTGCCGTAATTGTCAATAAAACCATTACCTCGGTAATGAAGCCGCTTAAGGTCTTTATCGTTAGCCCAATCTAACCAGGAACCACCATTATGAGGAGTCTTTTTCAATCGTTTTTCGTTCTTATCACTTAATCTAGCTGTTGAATGATTAAATTCAGTAGAATCCCGGTAGCCATGTTTTATTTTTATAAACCCCTGATTAACACCCAGAAATTCTCGTACTGTTGGTTTATAGTTTTTATTTGCAACAGGAAAGATCGGTTCCTCGTGCAATCTTGTCGCTAACAGAGAAAACCTTCGCCTAGATTGAGGAATTCCATAATCGCTCATGTTCACTATATCATATTGAACCTTGTAACCATTATTTTCTAACGCTACTACAAAACATTCGAGTCCACTGGTATTTTTATGGGTGAGAATGCCCGGTACATTTTCTACTAGAACATATCCAGGATGGAAATAATCTACAAATCTTTTGAACTCTAAAAGTAAATTTTTGGACTTACTTGATTTCGTTTTATCCGTACGAATGATGGACCAATATTGACAAGGACTGCATCCTACCAGAATCAGATTGTCGTCATTCTTTTTTAACCCGAGTATCGTTTGTAAATTTTTTTCTTTTAATTCGAATGCATCGGCAAGAATGAATTGGGAACACGGGTTGTTCTTCTCGTATGTTTCTTTACAGGCGACATCGATATCAATCCCACCTAAAACCCTGATACCAGCCTGCCTTAGACCATAAGTCATTCCCCCCCCAGAACAAAAGAAATCAACAGCTTTTAATGTTTTATTCTTCTTATGAACCATTTCATATTTCGCATTGACTATAGAATATTCAAAAATTAAATTACGAATGTATCCATTAACAAGCAATCTCCCAGTATCCACAAGTATCTTTTACGTTATATTATGCAGCCTGACAAAAAACATATAAGAGCCTTACAGACCTACGCCTGAAAACCAATAAATATCCAATTATTCTTGAATGTATAAATATTTAACTCTATTTTTCTATGTAATCAAAATAAATTAAAGTTATACTCTTTTACTATATTTTTGAGATAAAATATGATAGCAATAATTAAAGAAGAAGAATCCCAACCAGATATAAAATCGGAAGGTGAGATTTTAACTTCCAAAAACATAGACATAGGATCAAAGGTTGCTAAAGGGGTTACAAAAACTTATGGTCCGTTTGATATATTTACTTTAAGCATAAAGCGGGCAAAAAATTTAATAAAGTTACATTCCGAGGCAAAGAAAAAGTGTAATTTAACCAACAATGAGCTGTCTGATGCTTACAGGGCTTCAATAGTTTTATCAATTTCAGCACTTGATGCTTTTATTAGAACATTTATAATTTCAAATATCAGAAAACTTATAGCATCAACAGAGAAGAAACTTCCAGATTCTCTACAAGATAAAATTACAAAATTTATAGAACCCAAAATATTGCTAGAAGCTGCAAGGAAAAATGATCTTTTGGATAGAGTAGAAAAATGCTTTCAAGCAGACTTTGAAAAAAAATCGTTTCAAGGGACAAAGAATATCGATGAATATATGAAAATTATTGGTTTTAATAATATATTTAATGATATATCAGTAAAAGCAAATATAAATGAAGAAACTTTGAAGGGTGATTTAGATAAATATACTAATCGAAGGCATATGATTGCACATAAAGGAGACTACGATTTAGCAAAGCTACCTCCAACTGAAAATGGAATTACGAAAAGCGAAGTTGATGATTGTATTAAAGTTGTTTCCAAAATTGCTAAACATATCCATGATTTGGAGAATGAAAAATGAAAAATACATTATTAATAACATATGATTTATCCCAACCAGAAAGAAATTACGAAGATTTATTAAAAAAAATAAAATCCTATAATACCTGGGCTAGAATTACTGAATCTTCCTATATTATAGTTTCAACAGAAGAACCAGCAAAGGTAAAGGATGAATTATTAAGGTTACTTAATGATAGTGATAAAATTTATGTCGGTGTTATTAGTGCGCCAGCTGCATGGTCTGGCATTTCAGATTCGGTTTCAAATTGGCTACAAAAATACTTAAAATAGGCTTATTATGTGGTTCAAAGGCGATTTTGAATCTGGAAATATCTAGTTGCTATTTCAGCATCTGTATATGAAGGGGGAACTTAAAGAAGTGTTACTTCCAGCCCAAGGTGAATTTAGAGTCAGTTTTTATTTGCATTATCCTTTATCTTTGCCTACATCTGGTTGATGATTGTGATAATCCTGAACCTTCGAAAAAACCACTGAAAAAATTGTATCATGTGGACGATTCTGTAATTGCTTAAGATAAACTTGTTCGGCTTTGCTTACCTTTCTATTAAATACTTTTTTCATTTTTAGTTTCTCCATTTACATGTATTTGATATAAAACTTACATGTATTAAACGATTGATACCGGGTTGTGTAGGTTGTGTTTTTTGTGCCACCTCATTATAGAGGAGGTAGGTTAGTTAAGTCAATGCACAACTAACCTACCCTACCAACCCTTACGAATGATTAGGGTCGTTTTTGTAGAGCTCGTCTCCTGAAATTGCCACTAGAATATTAGGTGAATCAGTAATTCGCTCATAAGGTATATCCAGGTAAATAACAGCAGCAATGAAGGATCCGTTGGAAACGTACGTGTGGAGTTCCCTCTCCACAATATGCTTTATCCCATAGCTGGTAGATATCTGATTTATTTCACTGTCAACGGTTTTCTCTTTTAGCCAGTCTATGCAAGTTTCAATTTGTCGTAAATAATCTTTTTCAAATTTATCATCCGTATGCAGTGTTTTTGGACCTTCAATTCCGAAAGGAGTTAGTGTCGGTTCTATTTTTAATAGCGCATCTATATTTATCATAATTTTAATCTCGATTTTGAAGTTTACTTTATTCCTCTGGTGGTAAGTGGTAAGAGTGGTAGGTACTTTTCTATAAAGGGTGTGGATGTGTAGTAGTGTATCCACCACGTTGCCAGCCCCTCTCACTATCTACTCTACACATTACTGATTATATATATATTATTTTACTTACTACTTACCACTTTAGCTTATTTTGTTTGATTATGGTTTGTTTTGTAAGGTTTTGGGGTGGTAAGATAACTTACCACCAACCTACCCTAACCTACCACTTAGTTGTCTTTTATCTCAGGCGTTTTCTGTTTTAATATTGCGAAGGTTGTTCTGTTTACTCGTTTGATATCCCACGCATAAACATAATTCGACCCTCGTTTTTTTCTACCCTTAGAGAAACCTTCCTTGTTAAGGAGCTGTCCAATCTTTCTGATTGACGCATCAGACATCCTATAGGAGTTATCTATTTCCGCAAATTCGTGTGCAATTTCCGTTGTTGTCAGTAATTCTTGTTTTCCATTTATCCCACGTTTTTCAAAGTAGCGAAAAAACAGTTCTTCCTCTATAGGTCTAATCCTGAAATCCTCGTTATTCATGTTTACTTCTTTTATTTCGTCTTCATTAAAATAAAAACGCTCACCTTGTTTGAATAATGTATACGCCTGCGCATAAACTTTATCCATATCTACCTGATGTTGGTAATCCAATTCAGAAACAGAGAATGTCAGGAACCTGCGTGTTCCTGAAAGGTCCGTCAGAAACTCTTCACGATCAATACTTCCTGCAAAACTTGCTCGCCTTATAAGTGCCCTGCTCTTTCTCATATATGGCTCTCTAATGGTGATGTGGGTTAGTGAGTAAAGAGATTTCAGATATCCAATCTCATCTTTATTCAATGAGCCAAGCTCATCCAGGTTAATAATAAATTTACTTGATAGATGCAGCTTTGAATCTTTATCATCATTTATTGTCCCAACAAACAAATACTTCTTCGGATCAAGCGCAGTTGGCACTATCCGGTTGAGCCACTTGGTTTTACCCTTACCTTGGAGTCCGTAAAAAATTGGAGATACTTCATTTGTAATGTCTTCTTCAGTGGCACACGCTGTTAATGCTATCAACCAGCGTCTTAAGCAGGTATACCAGTAATCGCGTTTACTTTCATCAGTGAGCTTAATTGTATCCGATAACTCTTTAATGTAATCAGTTCCGTCCCATACTGGTAATCCTTCAAAGTATTCCTTAAACGGATCATACCGTGGTACAAAATCAGAATTCAACAGGTTATTCAGTCTTTCATATGAGTAGTTAATATCCTTATGTTGCATTTCTCTGAAAATGCTTGACGTATCATAATCCTCTGCGTTTTTATACTCTGTTTCAGCTTTTAGTTTCATCTCTAGCATTCCTGTTACAATATTTAACCTAAAATCGTAAAGTAAATCCAGATGTGTTTCAACTAAACCAATATCAGCCCCCGACCTTTCTCCAAAACCCTTTACGATAAAATCATCGATGGCTTTCTTAAAGTTTTCTTTTCCTTCACCATATTTTAATAGAGCATATACAGAAGCCGGTAGATAGGATCTATTTGAATCAAACACACCTGCGTTAGTAGAGAATACCCCAAAACTATTGTCTCTGTAACTTGCGGACACCCCATCATTTTTGCCTGGACGTAACCAATATTCTTCTTTATCATTTTGTCCATTTCGTTTCCAGCCATTTTCTATTAGTAGCTTCTTACACTCTTCAATTGCAGACTCTGATTTGCTATAAAGATCCCACGGCGTGCCATTTTTATATTTTTTTCTATCTGCAATTGGCTTTACTTCAGTAACTTTTCTATCGAAACTGCGTGAAGCGCTTAGCAGAGTCTCGCGATCTTCATTACTTATGAAAGGAATGTTTTCAAATCCACCTTGAATTAGTTCGTAACCCTTAGAAGGCGCACACAATACGTAACCACCTTCTCCACGAGTCTCAAATACGGTTTCAAATAATTCTTTTCCTTTTTCATTTTTCTTGCCAGTTGGCCACTCTGCGAGTTTCATGTTTCCTTGCAGTTCGTTGCATCGATAATAAATATGCAGACCGCCGCTCATTGATTTTTCTACCACACATTTTTTAATAATATCCATTACGCCTGGTAATTCCAGGTACTCTGGGTATAGTGTTTCAACATTCCCAAACTTATTGTCTATGTCAATAAGTTCTAGGTTTCCTGATATTTTACCGCATACAATCGCTATGCGGAGTTCATCAACGTTGTCGAACTTTTCTATTATCTCTTGTTCCTTTAGTTTTCTTGTTTGGAAATCTTTCCATTTGCCAACAGGCTCTTTATCTCCAGCCTTTATTTTTATAAGGCTTAAACCCCATTCGTTTACATACCTTTTGATTATTTCTTTATTGTTCATCTTTTTTACCAAATTTGAAGTTCAAAGATGAATTGCCATAATAATACCAGCAATTCTATAAGTTAATTAATTTGTTTGCTGGTTTCCTGTTTGAAATTGTCTAGACCAGATTTTATAAAGTTGTCGAGTTGTCGAGTTGTACGTTTCGGAAGGTTTTCAGTTGTAATATCTTATATCTTAATGTACTTCTTGAAATGTCAGAAGTCAATAGCGAGAATATATTTATTATATATCAGCTCCAACTTTCGCAGATAAAGGGATTCCCATAATTGTTTTAATTGAAGATTTCCATTTAATTTTCTCCACATCCTTATATTTATCGTAAAGAGCCTTTATTTCTTCTTCGCACTGCCACGCTAATAATTTATCAGCTTGCTTCAATACGTTCACATCATCAATGTCATTCAAAATTAAGTTCCTGCTTAAATTATTTATTTTACCGAGCCACAATGAATCAGTAATAAAAGGAAGAGCAGCATCAATGACTGCCCCAATATTATTATCCAACATGGGTTCACATGAAACACTTGTTGCAAACCCATGCTCATAACTATATTTTAAGCACTCTAGTCTCTCCTCAAATGATGGAGCCCCAGGCTCCCAAAGTTTAAGTATATTATTATCGGCGCTCCCGATACTAAATCTGAAAAGTATATTTGATTTATAGTTTTCACTCTCCAGGCAAATTTCCTTAATGCACTCAAAATGCGGTTTTGATACAATTAAAACTTGATTCCCTACTTTAAGTAGTTTTTTTAATAATTCAATCGAATTATTTAGATTTTGTAGTGTAATATCGTGAGATGATGGAAACATAATCCTTCCATCTATTTTCTTGCGATTTTTTATGAGATCTTTTTCTCTGACCTCTTCAACGTGCCAATTCTCGCTCGTTTTACGACCATAGTTTATTGCCAAAGCCTTTGAGTAACAATAAAGACAGTCATTACTACAGCCTGTAATAAAATTTACATTTGAAGTAGCCCATTCGCGTGAACCATATACATTATCCATATTTATGATTTGATTTTGATTTATATCGCATATAATTATCAAGTCCAAAGTTGTCGAGTCGGAAGGTTTTAAATTTTCAGTTTCCTATACCTATTATTCACATTTTATTATTAAGAGTCAAGGAAGTGGACAAATAAATTTTCCACTTTTTTTCTATTATTTTATAATACATGGATTTCTATATCCGAAGCTTTTTACAAATTTCCTTATAATCGGTACCTTTTGCCTTCATTTCCAATGCAACCTTAAAGGGGAAATTTCATTCCACTTTGTTTAGTTTTATGGAACGAAAAATCGTGAGGGCTAAATGCTTATAAAATAAGGAGGTTATTAGGGGGATTTTTAGTACATTTTATGGAAAAATATTCTTACAAAGAAAAACCAAGATAAAACAAATGAAATGTTTTTTTACGGAATCAAAAGTTAATGAGATATTATAATATAGATTAACAGAAATGGAATAAGTAATTGCAAATTAATCCCTGAAGTATTAGTACCCAGAACGAAGAAAGCAAAATGAGAATTTGTGATAATTGCGGTGAAGAAAAAGAAGAATATGGGGCCAAAACTTGTTCTAATGGACATTTCATTTGCGAAGATTGTGTCGGTGATTTGAAAGATGAAATTATTGTTCAGGATGTTTATGACTCAATCATTGATTTAATCAATGGTGAAATATATGGCCATTATTGTCCTATATGTAAAAAAAAGCTCCACTGAGTAGGGACTAACTTAAATATTGTATCAACATATTAAGGCAGGTTAAAAGTATTTCAAGAACATAACACATCTAAAATCATCTCTATTAAAATTGCCGCAACGTTGCCGGTAATATAAATCAAACGATAACGCTTATATTTGACTCATTAAATTATGAAGGAGTTGAAATGAACAAGCAGGAGTTGACCAATAATGGATTCGAAGGATTTATACCAGCATCAAGTATAGGTAAAGATATTATTCTGCCGAATTCAAGTGGTATTTATGCTGTATTAATTCCTGCTAATTATGAGACTTCTGCACTTAAAGACAACAAGAAATGGGTCGTTGGTGCTGAAATAATCTATATTGGAAGAACAAGGGATCTTAATGCAAGAATTAACCTAATAATTAATCAACAGTATAATATTCAGCCTGACAAAAGGTTTGGTTTGGGAGTAAATGAACACACTGGCAGAAGCCCTAAGAATAGGAAATCACCCAAGAACAAAACTAATCGGGCAGATAAACTAATTTGGGGTATGACAGACCAGAATAAATTACTTTTTGCCTGGAAAGAAGTGCATCCCGACTTCCTAAAAGATGAAGAATCTGAATTATTACAGGAATTCTCAAAGGCATACGGCAAATTTCCATTCGCAAACATTGCAACAAAGTTCAAAAATGAAGTAGAAGGTCAAATAGATACTATTAGGATGATGTCACATAATATCAACCCTGTTATTTTCCAACTTCATGAAACTATAGACACTGTATATTTATATTTGAAGAACAAAGGTTTATTATCAGATAGTGTATTGGAAACTGAGGAGATATCTTTTGAGGACTTTAATAACTCTGTTCAAAAAGAAACAGTTCAAAGTGTCATGGAAAGAATGAAGAAATATTGTGAAAGAATTACAAATAATATAAAAAGTGCTAATAAAATGGTTAGCCTCGAGTTTGACAAAGAAGATTTTGATATATATAATCTAAAGAATCTTTTAGAGGAGTATTTAGAAACAAAAAAATCGGAATTCCCAGACATTACTTTTACACTAAATGTTGAAGATTGGTTATTATGTGTCATTAATTCTAATAGTTTTTACAATATTTTAGATCAACTCATAGAAAATTCTGCAGTACATGGTTTTAAGAATTATGAAATAAAGGATAAGAAAATAAAAATAGAAGCTTATTATGATTATGGTAATACAATTAAATTCAGCAATAATGGTAGAAAATTTGAATTAACTGAAGAAGATTATTTCCGCTTAGGTAGTAAAGGCAATCATAGCAAAGGTCTGGGATTTGGTGGCAGCTATATTAAAAATGTTATAAAAATGCATGGAGGCAAGATAAGGATTAAATCAAAAAATGGCTGGACAGAATTTGTAATTAATTTACCTTATCCAAATATTGGAGGGTCAAAGTAAATGGATAATCGAGTGAAAATACAGGCATTATTAATTGACGATGATGATGATTTTGCATTTAGTTTTGTTAATAAAGCTAAATCAAAGGACATATTTATACGTCATTTCAAAAACTTTACTGAAATGAAGGAGATTTTACCCAAAGTTGCCAATATTATTGACTGCATAATACTTGATGTTATGGGTTTGGATGATTCTGACGCCAAGGTAGCTAATCCTGAATTTATTAATAAAGCATTAGAATTATTAGATAATAATTATAAAAATATTCCGCGTTATATTATAACAGGGGACAAATTGGGATACGATGGCGTTAAAAATTATCGTTCAAAGGAACCGTTATATTTTAAGGATAATGATAGTATTGAAGATTTATTTGATGCATTAAAAAAAGAAACAGACCGGATAAGAGTTGTTAAACCAAATGAAGAAGTATTTTCGATATTAAATAAATTTTCTTTTTCTGAAGAGATAGAAGCACAATTAATTGATCTACTAATTAAACAGAATAAATCAGATTTTAATATTTCTAGTGATAATCTTGCTAAAATAAGACGGATTCTTGAAGGTATTTTATTGCATGCTGCAAATAACCTGAAAGGTTTTCCTGCAGTACAGGCAGTACGTGAAAATAGTACATTTGATTTTTGGGCTGTCCATAATGCACTTGACGGCAATAGAACAAAAGAAAAACCTCATAAACCCACTGCCAAAGTATTTTATACTGGTTCAGTATGTGAACTGGTTAAAATGACTTTCGCTGTATGCAGTACTTATGGTTCTCATAATATTATAAACTTCCCTGAATCCGGCTTATCTTCATATACAATTAAAACTTGTACTAATGCAATTCTTGAAGTTATTTTGTGGTTAGGGTATCAATTAAAAAAGTCTTAGCATGGTAAATATGATCCTCTTAAATAATTATTCATCAAGGGTAGAGAAAGTCCTTGATAAAAATGTAAAACTCATAAAAAAACGCCAAGTTTACAATGAGCAAGACTGGCAGTCGTGGTTGTATGTAGATTTCAGGGATGAGTTTTTCAATGATCGCAATATCAAAGTCTTTCTCGAAGTTACTATTAGGATACCGAAAGCAGGAAGAAACAAACTTTACAAGGTTGATATTCTTATTTTAGACAAGGAAAGTAGAAAGCCGGCTGTAATTATTGAATTGAAATATAAATCAAATCTTAAAGAATCTGAACTTAATAAAGATATATTGAAGATGAAGGAAATAAGATCATTAATAGAGAATTCATGTCTACTTTACTCTGTTGGTTTCAATTCAGACCAAGGCAAATTATTTCTTCATAATGTAAATGACGAGGTAGTATGATAAACCAGAATTTAATAAGGAAGTGTATTATCGATACTACTCTTGATGTTTTTGATTCTGACGACCATCTGCATGAAAGGACCTGGGCTTCCGAAATTATGTATCGTCTGTATAAGCTAATGCCCGAAGAGGTTTTTCTGCATGCCGAGGTCCCACTCGGTGGAGGTGAGCAGATTGATTTAGCTATTACTGATTCTGGTCGGAATATCCTTTGCGGTATTGAAGTGAAAGGTACATATGACAGCAAGTTTCCCGCAGAACTATCGTACAGACTAGAGAGCAATAAAAAGCTATATGACTGGTTTTTAAGCTATACCAAGCATGAGGTTCACAAAACTAACGGCAAGGATGACAGAATTCATCCTCCGGTGTATTCAGGTAACAGTTTGATGCATGAAGCTGTTTACAGGAAGTTTCTTCAGAATGTTAATCAATATAACCGTCTTGTTAAAATGGAGATTCCGGGTTTTATTGTATTTGCAGATCATTCAGATGATTATTCAATTAGACGGAATACGTGCGGTATCCCGGAAAAGATGTTTAAGGATAATTTTAAGTTTAGGAAAAGAATTGCACAGGATATGATAAATTATAAATCGAATGGTAATGTCGAATTGCTTTACTTTGTAAAATATAATACAGCCAAAGGTCCTTACATGGAACTGGTAGAATGAAATTATCTTGAGAATTAATTATAGGTACTTATTAAAAATTGCTAATGTCTTCATTTTTTTAATAACTTGAACATCGGGAAAATATTTATTTTATTCTATGGCAAAAGCGAAAAACATTCTTATCTCATTTATCGGAACAAATGATGCGGGGGAACTAAAAGGCAAAACTGATGGCGCAATACTTACCGCTTTAACAAATCAGAAGTTTGATGAAACAATCCTGTTTTGGACAAAAAGCAGTAACTCCGATATAGATTATCTTAAAATTGCAGACTATCTTAAAAGTGAAATAAAGAAAAGAAGACTTGCCAAAAAGGTTACCACTCTCGAATTTCCGGTTAAAAGCGTTACCGACCATAACCAGATTTACATTCAGTTAAAAAATATTTCGGATGCCCTACCCAAAGAAAATTCCCATACTTATACTGCAGCTATATCATCAGGAACACCAGCCATGCAGGTTTGCTGGATCCTATTAGCTGAATCGGGGGATTTCTCTGAAATAAATAAACTAAACCTTGTACAGGTCAATGACCCCAAGTTTGGTAAATCTGAAAATATTCCTGTAAAAATTGATACAGCCCTGCCTAAAATAATCCGTCTTAAGGAAGAGATGGATAACCTAAAAAAGGACCTTATACCATCAGCAAGAATTACTATTAACTGGCCTGGTTTGACTATAGGGGACATTACTATTCCACTTTCTCCGGTTGAGCTTTCCTATTACATGTATTTCGCAGAACGTGTTCTGGGTGGCCTGGGGGACGAGAAGTTTTTCGGATTAACTACTCCAAACTATTTCTTAAACAGAATACTTGAATTACACGCAGAACTTTTTCCCGGCCTTGAATCGAACAGACAGGAGCTTGAAAATATAAAAAAGAAGAATTACGGATTATCTATATCTACATTCAGGGGGAATATATCAAAAGTTAACAGGAAGATAAAGAAAGCTATAAATAATGAAAGTATAACTGCCAGTTTCGAAATAGCATCTACAGGCGGGCGGGGATATAAATTTTATGGAATAAAGGCTACTAAAGAAAAATTAAAAATAGAATAATTGAATTACAATGCTTGAGGTAGAAATAATCACAAGCGCTATGGCAAAAACTATGGCAGTGAAAATTTAGCTCTATAAAACAATTTGTTACAGAATTCAAGAACTTATTCGTCATGAGTAGGTTGCTTGGAAATCTTTTTATAAATTTATATTTAATTGTCCAACTGAAATAATATTAGTGTGAATGGTGTGTGAACCAAATTTTCATAACAGTTAAGTGTTTACAAAAATTTACTAATCAGGGATCAAATTATTATTATTTCTCTTATAATGTTATATTTGTAAATATGTGATAAAATGAAGAACATATTCAAGATATGCTTAAAAGAATCTTAAAATCGCTAAAATATCCAATCCATTACAAGGATGATTATATTGAGAATTTAAGAAAAATAAATGCCGGGATGCTTCATCATGGAAATATTTTATGTTTTAACTATGCCATTAAAAACTTACCTTCTAAAAAACCTATTGTTGAGATAGGAACTTTCTGTGGACTATCCGCAAATGTAATTACATATTTTAAAAGAATACATTTTCGAAATAATATCCTGATTACTTTAGATAATCGTGTCGTTTCAGACTATACTAAACTAGTAGGACAATCAGATTTAACTTATCCGCAAATTGATAAATATATTAAAGAGAGCCTTATAAAAAATTTGTTGACATTTAGTAAAAACGATATTCCTTATGCTTTGGATGTCTCATCTGATACTTTCTTTGATAGTTGGGGGGAAAAAAGTATATGCAAAGATTTGTTTGATAGAGATATTGCGTTAGGTGGACAAATAAGTTTCGCATACATTGATGGTAATCATAAATACGATTTTGTCGAGCGAGATTTTAACAATTGTGATAAATATTTAGAAAATAACGGTTTTATTTTATTTGATGATTCTGCAGATTTTACCGAATGGGAAGTTAGAAATGTTATCAAAAAAGTAAAAAAAACAAATAGATATAAGATTATTATGAAAAATCCGAACTATCTATTTCAAAAAATACATTGAATCAAAATATAATTATATCGGATTTTGATGGAGTTATTGGCAACTCGTTAAAAGTAGCACTAATTATTACAAAGAAAATTGCCACTCTTTTTGACAGTTATGAAAAAGTAAATTCTTTTAGCGATTTTTATCGATTATTAGGAAAAAATTCGGAATTAAATAATGTGACTGAAACCGAATCGAATACCTTAAGAGAACTCTATAGAATATTGCTTCGTCACTCTTCAAGCGAGATTGGACTTTTTATTGAAGTATTAGATATCTATTCAAAATTATATAAAAAACCCCTTATAGTTTCGTCAACTTATACTGATACAATAAAATCTATTTTAGGAAAATCCCAAATCTTATTTGATAGAATCTATGGTTACAATAATGGTCATAAAGAAGATATTCTGCAAAACATTCAAATGACACACGAGATTACCTATATAACTGACACAGTCAGAGATATAATTATTTGCAAAGGAATAGGAATTCCCGTTATTGCCACATGCTGGGGTTATGATTCAATCGAGAAGATCCGGGAGGAAAAGCCTGACTATTTAGCAAAAAATTATAATGAATTAAAAGATATTCTGATCAAGCATAATTATTTACCAAATAATTAAGAATAATTAACACATGGAAAATAAAAATAAACATCTAGAATTTATCCAAAATATAATTGAGCGATTGTCTGGAAATTCATTTATGATTAAAAAGTGGTGTGTGGCTATTGTATCGGCAATTTTAGTTGTCGGCGCAAAAGATAAAAATAATACAATCACAATTGTCTCACTAATTCCCATAACAACATTATGGATACTGGATGGATTTTACCTATATAAGGAAAGATTGTTCAGAATGCTGTATAAAAAAGTAAGTTTGTTAAAAGAATCGCAAATAGATTTTGATATGGATACAGATGAATTTAAAGGATATAAAAATCTTTGGATTAGTGCAATATTCTCAAGAACTCTGATGTTCTTTTATTTTACCATTTATTTATCAATGATTCTCTTCATCAGGTTATTGATGTAATTATTATGTCAAAGCTTTTTAATAATTTCATTGATAAAAACGAGAAAAGAATTCATTTAATATCGGACCGGTTGAAAGATTTTGAGATCGATGCTCAAAAAATTGGCATTATTAAAGCAAAGTCAAGAGTTATAGGATGGTTGAAAAATTTTGATGAAGTTGGATTTAAGGATTTAGAATTACCTCTGCATCTAATAGAAAATATTGAGTTTCTATCATTTGATGATATTACAGATAAAACAATAAAAGAAGCTTCACATTTAATTTCGCTTGATTCATCTTTTATTGCATCGCTTGGAGAGCCAAATGAGAGTTCATTCAAAATCACTTCGAAACTTCATAAACATAAACATTATTTCCCTTCTCTAACAGAACTATTGGACAAATTACCCAACTATAATAAAACTAACATTCTACTATTTGATGATTTTTTAAATAGTGGCGGTCAGTTGGTTGCTATATTTTACGCTTTACTAAATAAGACTTTACCCGATGGCGAAATTAATGACGAAATAAATTCAAGAACAAAACTAAACCCCAGCCAGATCAGAAAATTAAAAAAGTCAGAAATCCACTTGTTTTATTACCTGACATTTGATGAAGGTATTATAAAGGTTGAAAATAGGCTTAAAAGAGAATTGGGTCTAAATATTAATATTCATAAACACTATACAACAAATAAAAACGACAGTGTGTTCGGAGATAAAGATGAACAAGAAAAAATTGAAGAATCTGCATCAGGAAAATTAAATAACAGATCAATTTATCACGGGAAAAATTATTCAGAACTGACAGAATTCTATAAAATCCTTAAATCGATAGGAGAGTTATTATTGAGGGCGAAAGAAGGTAACTGGGAAGAGCATAAATATTTCAGCAGGGCCCTCGGGTATGGTAATTTATGCAGAATAATTATGTCAGACAGTAATGTCCCCTCTATTACTTTAACTTCTCTTTGGCAAAACGGTAAAATATTCTTTAATAATAAAATAATTGATTGGAAAGAATTAATTCCCCGAACAAAAAAAATATTGCCAAAAACCAAATTCTACTCTAAGCCGGAAGATAAATTAGATGAGCCTTGCTATGATTCAATTGCTTATGAATTACAAACTCTTTATGAGAATGACGATTTTCGAGAAGGATTAAATAAAGCTGAGGTTTATTATGATAAATATGGTGCGCAGCCTAAAATATTAAAGCATGTTTTACGATATAATATGCGTGATAAAAATTGGGTAAGAATTACTGAAATAATTGAGGGTCTAGATGACACCGAACTTGACGACGAACAAAAAGCAATTTGCAGATTTGTACTATTTGAAAGTAGCCTAAGAGAGACACATGAATATCGGAATGATAGGACTAAGTTTAGCCTTGCGGTTAAAAATATACGACAACATTTAAATCATGTTCCTGCCTCCCAAAAGAATTCATCGCATTATTATTATTTGCTAGGAAGATGGCATCTGGACATGTGGTGGGCCAATAGGGATACGAATAATCTTGCCAATCTTACTCAGGCACTTTCGGCTTTTAACCTTTCGATTAACATTAATGATACCTGGTGGTCTCAATGTTATAAATGCATTGTATTAAAACGACTACATGGGAATAATATAGAAGAGGAAATTGAAAAATTTAGAAAAAGAATATTTGGATACCAACAAGAGAAGCCCAATCAACCATCTGTAATCATATTTTGCATTACTTCTTTAATTCTCTCAGATAATAAATCAGAACTCCTAGTTTTCTTACAAAACTTTAATAAAAATATTTCACCTACCGATTTTGAAGATTCATTAATCCATAAGATTGAAATCATCTATTATAATAATAAAATCAAACTATTTGAATATAAGAAAATAATATCCAGGTGGATTGAATTATTACCCAGAAAATAAAGATATATTGATAGAATTAAAACAGATGAAATATTTAATACAATCTCCAATAATAATTTATAATAACAATTCAAGCAGGATCAATGGCACGGCAATTATCGAAAATAATTATTCCCCAAAATATTTCTAAACTTAATAACTTCAGAAAAGAAAAGTTTTTTGAAGTATCAAACTTTTTATTAAACAATAAATACGTTCAAGGTGCCCTTCTTGGCGGTTCACTCTCCTACAAGGATAATATAAATAAATCAGATATAGATTTATTTTGCTTATTAGACGATGTTCATTATTTCAATAAACAATTAACCAATATTATGCATAAAATTGCTGATGTAGATGTTCTTATCAATCAAGGCTCATTCCCTTGGACAGGGAATCTCAAAACAATATTCTATAAAGAAGATCTTGACTTTTGTATTGATATTTGTATGGTGGATTCAAGAAATGCAGATAAATTTTTTTGGGAGCCAAATGGCTTTATATTATTTGATAAGCTTAATTTAATTAATAAATATCGAACCTCACAAATGAGCAACCCCACATATAGTAAACAACCCTTTTTAAAGTCAAATCCTTTTTCGATGGCAATACATACCCTTAAAAAAATTGACAAAAACCTTTCAAGAGGCCATTTATGGAATTCTCTTGAGCAATTAAATGTATTAAGAAGATATGTTATGCAGATAATTCGCATTAAAATAATTAAGGATAATGATTTTCTTGGAAGAGTTGATAGAGACATTGAAGAAGTGCTACCTAGTGAAATAAATATGCAGCTAATTAATACAGTTGCTGTCTATGATTCAAAAGACATTACTCAAAAAACGATTCAACTAATTAAAATAATACGATCACTTTCGGTTTTGTTAAAAGATAGTACAGAAGCCTCTGTTCAGGATTGGGTTATCAAGCAACTAAATCATGAAGAACATAAACTATTAAGTTAAATCACTTCACAAATGCATATAAATATTTATGAAAATCTTATTATTCGGGAACATTGCATCTGGCAAGACAACCTTATTGCAAAAACTTAAAGAAGATATCTCCTGGCCGGATATTTCCATTGATGATTACCGAAGAAAATATGGAAATGGATCATATAAAAATGAATTAACGGCAAAGAAACATTTTCTAGAAGATATTGAAATCAATAAGAATCAATTTATAGAATGTCTGGGTGTCGGGAGATTTTCGAAGAAATTATTTTCTTTTATATGTAAAAGTGATGAAGAAATCATTTGCATTAAACTTGTTACACCCAAAGATATTTGTAGATCAAGATTGAAAACTAGGATATGGGACATCCCTTTTCCTAAACATCTAAATAATGTTGAAACATTAATTGACAAAACAGATAACAGGTTACGACGAGGGGATATCGAAAAGTTATGGAGCAAGAGAATAAACACAAAAATAATATCAAAAGAGAGCATTAATTATATGGATTTGAATCAAATTGCTGAAGAAATAAAATATTTACTCAAAGGCAAATAAAATATAAGGGAAATAAGATATGAAAGATATTAACGAAATGCTTAATAAAGAAGTCCAAAAATATTATGCCAAAGAATACTTACATTATCAAAAAACGATAATTGAAAATAATAAAGGAATATCTGATGATCGAATAATGATTTCAAAATTTATTAAGAAATTAAAAATGCACGGAGACATTATTGATATTGGTTGTGGAAATTGTCAATGGTTCCCTTTATTTGCGAATAAAATAAATCATTATTATGCGCTTGAAGTTAATAAAAAGGCCCTCTTTTTTTCGCCTAAAGACAAAAAAATCATTCCAATATGTAAAAATATATTTGATGAAGATTATCACATATCTAAATCAATTCTTTCCAGAGTAGAATGTGTTTTCTTTTCCTTCTTCCTTTCTCATTTCTCAGATTCTACAATATCTGAATTATTCCAAAAAATATCCGGGATAGATTCTATTATAATTGTTGATTCATTATGGGGAGCAAAACATAAAATAAAACATTCCACTAAGGAATTACAAAAGATTGAGAGGAAAATATCGGAAAAAGACCATATTAAATTACCTAAAAGGTTTTTTGACTTTTCAGATTTGGAAAAAATAGGTAGAGCATGGCATTATTCAATTACTGACTTTTTGGAAGGCAATTATTGGTTTATTTGTAAAATGAAAAAGTTATAAACCACCACTTTATGATATTACTTAGATTTAACTATATTGAGTTTCTTTATTTTTACACCATAGTAATTCTCATATATTTTCACTGCCGACGTAACATCATCCCCCCCAAGGTCCTTCTTAAGTAATTTCAGAATTTGGGCATACACAATATTACTAAAAGTTAATTTCACTCCTTTAGATTTAGCAAACTCAAGTAACAATCTTTGATCTTTTTCAGCAGTTAATACTGACGCTTGAGCTTCATAATTATCAATCAAAGCACCATTCGCATATAATTCAGTTAATATTTTAGAGGTCGCCATACCATTCGATAAAACTTCATAAAATTTGTCTAAATCAATTCCAAGACTTTCAGCAAAACAAAAAGCCTCAGCAATTCCGTATACCTGAATTTCTCCTAACATATTATGTAATAACTTAGTCATACTTCCATGCCCACTTTGACCAACATTTACAATTACCTTACAAAATGATTTTAGTATAGGTTTTATTATGGGAATGACATCCTTTTCTGCCCCAATCATGGCAGTCATTGTGCCATGCTTCGCTCCCATAACTCCACCAGTGAGAGGGGAATCAATGTAAACACAGTTTCTCTTTTTACAAAACCTATATAATTTATTTACCATCGCCGGTGAATTAGTTGATAAATCAATAATATATTTTTTAGAATTATAATTGTTGCGATGAACAAAAATCTTATTTACTACTTCTAGAATAGATGATGGGCTTGGTAAGGCAAGTAAAAGGAAATCACATAATATTAGAGACTGTTCATAATTTTCAATTTTATAAGCTCCATCCTTACATAACATATCCATTTTATTACTATCAATGTCATAAACAAATAAAGTGTTAAATTCAATCAATAACCTTTTAGCAATGTGCTGTCCTAAACTTCCAAGGCCAATTAATCCAATTTTATATTTATTTTTCATATACAAATACTTGCAATCTTGAATTAATCAAAAAAATGAGAACAAACGAAATAGTTAATCTTGGATGGATTGAGCTTCGGTTAATTTTGTTTTAAAGCTTATCTTTTCTATAATATCACTAAAATATTTTTTATTATCTATTGTTTGACAATTTTGAAAAATCGTAGTAATAATACCAATTGCATCCTCGCCTAGTTCCGATAAATTTCTATGTTTATGAATTTTTGAATTTAATTTAACCTGACAAACCTTACCTTTTTTTGAACATTGAATCAATATATCTAAATCAACCGCGAAACCAGGAGCAAATTCTAAATCGATTATATCTTTACGTCGAATTGCAAATTCTCCAGATAACGGGTTTTTTATGTGCGACAATTCTGGCATCAATATCTTAAGTAAAGGTTTTGCACACAATTCTGTCAATCTTCCATTTTCAGAATAATTGTGAATTTCTTCGTAATAACCTTTAGCAATAATAACGGATGGATCAGAGAAAAGACCATCGACTAATAATTTTGAAATATTTGAATTTGGATTCTCCCAATCAGCATCAATAAAAACCAAAATTTCACCTGTCGAATTCTTTATGCCTGTTTTGATTGCAATATCTTTTCCAGGCATATTGGTATCAATAACAATTGCTCCCGAATCGGATGCAATCCGAGATGTATTATCTTGTGAACAAGAATTCACTACAATGATTTCATCGGCACTATCCTTCACAGATTTAATTACACGACCAATGGTTTTGCTTTCATTACGTGCTGGTATAATAGCAGAAATAGTTATCATATTTTTGGGGAACTTTAATATATCAGTAACAATTTTTGTTACTTCAATGTAATTATTGAATATCTATATTGAGAATATAATAGAGATCGGTTACAATTTTTCAAATTCCTGTCTTCCAGAGACTTAATTCAAATAATAGCGATTTAAGATTTGTTTGAAGAACGATATTAAAATTAGAAAAAAAAAGGATAAAAGTTAAGGAAAATTAAATATTTGAAGGAGTTTTAAGAAACAATTGAGAAGTGGTTATGAATATTCACAATACATTATTTTATTCTATTTCAGGCCAAGTTTGTTCCTATAATTTAACGAATAAATAATTCAATAAAGTGCAATAGATTGAATTATTAATGCCATTGGGTCAAATTTGATATATTATTAAAAGAACTGGATGAAATTAATTTTCTGAACGCTTGTAGATCTGAAAGAAATTGTTTTATACCATTGAGGAGGTTAAAGATGGTATTAAAGAAAATAAACGAGTTCTTAATCTTAGAGCAAGCAAGGTGGACAATCTGAAGGATCAGAATGATAAATTGGGGAATAAGCAGATATAACTAATTAGTCAGAAATATCGATGAGATAAAAGTTACCTTATCGAAAGAAAGTAAAGCAAAGAAAAAACGGCAGAATGTTTCCTTTGAATTGGGATTACTGTAATAGTCCTGATAATCTTATTTCTAAATAAATTATATAAAGGTTGGGATTCATTTCCCCCTTAAAATTCTATTTAGCATTTTCATAGTATACTTAAAAATCCAGAGTAGAAACGGATGTAGAAAATGAGTCTAACTTGAGGTTGTATGAAAAAGATTTAATAACTAATATTAACATGCTGCCGAGTTTGTGGATAGTACTGTTAAATAAATATGTGAATTGTGTGTGAAATAATTTTCCAGCTTTGTAAACTATTGAAATTAAAGCATTTAATTGTAAAGTGTTGACTCCCGCCACCTCCACCATTAATATCCTAATTACTAAAGCAGGGTAATTTATATCTGTATCTGCAAGGCATTTTCACAATCAATGATAAGTGCATGCAAAGTATATGATATGTATAATGCTGGCATATTCCCCGCATCGACCTTGCAAGTTTACTTCAATAGATGTGAACTCCCTCCCGGTCATCTGCCAAAATGACATACGCCCTTTTTCCATATCCGCACCCCCGAAAGTGCTAATTCAGCCCAAAATCGCAATTCCCCCCACTTCTTTCCCCTTTCCACTAACGCAGCACTAACACAGCACCCACCCGCAAGACTGAACCAGCTAACAACTTAGTAACCGCCAGGACTGAATTCAGTAACAACCAAGTAACAAATGAGTAAGCACTGAGTAACAATCGATACTGAAATTTGTGTTAACTTCTTTATTTATAATCACTTACTATATATATTCCATGAACTGTCCATGCCACCCCGCAGGAACGTACCCCTATTTCAACAGTAACATCTTTTTAGCCTGAGAAAACTGTCCTGCCTCCAATCTATAAAAATATATTCCGCTCGGAAGATCAGCTGCATTAAAATTAACAGAATAAATCCCCGCATTCTTAAATCCGTTCTCAAGTACCTTTACGATTTGCCCTAATGAATTATACAAAATTAGTTTAACATTCGTAGAAGATTGTAATGAATAGGTTATTACTGTGTTAGGATTAAAAGGATTAGGATAATTCTGAGAAAGTGTGTAATCCCTAGTTATATGATTTACTTCTTTAGATATACCTACTACATCAGAAAGTGGACGTTTCCAAATTCCCGTAATTGCTGCCCCTGCCCAAATATAAGAACCGCTTATAACAAGAGAACCGAATCTGTCAAAAATTCCATTTATTGGGAGCCAATTTGTGCCGTAATCTGAAGAGAAATATAAACCATTAGCCAAAACGAAAATATTGGTTCCATTAACCAGAAATGTACCGATACCAAGACTAGATAAACCGTTATTAGCAGAAGCCCAGGTAATTCCATCATCGGTAGAGCGAAAAATTCCGGAGTCCGTAGCTGCAAAAATATAATTCCCGCTAATAGCTAAAGACCGAATATAAACATAATGATAGCCATAATTATGATAACCAATTTCTACTTGATTCCAGTTTCCTCCATTGTTAGTTGATAACAACAAACCGTCTTTAAAGGTGCCGGCATAAATATTATTTCCACTAACAGCAAAACAAGACACATGGGAATCCGGTGAACCGCTATACATCTGAGTCCAATTTGCTCCATTATCTGTTGATTTAAATATCCTGCCATAATCAGTACCTAAAAACAAATCATTACCTTTTACATAAAGGGTATTCACATAATTATCATTGGAATTATTATATACCAAAGCCCAGGTGTTACCAATATCCGTTGAACGAAACATACCTTGATTTGTACACGCATACATTATATCCCCTTTTATTATAAAATCATTAATAAAAGTTAAAGGCAATCCATTATTAAATTGTTCCCAGCTTTTTCCCTCATTTGTTGAACGATACAAACCGTCTGTTGTAGTAACTGCAAAAATATTATTTCCGATGGCACCAAGACGTTGAGTAGAACCATATATTAATCCAACTAATTCCCAATTTCCTCCCCTATTTGTTGATAGGAAAATGCCATTAGTGGTACCTGCGTAAATATTATTGCCACTAAATGCTATTCCCAGGAAAGAATAATTAGAAAGATAATTATTTAAGGTCTGCTAGGTTGTGCCATTATCAGTAGACCAATATAAACCTACACCTGTCCCTACAAAAATATTATTACCATTTATGTTAATTGAATTTACTCGAATATTTCCCATTGCTATATTGGACTTTGTCCAACTATTTCCATTATTAGTCGAAACATATAATCCCTTTCTATACGTTCCAGCATAAATATTACTGCCACTTATTCCAAGGCTAATTACGATATTAGTATCAGGCAGGCCTTCACTAATCGACTGCCAGGTTGTTCCTCTATCTGCAGAAAAATAAACTCCATATTCAGTCCCTGCGTAAATCGTAGTCCCGCTTACAGCCAAAGACCAAACACCATAATTAGCCAGTCCCGCAAGTGCCCAGCTAGTTCCATTATTATCTGTCCGATACACTCCTCCATTATGGTGCGTGCCTGCATAAACAACGGTATCACAAACTGCTACAGAAAATACATATGGGTAGTCTAAACCATTATTTACGGGCGACCAATTTGTACCATAATTTGTTGATAGATATACTCCACCCCCATCAGTCCCCAGATAAATATTGCTATCCCTGATAGCAATTGATGTTATACTATAAAGATAAGAAGGGCCAAAATTTAACATGTCCCAGCTTGCCCCAGCATTTTTAGAACGATATATAGCATCATCATTGCATGCAAAAATATCATCTCCTTTTGTTGCGATACAAGTTATGTATGTACCTATCCTGGGGCCATTGGTTTGTACCCATTGTGCCTCTAAAACACCATTGTAAAAAAATAAAAATTGTAATAAAAAGATTAGTTTAGTGCGAAAGAAAATATTCCTTAGGATAATCTGTAGAACCGATTTACTGTTCAATTAACATCCCATGATAATTGTAAAACCGTAAAATCAATTTAATAATTAAAAATATTAGTTACAATTATTCCTCTCCTCTTCCCCTTCTCCAATATTCCCCTAAATTATAACTCCAAAAGTAATTTATCTGAGGGATTGGTGCAGAAAGATAATGCAAAAAAAATTATAGCTGATCTGGTTGCTCGCTTTGCAGAACAAATCGACTCCTATAAACACTCCGACTATAACGAAACCCAAACCATGCTTATACTCAATCCGGTATCTCCACTTCAACAAGCTTCGCAAGAAGCATAAGTGATTCCTGCCATCCAAGGTAACATGCTTCCACAGGAATTACTTCAGGTATTCCTTCCTGAACTATATTTATCTCTGTCCCGACGGAAACCTGCTTAAATACAATTGTTGTCTTCATTTCTCCCTTCATGTTTGGATTATCAAATTTATCTGTATGACAAATTCGCTCGTTTGGTACTAGTTCTAAATATTCTCCGCCAAATGAATGGCTGTGTCCATAGCATCCGGATCAAGAAATGCCCTGTATACTTTTTCTGGTTTTGCCTTAAGTACCCGGTGAAGTCTGACTGTATTTGTATCCATATCGATTGTCCTTTTGATAACTGCTTTATTGTATATTTAATTTCTCCAAAAAT
>JARLHR010000146.1 GCA_031292145.1 Clostridium sp. | reverse complement strand
TGGAATAAATGACTGGCAGTGCACACCTGCACATGCCAGGAGTACAGGGGATAGAATACAGGGGATGGAAGCATACTATTAGATACGTCATCCGGCCATCGGGGAGGTCTGCATTCGTATCCAAGCAGCGCCTGTCACACAGATACCATTTTACATGGTGGTTCGCGAGGTTGTGAATGTACACGTAGACATTTTAAACAGTAATTTTGTTATGTTGTTTCAAATGTTTAGACAAAGAACCACGACATACATTCAAATTACACACTTCACAAATAACACGCTGACGAGACCATTCCAATTTCTGTTTTCTTATCTTGTCCAGATGTTCTAATCTATATTTATCAGCATACTCTTTACGTGAATCGAAATTCTCATCTCGCCAATTCTTCTGAACAACTTTTCTATTTTCAATATCAAGAATAGCACCCTGACCATTTAAGGTTGGTTTCAATGTTGTTATGTAATGATGTTCACGAGCATGTAATTCGTCTTTTGTCTTGCATGGAAATGATTCTAATAAAATGATATCAAATCTTTTATCATTATCTCTCATTGCTGTATAAATCTTTCGATCTTTGTATTTCAAAGGATCTCTACTAGCAGAGCGATGATTGGACATTCTATTTGATAAGGATTTGCAAGTAGACCCAACATATATCTCATCATTGACATCATTGACTATTTTGTAGATTGTACCTTTTGTACACATATTTACTTTTTCGGTCATTTTAACTATTTATAACTATTTATAACTATTAATAACTTTATATCTTTAAGTGATATATGAACAAATAAATAAAATATATTTCAGTCTTCTTTTTCTAATCTAATGAAAAATGCATAATTATTTATATTATGATATAATATGGACGATTGGAATTCAGAACTACCGAAAATAATAAACCCGATAATACTGAAAAGTAAACCCAAAGACAACTTAAATGAGGAATTATACAATGATAAATATATAAATGATATGAGGCCTTTTTATTGTAAGAATTGTAAAGATTATTATGTCAATATTGATAGACCTTTTCATAAAAAGAAAATCTGCATGACTTCGACATAAAATTAATCATCTCAGATTTAAAGGTATTAATAACAATATTTATTATTAATGCCTATA
>JARLHR010000011.1 GCA_031292145.1 Clostridium sp. | reverse complement strand
GGGATAATATGATAGAACTTGCTAAGAACGGCTACTGGTTATGCGGAGCTCCCCCATTTGGATATTCAAGTATAAGAGAAAAATATATTGATGAAAATGGAAATGAAAAATGTATCTCTTATTTAGTTCAAGTACCTGAAGAAATAAAATTGATTAAACAGGTTTTTGATATATATTTAGAGGTTGGTTCTATACATCAAACTTTCAAATACTTAATGAAAAATAACATAAATCTCCCTAATGGCCATTATTTTGCTTATAGTACTTTACATAAAATTTTAACGAATCCTATTCATGTTAAAAGTTCAGATGCTGTTATTAAAATTCTTGAAGATCAAAATATAAATGTTTATGGTACCCCAGATGGAGTTCATGGAATACTAGTTTATAATAAAAGATCATATAATCTCACTAAAGATGGCAAAAGGACAACACCATTTAAAGATAAATCTGAATGGGTTGCTTCTGTAAGTAAAAGATGCAAGGGGTTCATTGAGCCTGATATTTGGGTAAAAGCTCAACAACAAATTAATGCTAATAAATCATTAGCTCCTAATCTAGGCAAGACTAATAGAGCTATACTTACAAGCAAACTAAAGTGTATTCATTGTGGAAGCACTATGGGTGTTTTTCAGGGCCATAGAGATGAAGAAAAAGTATATTATAAATGTAACTTAAAAAGGCGTAGCAGCGGTAAATTATGCTCTAGTAAAAATCTAGATGGAGGGAAACTTGAAGAATGTGTTTTGGATAGCTTAGTAGAGATGGCTAAAAATAAAAAAGAATTCTTAAATAGAATTCAACGCCTAAAGAAAGAACATAATTCAATAAAAACTGAAAAAAATAAAAAAGCTAATATTGAAAAACAAATAGCTGTGAAAACGAAACAATTAAATGGTCTTGTTGAAAAGTTAGCTATAGCTGATGATTTAACTGATATCCTTATGGATAAAATTAGGCAAATAAAAAAAGAAATTCAAACATTAGAATCTGAATTAAATTCTGCTAATGAAAGTATTCAAAATGACTCATCTGAGCTTTTTGATTCTAAATTTATTAGTGCAGTACTAGATAGATGCATTAATATACAAAATGAATCACTTGAGAATC
>JARLHR010000145.1 GCA_031292145.1 Clostridium sp. | reverse complement strand
CGATGCCCTCCATGCGGATAATGCTTTTCTGAAATTGAATAACATCTTTACTGATGAGCTCCTTATGCAGTGGGTTAAGATTAAAGAAGAAGAAATAATGTCGATAGGTACAATGCCCCATCCTTTTGAATTTAAAATGTACTTTAGTCTTTAGAAAGTATTATATAACAATAAGATGTGGGATTTTTTCTTTTTGAAAGTAACAAATAAGAAACATAATTGAGGAAAAAGTAAGATAAAGGAACATTTTCTAAATGTCCTTAGGCTGTTTAAACTGATTCATTTCTAATAGGTTTGACATAGTTTATTTGACATTTTTTTGAATCTTTTTTAATGCTTTCTTCATTAAGGGAATAATTTATCTTTCCCTTTGTCAAATCCCTTAGTTCATCATTTGTAAAATCTTCTATAAAAATAATTTTACCTGTATTACCAAAGGGTAAAATAATTCTTTTCCAATCTTCAGCATTCCCTTGAAAGAAAATAGCTTCCCCCCCTGAATAGCTTATTTTCTCCTTATCTTCAGCCGGTAAGGATTCCAGAAATTTAATAAGATTTTCATTTGAAAATGAATCCTTGTGTTTAATTTCAAGTTGATTAAGCCGGTTTAATAAATTCTGGTTTTTCATTTTTCACCTTTCATATTAGTTTCAAGTAATTGAAGTCTATTCTCAAAATCATTATCTCTGATTATCATTACAAATGAGTTAAGCAAATAGCAAAGGGTTTTTGCTTTTTGATCTTCAATATCCCCTTTGATGAATGCACTAATGAGCTTTGATAATATCCTTTTAGCTTCTTTAATGTTTTTGGGTGCTGTTATTCCGGATATTACAAGGGGGGAGGTTTTTGTAATCTCTTTGTTTTTATGTCTTTGATCTGGTTTGGTTTTCATATATGCCTCTTAAATTTGCTTTTAAACCTCATTAGAGCCTCATAGGACAATTATTCATTACCGGTAATACTTAGCAACCCTTGAAACTTTTGAATCAAGTTCTTTGATAGATTCATTAGGCTCTGTAAATTCCTTTTCTTTTGACAGCTCTTTAACTATATCTTTCATTCTGCTTATTTGTTCCCGGTGTTTTATTTGTCCTTTGTTTGCTTCAATCATTTCTAAAAGTTCACTTTCACCAATTGATTTTAAACCAATTAAAGCAAGTTGGTTTTTTAGTTTCCTTGCATTTATCATAATAATTGCCTCACTATTAAATTTTAACCGGTTAATTCTTTGAATTGAAAAATAAGAATCTTTCCAAAAATCAATTCCTTTCATATAAACTGATTCCTCAAATAAATGTTTTGTCCTTAATTCAGGGATCTTCAATAAATTTTTTATATTTCTGGTTAGGTGTAATTCATACCTCAATACATTCTTTCCATTAAACAGAGCTGGAATGTTTTGTTTTGATCTTTTCATTTCCCGGCTTTTATCATAAAACTCAAGTGCTTTTTGTGTTGTTGTATATAACAAACTCTGTTTATTTGCTATCAATGATTTTTTGAACCTGGATAAGTTCCCCAAACAAGAATAATAATTGTTTAAGGGTTCATTCAGATTGAAGTTTGAACCAACATCTAACCTAAAAACCTTGCTTTCTTTTAATGGTAATTGTAATAAATCTGAAGCCTTTTCAATTGCTTTTTCTGTGTCTTTTCTGGTTAGTTGCTGAAGATTATCACCAAAATAAAATTTGGGTAATGAACCAATCACAGAAACTTTATTCCCATTCATTTTAATTCTAAGGTTTTCATAATTACCTCTGATAATTGCCTCACCTGTCATTTGATTATAACTTTCTGATGAATTAGTAAGTAATCCTTCTTTTAAGAGACTATCTTCTAAAAACATTCCTATTGTGTCATACATCTTTAATTATTCCTGTAACACTTACTGTTACTTTTTACCATTTATTAAAGAGATACTTTAGAAAGAATATTTTCAGCAATCTTAATAGGCTCTTTTATTTGAATTCTGAAGGCTTCAATTTCCTCATTAAGTTCATCATCAAAAAGTAAGTTATAAAGGTTTGGTAAAATGTTTTTATTACCTTTAGAAATTAGTAATTCAATTGATTTTTCAGATAGTATGATTAAAATTGCATCTTGAGAATAATCACCATAAGCAAGGTTAGGTTTTTCTATCTCTGGAATAAATACACTTGTAAGGTGTTTATTTCTTGCTGAAATAGTTAGATCGGTTTTCCTGTGTCCATTTGCTTTTATATTTGGATTAGAACCCAAATATATAAATACCTCACCTTTAGGGTTTGGATTGTGAACCGGTTCATAAATATCTGAATTGTAAACAAGATCAAATCTTGATTTGCTTTTTTCTGGATTCAGTTTTTCAAGCCGATAATAGCAATCAATTACTTTCATTTTTTAACCTCACTATTAAAAATATAATCAGTTGCTTTTTGTTCAATCTCTGAATCTGATTCCCTTTTATTTCTGAATAACCAATTATTAAGGTCAGCTCTCTGGAAATATATTTTCTTTCCATTAGGCTTAAAGTGAGTAATCAGTTTTTTGTGAGTCATTTTGTAGAGATAACTTTTGGAAATATTCAGATATTTTGAGGCTTCAATTAAGGTGAAAGGTTTTTCATCTTGCTTCAGGTAAGTTTCAAGATTGCTGTTTAGTTTTTCAAGGCTTAAGTGATTCATTTTATATCTCCGATTTATTAGTGATAATCATTGATACAAAAGAAATAAATATAGGAAAGGAATGTTAGACCTGAATAAACAGTTTAATTAATCTAACCTTTTAAAGGTTTAATTGGTTCATATTCCCCTAATGCTTCAAGTTGTTCTATAAATATTTTAGCCTCTTGTTTTAAAACTTCAAAGAATATTTTGTTTTTTCTTTTCCATTTATCAAATGCCGGTCTCAAATCAACACTTGGATTAGGATTAAAATCATCACAAATGCTTTGAATGTTTGGTTTTAATCCTCTTGATTCAGCTTCAGCAATTTTCAATATTATTGTTTTATAAAGCTCTAATCTTTCTGGTATAATTGGGTTTCTGTTTGATTTACTCTTTGCTTTTTTGAGTTCTTCCAATTTCATTAAGGGTAAATTCAAAATTTTCAGTTCAATCTCAAAATATTTGCTCAATTCCTCTGATATAAGAATGTTTTTACTTTCTAATAATTCTGGTTTATCAGTAATAAGTATTTCAAACATTGCTCTTATTTTACTGCTAATTTTTACTTGTGAATCAATATTCAAACCTTCTAAGAATTTTGTTTTCTCAAGATAATCTATTATTAACATTTCTCTAAAAAGTGAAATAATTGATAAGTTTATTTCCCTTAATAATGACTTATCAAACTTCAATAGATTTAGTTTTTCTTTTCTCATTCCCATTAGTCTATTAGCAACCCGATTGCTAACAAAACCATCAAACTTAAATAGTTCTTTTATTATTAAAACAAATTCATTTCTTTGTTTTGGGGATAGTTCAACAAAAGAACAATATCTTATAAATTTAGTAAACCGGTCTCCTAATTCAGCATAATTTCTTTTTACCTTTTTAATCGGCTTTGTTTTCATTTTGTTCCCTTAGCATTTCTTCTTTCTATTTTTTCCCCCTCTGATTTAGCCTTTAAGATTAATGTTCTCTCCATTCTCTTTTCATAATATTCTTTTCTTTCAGGTATGTTATAGAAGGCATTTAATATTATTCTTATCTCCTTATAATAGTCTTTTCTATTTCTATAAATTTCACATAAACAAAAATATGGGTGGTTATAGTTAGGAAATTCATTCATATTTTTTTCATACTCTAAAATAGCACTTTCAAGATCGTTACTTTGTTCATATTCTAGTCCTTTCATATTTCTTTTGTAAAACTTATTTATATCTTCACTTAATTTTTGCCCCTCCAAAATCTTTTGTTTCATTTCTTTCATAAAATCAGAACCATTATCTAACCTTTCAAATGCTTCCCTTGTTTTAAGGTCTTTAATTTCCTCATTTTCCATATTATTTATTCCTTTTATCAATTCATTATTTCTATAACAGGAAGCCTATCAATTGCCTCTTTTTTCTTTTCATTGACAAGTCTGGAATAAATTTCAGTAGTTCTTAAATTCTTGTGTCCCAATAACTTTGAAACAGTATATAATTCAGCTCCTTGTGTAATATTCAAACTTGCAAATGTATGTCTGGAAATGTGCCAATGTGCATTTATATCTATTTCAGCTTGTTTAAACCATTGTTTAAGTATATGATTTGAAAACCATCTTTTAGGCAAGGTAAATACAAGGTTATCAGGTAAGGGGAAAATATTGTTATTATTATTTAGAATTGATTTGGCTGTTATACTTAAAGGTATGTAAATAAAATCTTGTGTCTTTTGAATTCTCTTTTGAATGTGATCTTCTTTTATATCATTCCATTTCAATTGTTTAATATCTGAAAATCTAAGGCCGGTAAAACAGGATAACAAAAAGGCTCTTTTAATATCTGGATATTTACATTCTGTTTTAGCTAATAATTTAACCTCTGATTCATTAAGAAAATCCCTTTGAACATCATTCCCTTTAATATTATCTACAAAATCAGCCGGATTCTTTTGAATGATTTTATCTCTTACAGCTCTTTTCAGGATTCTTTTAGTTACTGAAAAATACTCCCTTGCTGAATTTTTACTAATACTTAACCCCTGTAAATATTCCTGAAATTTTATCAGGAATTTTTCATCTATTTCCTTAAAGAATATTTTGCTCTTTGTAAAATCTTTCAGGTGTTTCAGAGTGCTGTAATAAATACTGTGTTTCTTGTAAGTGCTTTCTATTTTCTGAAAATAATCAATGAAACTTATATTTTTTTTATTATCGGAAACAAAACCATATTCATCATTAGCTAATTCTAAGGCTCTTTGATCTCTGATTTTTGTGGCTAAATGCCTAATCTTTTTATTTTGCTCTTTGTCTTTTGTAAGATATAAATTAAGAAATTCATATCTTCTTTTTCCGGAATGGTAAATGTCCAGATATAAAGAAATTCCTTTATCCTTAAGCTGTTTTTCTCTTAAAGTTACTTTCATTTTCAAGCCTCATAAAAAGTGTTTTGTCTATGAGTAACAAATAAGTAACAAAAAAAGGAAAGAGTCAAGAAACAAAGAGAAAGAAAGTAACAAATTAACAGATTGAATTATAAAGACTTAGTAAGAAATGTATATGTATTGTTTTCCCTTGTTTTCAATACTTACAAAAGAATTTAAAATGTATTTCAGTCTTTAGATTTTTTTCTTTGTAAATGTTACCGTGAATAATGCTTGTTCTCCTTATAGTCAGTTGTTAATTGATTTAAGTTAAGAATAACAATATTTTTAATTGTCTAATTTTGAGGGAAAT
>JARLHR010000144.1 GCA_031292145.1 Clostridium sp. | reverse complement strand
CCCGTCTTTAGAAGCTAACACCATGAATCTTTAGGAATAAATTTTATATAAATTGCGTTCAAAAGCCTTAAAACAAGGCTTTTTTTGATTTAAAAAATACTTGCAAAATTATTTTTAATGTAATATAATAATGGTGTTAGTGGTGCAATTTTTTGGAGGTGTTTATGGCTTATTTTCTAAAAAAAACAACGCTTAAAAACAGAACTTATCTCGCTATATATGAGAGCTTCTACAACCATGATAAGAAGGGTACTGCTCATAAATGCTATAAATCTTTAGGATCAATTGAGACCCATTTGAAAAATGGTATTGAAAATCCCATTGCTCATTTTCAGAAAGAAGTTGATGATCTTAACAAAATCAAAAATGAGGATGGTATTAGAAAAATATCTGATAAGTCTCCTATTCTTTATCTTGGCTATTTCCTGTTAAAAAGTATATTAGATAGGCTGAATATCAAAAAATATGTTGACTATTTTAAACTCACAAATGACTTTGAATACGATCTTTACGAACTGCTCTCATCTCTTGTATATGCCAGAAGTGTTAATCCATGTAGCAAGAATAGAACTTTTCACGAGGTATTACCTAATCTTTATCATTCCTCCAATTACTCCTATGATCAGCTTCTTGATGGGTTATCATTTCTTGGCAGCAACTACGAAAAATTTATAGAATTATTCACTGCACAAGTTGAAGGCGTATATGGCGTCGATACTTCAAAAACCTATTTTGACTGTACAAACTTCTATTTTGAAATTGACAGAGAAGATGATTTTAGAAGAAAAGGTCCAAGCAAAGAAAACAAAAAAAATCCGATAGTAGGTCTTGGTCTTTTATTAGATAGTCATCAAATACCTATTGGAATGAAGATGTACCCAGGTAATGAATCTGAAAAACCAGTACTTAGAGATGTAATCAATCATCTGAAAAAGCAAAACAACATTACCGGAAAGACCATACACGTAGCAGACAAAGGGCTTAACTGCGCCCAAAACATTGTTTTTTCAAAAACAAATAGTGACGGATACCTGTTTTCAAAATCTGTCAAAGGACTTTCTGAAAAGGAAAAAGTGTGGGTTCTGCTTGATCATGATTTTAATGAGATGAAAGACAGGAGCGGTAAAGTTTTGTATTGTTATAAATCATGTATAGATAAATTTCCATATACTGTGGAACATGAGGGAAAAAAAGTTACAGTGAATCTTACAGAAAAAAGACTCCTTACATATAATTCTACTCTTGCTGCAAAAAAGAGATATGAAATAAACAGAATGGTCGAAAAAGCTAAATCATTAACCTTATCTCAAGCAAAGAAAAATGACTATGGTGAAACTGGAAAATATGTTAATTTTACTGATAGCAAAGGGAATAAGGCTGACGTAAGCATCAATCAAGATGCCATTGATAAAGATTTAATGTTTGCAGGTTATAACCTTCTTGTAACATCTGAAATTGAAATGACTGATCAGGATATGTATAACACTTACCATAATCTCTGGCGCATAGAAGAATCCTTTAAAATAATGAAATCCGATCTTGATGCGCGTCCTGTATTTCTTCAAAAGGAAGATAGTATAAAGGGACATTTTCTAATTTGTTATCTTTCTGTGCTTCTTGAAAGACTCCTTCAGTTCAAGATTCTGGATAATAAATACTCTACTACAGAAATTTTTGACTTTATTAGAGGTTTCAAAGCTACTAAAGCTGAGAGCAAATATATCAACACAACAACTTATTCAGATTTTATAAACGATATATCAAAAATATTCAATCTTCCATTGACGAATTATTTTCTGACGGAGACACAAATAAAATCGATGTTCAACTATAAAATATAAGTTAAATTTCCGAATACTTAAAAGGCTGCTGCATTACCGCAACAGCCTTACACTTGTAATTTTTATTCAGTTAGCACCATTTTTTAATGCCTGATACCAAAGTCAGGTATTATACTAAAATAAATTTCCTGTCAATAACACATAAAAAATCTTTGTAAAGAGAAGCTGCTTTCCTTAAAAGAATAGGCAGTTTTTTTATTTAATTTAAATTAGGATGATAGATCAATATTGTGGTAAAATAATATCTGAGAGTGAAGCTTATAACGCCCATAAGGCCGTCCAGATATGCTGATATTAAGAATATTGGAATAATTTAGAAAATCCCGTCTTTAGAAGCTAACACCATGAATCTTTAGGAATAAATTTTATATAAATTGCGTTCAAAAGCCTTAAAACAAGGCTTTTTTTGATTTAAAAAATACTTGCAAAATTATTTTTAATGTAATATAATAATGGTGTTAGT
>JARLHR010000010.1 GCA_031292145.1 Clostridium sp. | reverse complement strand
TGAGCTGTTAAAGGTTCTTAGTTGTAAGTTGTTCCAATTTAGCTTGTCACGCTGAAAGCGGGAGCATGCTGAATTGGGTGCAACTTGCAACTTAGAACCTTCAGCGACATTTTCATAGTCCTTCGAAATAAAAATATTTATGATTTCGGTAAGTTACCACATAAGTTTAAAATACATGTTGGGTCTCTATATCTCTTTATCCTTCATAATACATTGAAAATTGTTGTATCTCTAAATCTTTTCTTCTTTCCATTTCATTAAAGCAATAATTTATTATATCGCTTCTTTTTATTATACCAATAAAAGTCCCATTATCATCAGTTACTGGAACAAAATTTTGACTTACAGATAATGATATCAGACTTTCTATATTAGATGTTATAGAAACAGACTTATGATTTATTCTCCTAGGGATATCTTTGACTTTAATAGATTCAGTATTCTTAAAATTTAAGTTATTAGTGTTTTTTAATTTCCACAATAAATCCCCTTCTGTTAACGTTCCTACATATTTCCCTTCTCTATCTATAATTGGTATCGCCGTATATCCATGGTGTTCCATTCTCTCCATAACTTGTCTCATTGTTGAATCTTGATTTTCACATACTACTTCATTTTTTGGTGTAAGAAAAAAGGCTATATTCATAAATAAAATCCTTTCCTTAAATTTATTCATTTGATTTTTATTTTAAATATATTTTATCATATTTTATATTAAAATTCTTTAAAGAAATTCTTAAGTATTATTAATATATTTGTTTAAGCATATGAAAGAAAACACTAGATAAGTATACTGATCTAGTATTTTTTTGATTGCGCCTTAATTAGTCATTAACTTTTAATTTGAATTATTGTTCAATTTATAAATATAATCTAAATATCTTTCATTTTTTAATATACTAGTAATTTCAGTATTCTTCTCTTCTCCTTGAAGCGTTTTTTTAATTACAACTTCACATAAAACATTACTATTGCATTTTTGACATGTACCTACACCTACAAATCTCCAATTTAAAAGCCTTATTGGTGTTTCTAATTCAACTCTCTTTCCACATTTAGGGCATTGTAACATTAAATTTTCTTCATCAATTTCCACATTCTCTAAATTAGATACATGTATTGCTGGCATATTATATATGTCTTTGACAATATAATTATTTATAATTCTAGAATTATATACCCTCTTAAACACTTCAACTGTATACCTTGCATCATTTAGCGCATCGTGCAACTTTGTCTCATCTACCTTAATTTTCAATTCATCCAAAGCCACTTTCAATCCCAATGCTTTTTTATGACCTAGCATTTTTGTAACATATTCTTGGATATCTAAATATTCATTAAGCCATTTCAAATCATTAAATTTATAATAATTTGCATTTATAATTAATTCTGCAATATCATCTTTTGCCCATGAACATAGGACATCGCCTTCTTCAAACATATCTTTAAGCTTATTTATGGCTTCTTCAAAAGATATACCCTTTTCATTAAGGATATCCTCATTTATCTTTGTAATTTCTGTAACTATCGGATTAATTACTGGAAATATTTTAGGTTTGACATATTCCCTAATCTCACTTATAGGCTTCATATATTTATCTACTTTTATTGCACCTATTTCTATAATTTCATTTTCTAATCCTATATCGTTAAAATCTCCATATGTTTCAAAAAATTCCTTGTTATAATTAGTTATATTTTTTAAATTGTTAAACTCCAAATCAATAATGATGTACCCCATATCTAATCCTTTCTAAAGTTACCTCTATATATTTAATAAATTTATTTCTTAGGCATATGAAAAAAAATAATAAGTCTATGATGCGATGTATATTTCCCGTCAGACAAGGAAGTATGTTTGCCTCATAGCGGGCCTATTAGGTAAACATGCCGACGCAGTATGACGGAAAATAGACTAGCATACTGACTTATTATTTTTTTGAATATGCCTCAATCTCTATACCTGCAAGTCTCATTAAATGAATTGCATTTTGAGTTTCACTTTTTCCTTTTCTTAATATATAATCAAATTTAATTTTATCATTTTCATAGAATTCTCTAAAGTTATAATTTATTATACTTCTATTTTCATTTTCTAAATCACACAATTCTAAATCATGGGTAGATACAAGCCCTATTCCCCCTTGTTCAACTAACTGTTTTATCAATACTATAGCACCAGTATGCCTATCCTTAGAATTTGTACCTTTAAATATTTCATCTAAAAGAAATAATATCTTTTCTCCTCTTTTGCATGCCTCTATTAATATTTTTATTCTTAAAATTTCTGCATAAAATGAAGAAATACTTTCTTCTAAATTATCCTTCGTTCTCATACAAGTATATACATTCATAATTCCACAAGAGAATCTCTCTGCACATACTGGTGCCCCTATATAGCTAAGAAGTAAGTTTACACCTATGGTTCTTAAAAATGTACTTTTTCCCGACATATTAGAACCTGTAATTAACGCTACCTTATGCTCTTTTGCTAATGAAAATGTGTTTTTAACAGCTCTATCGCCAAGAAGTGGATGACGTATATTTATTCCTTCTATTTCATTACTGTCTAAAATTATAGGATAAACCCAATCTTTATTTTCAAAAGATAAATTACATATACTACTCAAAGCATCTATTTCGTGCATGACCTTTAGCCAGCCTTCAAGTTTATCACCATTTCTTTCTCTCCATTTTTCTAAACTTCTCATTAAAAAAACGTCTAAAAATACAAATATATTAAAAAGTAAATAATATGCATTATAGGAGCTGTTTCCTGCCCAATCTAATACATCTGAAAACTTTTTCATCTCTTCTTTACAGCTTAATATATCATTTTTCAATTTATCTTGCAAACTTTTTAAATATGAAGATTTGAAGTTTTCAGCTTCTATTAATTCAAGAATTTTGCTATATCCATAAACACTATTTTTTATTGATTCAAATAACTTAAGTTCATTTGCCATACTCCTAGACATTATTTTAACAACTGCAAAATTTATCATAAGATCTAAAAGTAAAAATGATTGAGGTATTATCCCTTTTATTATTAAATATATTGAGAACATTGTTACTAAAATAAAAGTGCATGCAATTGCTACTCTTAAAGGGCTTGAAGATTCTCTTTCTTTACTCCATCTGATTAGAGCAAGTAAATCTGTATCCTTCGACTTCTTCAAATTGCCTTCAACAATTAAATTTTGTCTCCATTCAACTTTTTCGCCTAATTCTCGTATAGCATCTTGTCTTTCTTTTATTTCTTTCTTATTTAAAATCGTTTCTCTCTTTAATAATTTTGCCAATTCCTCTCTTCCACCTTTTGTTACAGTAGAATTAATATATTGAAAAATCGAATTATTTCCAAATGTATCTAAATCATTTATAAATGGATGTTTATTCTCTAAGTATTCAATCCCATTATCTTCAAATTCTTTAAATAGTCCGCTTAATCTTTTAATTCCTTTTTCGTTAATCTCTATTAATAAATCGAACCTTTTTTTATTTTCAAAGATATTATTATGATAAAATACTAAAGTAAGAAAAACAGCTATAAAAATTATAGTTAATATTATAATCAAACTGATAGCATTTTGCTTATATAAAAAATAATCAATTATAGCTCCCAAAATTACTACAATTAATCTACTCCATCCAACAATATTTACCTTAGTACTTAACGCCTTGCTTTCTTTTTTGTTCTTTTCTATGCTATTTTTATAAAATTCAGCTGCTGAACTCATGATACCTCCCTATTCACATTTTTATTTAGCTCTTCCTAAGTGATCTTCAAAAAAATAACTAGTCAGATCCCTAATTCTATTGTACGGTATTAGAAAAATGTGTCAATTGCTACCTTACAATTTTTAATTATAATTTTCAAAATACTTATTATAGTATATGAAAAGCACATTAAAATATCTTGTATTTATTCTAAGACATTTTAATGTGCTTTATGCCTAACGTACAATCAAAAAAATACACACATAAAAAAAGAGTAGCTATGCTGCAATACGGAACTTTTCTGCATATAAGAACATCTCATCGCATCTTTGGTCTATTATTTACTTTCATGTACCTAATAATTTAAATTATAACACTATCTAAACAACACGTTTATTTTTTAACTTTATTTCTAACAAGTAAGTTTCTTTGATTGTTTTTTTCTGGTTCTATTTCAAATTTATTTAATGATAGTATAAACGATGATAACTTTGAATGTCCATAATTTCTTGTATCAAAATCTGGATAGCGCATATTAAGTTTTGTTCCAACTTCGCCTAAGCTTATCCATCCTTCCTCATCTGATCTCTCTGCTATTATGCTCTTTATAGACTTTATTAATTCTCCTAGGTTTGCCAATCCTTCTTTAGGAGCTTGTTGTTTCTCCACAATTTCATTTTCATTCGTAATAATCGTATTTGAAATACTTCCAGCTAAAACTTCAAGATATTTAAATTTTTCACAAGCTGATATAAATGGTGTAGGTGTTTTCTTTTCTCCCATCCCAATAACATACATTCCAGCTTCTCTTAATCGTGCAGCCAATCTTGTAAAATCACTATCACTTGAAATAATGCAGAACCCATCCACATTCTTGGAATAAAGTATATCCATTGCATCAATTATTAACGCTGAATCCGTTGCATTTTTACCTGTTGTATAACTATATTGTTGAATTGGAGTAATTGAATAATTAAGAAGCACACTTTTCCATGAAGCAAGCTGTGGCTTGGTCCAATCTCCATAGATTCTTTTATAGGTTGGCGTTCCATGATTAGAAATTTCATCAAATATATATTTTATATATTTATCTGATACATTATCTGCATCAATCAATACTGCAATCTTTTTATCATTCTCCATTTTGCATACCCCTTATCTCAATAATTTGTATTTCCTTTAATATTCTCTTTGTTTATCTATGCTATAAGAATTATTATTTCCCACCCCAAAGTATTTTTATTAAATTTCATTAAATCACACTCCCATAATATATAAAAGTATGCCCTATTAATGATAAACATTATATCAAAAAACACATTTCATGGATATCAAATCCATATACAGTGGAAAATTCCACAAATCCTTATTTCTAGTTTACACTATTATATTAATGTGTCAATTGCCTGTTTTAAGCAATATCAATATATATTCTGAAAAATATAACAAGTCAGTCTATTCATATAAGAGTCTACTATGAAGTAAACATACCTTATTTGATAAAAAATATACACACAAAAAAAAGAGTAGCTATGCACTTATGAAAAGAGCAGCTATGCTGCAATACGGAACTTTTCTGCATATAAGAACATCTCATAGCATCTTGAACTTATTATTTTCTTTCGTGTAGCTAAAACAAAAAGATTGTCTTTCAAAATTTAATTTATCAAGACAATCTTTTTATCTCTGTTAAATACTATACTTTGTTTTTTCTCTATTCTTTAGATAAACAATTATATATTTCATCCAAGTTATATCTCATAGCTTCTATGTAACTTTTATCATCTTCTTTAGATTCTAATGTTAATATTGGTACTACATCAGCGTTTACTTCTTTCGCTAAAGTTTGTGAAACTTTAGGACTTGCTAATGATTCTGAAAAAACTGTTTTTATATTATTTTCTTTGCAGAAGTTAACTAATTCTTCTAATTGTTTTGGGGTTGGTTCTCCCTCTGCAAATAAATTTTCTACTGATTTTTGTGTTAATCCAAAATCTCTGCATAAATATCCAAAGGCAGCATGACCAGTTATGAAATTCTTTTTATCTAATGCATCAAATTTAGGTTTATATTCATTATATAAGCCTTCCAATTCATCTTTAAACTTATTGTAATTTTCTTCATAATAATCCTTGTTCTTTTCATCTAACTTAACAAGGGTATTTTTTATATTTTCACATTGTATTTCTGCATTTTTGGGACTTAGCCAAATATGAGGGTCAACAGCCTCTCCTTCTTTTCTTGCTTCAATACCATTACTTGAATCTACAATAGTTACGTTATTTTCTTTGATAGCTTCACTAACTTGATCTACCCATTCTTCCATACCTAGTCCATTATAAATAAAAGCTTTACTGGTAGCTAAGGTCTTAAAGTCTCTAGTCTTAGGCTCATAATCATGAGGCTCCATATTCTCTGGAACTAGACATGTTACAGTTGCTTTATCTCCAGCTATTTTCTCTGCAAATTCTTTTAATGGATATATTGAAACAGTAATATTTAATTTATCATCGGTTGAATTTTGTGCCACAGTTTTTGCATTAGTTTGACATCCAATTAGTGTAACACCCATGAATAAAGCTAATACTCCTGCTATAATCTTCTTTTTCATATCATACCTCACTTTTGCATTTGATTTGCATTTGCATCTCATAAATAATATTACTGTCAAAGTATAAATATGTCAAGAATATCTATTATCCATCTATAGATTAACTAAATTATATTCATATTGATAATTATTCATTATTGATTTTTCTATCTTCTGACAAGTAAAGAAAATTATTTGTTCAAAGCCTTCATTAATCAAAAGCTCTAATGATTTTTCTCTTCTTTCATCATCATATTGAATAAAAGCATCATCCAAAAATATCGGAACTTCTTTATTCTTAAATAACATATTTATAAAAGAAAGTCTTAATGTTAAATATAATTGGTCCTTGGCACCATTGCTTAATATATCTGCATCGAATAATATGCCATCATTCCTTAATTTAAGCTTGTATTCTTCTGATATTTTAGCTTCTTCATAATTCCCATTTGTTAAAAAGTTAAATTTATCTATAACCTTGTCATTTAAATCTGGCCCTACATTCTTCTTAATTTCGTTAAAGGATTCCTGAAGAATATCACTAGCTATTTCTAACGCGTTAAATTCCTTTGCAAGCTTCATTGTTCTCTCGTTATTAATTAATATTTCTTCTTGAATTTCTGAAATCTCCCTTCTCCCTAAATATCTTTTTTCTATTAGGTGCTCTAAATCCTTTATTTCTTTCTCAATTTTCAATAATTCATTGGACTGGCTTCTAATTTCTCCATCTATTTCATCTTCTGATTCATAGGAATAATTTATATCTTGGCTTACTATTTGTTTCATTTCTTCCTTTATTTCATCTATGTTTCTGTCCTTTATTAAAACCTTATAGGTTTCTTCAACATTTTCTAATGCATTTTTGATTTCTTTCATCTTATTTATTTTTTCTTTATATTCTATTAAATTCATATGGAGATCTGCTATATCTATATTTTCTAATCCTAATATAGAAGTTTTTTTCCTTATTTCCTCCTCTCTATCAATTAATTGCTCTGTAACATTATTTATTTCTTGATTAATTCTATTGATCTCATACTCATTTCTAATAATGTCTTCCTTTAATTTCTCGTATATTTGCAATTTTTCTAATACCTCATCTAAAGAAGTGCATGACAATACGCTATATAATGAAGAAATTACTCCTTTATTTCTATTGTAATCAGCTTTTAACTGACTAATATTATACTTATTAATCTCTTCTTCCTTATTTTTGATAATCAAATCCATATTGCCTTTATAACTTTTATACTTATCATACTGAGTTAACTTACCGATAAGTTCTTCATAAGATTTGCAGTTTAGTTTATTTATATAACTATTAAGCTTTTCTTCATAGATTGAAATTTTTTCTTTTAGATCATCAATGAGTCTTCTATTTTTTTTTAAAATCTCTATATTTTTTATTTCTAAAGAATATTTTAAATATAATCTTACTAATGAAATAAATATAGGTATCATACCAATCATAAGAGGAATAATTTGTTTTAATACTCCATAAACGAAAGCAAGGATGCTTATAGTTCCAATTAAATAAACAACCTTTATTTTTCTATAAAAACTTTTTGATTCGGCCTCTCCTTGATCATAATTTTGATTTTCTACTTTATATTTTAATTCCTTCAGCCCTTCCTTATAGCAATTAAGCAGTTCCTCTATTTCCTCTCTTGATTTACTTATAACTTCTAAATCACCCATATTAAGAGCTCTTTTATTAATGTCCATTTTTAATCTTGATATTGAATTTTGAATATTAATAAAATCATTAAGCTTTTCTTCTAAGTTTTTAACATCAGACTTTAGGGTATATATCTTCTCCTTTATGTTATTTCCCATTGAAGAAAATATATTATAAATCCCTATGCCTTTCTTCTTTTCCTTTAATTCTTCCTGTAATTCGTAAAGCTTATTTAGCTTTTCTTGCTTTACATCTAATAAACTTAAGTATTTTGAAGACTTTTCATTGATTTCATCTAAAAATTCAACTGTTATATATTCATCACCTTTTTTTAACTCCGCAATTATAGCCTTCTGCTTTTTTTTAAGTTCTTCACCCTTAATTAAATAGCTACTTATTTCCTTATAATCCTGCTGTAACTTCACCTTTTTAACATACTTCTTATATAAATCCAACTTTTGAATTTGTTCTTTAATCTTCGCCTTTAACTCTTTCTTTTTTAATAAATTCTCTTCATTATCAACATTTTCTTCCCCCAATTTATAGGCTTCCCATAACTCCGCTTTTAGAGAATCATTATTTTCCTTTAATAAATCAAGCTCTCCACCTTTTCTTACTCCAACTAATTGCTTCTTCCTTTTTTCGAGCTTTTCAATTATTTTTTTTACTGAAGTATTTTCATCCCCAGTATTATATATGTTAGTTATTTTCTCCATTATCTCTTCTTCTTTGTCTTTAGAGACCATAACGCCTAATTGGCTTATAAATAAAGTTTTCACGAAAGTAGCTAAATTTATATCAAAAAAATATTTACCTGGCTCGTTTTTATTATCAATTTCTAATATTTCACCAGTTATCTCATCTAAAATTTCACAAGTATCTTCTTTTTTAGTTACTCCAAAACTCCTTTTTATAATGTATCCTTTTCCATTATGCTCTATTACTAATTCCCCGGAGATTTTTTCACCAGTTATAGGCATATATCTTTTTCTATCATTAAATCTTCCTCGAGAACTATCAATCCCATAAAGCCATATCTTAATAAAATTCTCAATTGTGCTTTTTCCCTTTTCATTTTTTCCATAGATTAAATTAAAACCCTTTGTAAAATCCAAACTTTTCCCTTTAAGCCCAGCAAAAGCCTGTATATCAACTCTTCTAATTCTCAAAGATTTTCACCTCATCTCCAGAAATACTTTGAAGCCCTATTTTAAGTGCTAAAGCAATAATTTCCCTTTCTCCTTCACTCTCTGCCTTTTGAAGTCTTTCATACATTTTTTTTGCAAATATACTCCTTAAAGAATATCCTTTAATTAACTCATTTAGATTAAGCTCAATTTCACTTTTATCTATAACTTTTATAAAATAAAATTCATTCTTTAATAGTTCTTCGAAGACATCTTCATTTATTGTAAATTCTTCGCTTACTGGGCCCTTTAAAATTATTTTATAGAAATTATTTTTTCTATCGTAACTAATAATTTCATTTATAATCCTCGCTTTTACTTCATTATATCCAAAACATCCTTCGATACTTATTTCTTTCTCGTAATAATTTCTAATTGATGTTCTAATAAACTGACTCTCAATATATTTGTCTTCAAGTTCTAATAAAACTATTCCTTTATCATCTAGTTCATCAAAACCTCTTCCTTGAGGACATCCACTATAACTATAATAAGTATTTTCCGCTTTTTTAACTTCTGAAAACTTATGTCGATGTCCCAATGCTATATAATCCATATTACTTTTAGCTATTTCTTCTTCCATAATAGGATTATAATCATTTCCATCCTTAGTAATTGAAATTTCACCATGAAGAACCATTATATTGTTATATCCTTCTACTCTTTTAACTTCCTTTAATAAAGATTTATTAACATGAGTATTATTAAAACCTGCACCCCAAACTACAGTATTTAAATCCTTTAAGAAAACTTTTTCCATTTCACCTTTAAATATATATACATTGCTAGGCCATTCTACGATGCTATAAAATGATTTTTCATTAAATGGATCATGGTTTCCTGGGCTTATGAATACATAAATATTATTTATTTTCTCGAAACAAGTTTTTATAAAATGTAGGGTACTCTTGTTAACAGATAAGTTATCAAAAATATCTCCTGCTATTAAAAGAATATCTACTTGTTTTTCCAAACTAAGCTGAATTATCTTTTCAAAAACTAGTTTTAATTCTTCCTTGCTCTTTAAAGCCTGCTTCGGTGTCATCCCACTAAAAGGGGTATCAAAATGTATATCTGCTGTATGTAAAATTTTGATTTTTCTCATATAATCACCTACAAAAATTTATATCGAACTTTTGTTCTAATTTTACCACGAATTTTTAAAAGAGTCCAAAAAAAAGAAGAGAGTGTCGCAAAATGATTAAATTTTAATCATGAGCGATGCTCCTTTTCGGTTTAAACCAGTAAATTTCCAAATGTTTAAAATCCCACATCAATTATTGAAAGATTTCTGACTTTTAAACGCACTGAAATAAACCTAG